>JBKCOM010000075.1:0-7072 GCA_046309775.1 Flavobacteriales bacterium
CATCTACTATGAATACGCGTTGCTTCGTCATACCTTTGCCATTACATTTACAGATACCATTTCACCTACCTCTTGCAATTCAATTTCTACCTGATTGTAGAAAGCTTTTAGCCTCTTTTTCACAAATTGCAATCCAATGCCCAATCCTGATTCATCTTTTACAATGGAGCCGGAATTTTTCACCTCTACAGAAAGGTACCTTTTTGTACATTTTACAATAAGATGAATCTCACTATCGCCATTGCGTTTTGATACTCCGTGTTTAATGCCATTTTCAACAAGAGTGAGAATAATTCCCACGGGAATTTTTATGTCTTCACTTTCGGCTTCTTTTGAGATATAATAAGAAAATCGACTGCCGAAGCGCAGTTTTTCGACTTGTAAATATTGCTGCACCATCTCTAGCTCTTCGCTCACCGACACTGCATCTCGGGAAGAGGAAGACAACGAAAAGCGGAGAATTTCACTCAACTTAACGATGCCTTCCCTCGCCGCCCTTGGATCCACCAAAACCAGAGCTTTTATACTATTTAGCGCATTGAATAAAAAATGTGGATTCAGCTGCGTGCGCAAAAGTTTTAATTCCGTGACTTTCTTGTCATTATCCAATTCTATTTTTTCAATTTCTAATTGAGATGATTTCACTAGAATTTGGTAGAAAAAATAAATGGTAATCCACACGATAGTGTAGCGGCTCAAATTCACGACATTCAATGTGAAAAAAAGAGGAGTATTTGTTTTGTAAAATACCTCACGATCCAAGAAAAACTCCGGCATTTGAACGAGCAATGCCATTACCGAAGTCCATCCAATAAAGGAAAGCATACCAATAAAAATGATCTTGCCTTGAGAATTCGAAAAAACATTTTTTCTCTTTAGAATGTATCGCAAGCAGTGACTCAATAGCAAACCGAAAATTGGATACGCCATAAAATATCCCACGAATTTCCAATCATAGTTCCAACGTACAGCAACGCCATAGTTAAACTGCTCCACGAAGATCATCCCTATCCAACCTATAATCTGAAAAATCCAATAACGAGACATGTTGTAATTTTTTACAAAGCTAAAACTCTTTCATACTGGAATTGAAAGAATTATGATGAGCGTTGGAAAAATATGATGAATGTCCCCGATAAATACCCCTACGACACATTTCCATGATTTTGACTCATCGGAATTGTTCGACAAATGATATCACTTCACTATTTAAATGCTCTTTTTCTGTAAAGTAATTAATCGTAACTCCCGAGTCTAAAATTTTTTGCCGGCATCACTTTATCAATATAAATTATTGCATCAAAAAGTTCGTATAGATTTGTCGTCCATAGTGCCGAATTCTCTTTGATATAGACAGCGCCAGCCTCATAATGGGGATATTCTTTATTCACGAAAGAAAGAATATTTTGATGCTCACTTAGCTTTTCAAAATCCAGAAAGAAAATTGGACTTCCTAATTGGGAAAATGTTTGAGTTAGGATGCTTTTCTTATAAGGCTCGACAAAGTTTTCATTGATGGGCCATGGCTCGTCCTTGAAGACACTCTTTGTAAAACTATACATCAAGTAAAAAATATTGGACGATTCGGGACTATGAGCGCAAAAACCGCCCTCATTAAAGCTAAAACCTATATTGAAATAAGCTTTGCCGTAAAGGTTCTTGAGATGAGTTCCCATCCAATTACCGGATTTAAAATCATCCGAAAAACTACCCTTTCCAATATGTCCATTATGCGCCCAAAGCATAATCTTACCCCCACCATTAACATTGCGTATCCAACGAATATTTTCAGCCATGCTGCTGTCTCTATATGAATAAGCTCTATTGAAATCTTCTATTCTAAAATAAGATAATTTCTGTTTAATCGTCTCTACTACTTGCTGAGCAAAATAAAAATCTACAGAATCTGACTTTAATAAGGCAGCCTTGTTCTTCAGAAGGATATTGTGAATGGAATCCATTCTAGCAAAACCATCCGTTCTTAATGAGTCCAATTGCTCTGGTCTAAACTTCCTGAGCTCATCGACGTTTTCGTCAAACTTAGAGATTAGGATTTCCGCATTCAATCCAGCACCAGCTCTCAAAAAGTACTTTTCCAACCATTCCACTCCAGAACTAGCGTTTTGCATATCATAACCATAAAACTGTAGCTTTAATGAGTCGTGGGCATTAGAATTATAAAACCTCATCCATTCTATAAAGTCCAGCACCTCTTGAGATTTCCACACCCAATACCCATTTTTCATAAGTGCATCCTTTGCATCACCATCACCATATAAGACATACTTATTAATATCATAACACGCGGCAAAATTCGCCTCTATACCGAACAATCTAACGCTGTGCTCTTTCACCAAATACATAAAATAATCTGATTTTATTTGAAAAAATTCCTTAGAACCATGAGTTGCCTCTCCAATACCGAATACCTCAACATTTCGAAGGCGATCCTTCAAGAAAATGTACTGGTCTTCGGAGCCCGGTTCATTCACAGTTCTAATTGGCTTCACAATAGTCTTCAATACTACTTTACTCTGTGAATCTAAAGAATCCTTAGCGGATTCATTGTTAAATAAACCTTCTATTGAAAAACCTAGAAATGGCTCGTCCAGCATCGTCATTGCAAACAAACGCGTGGTTAACAGACACACTGAAAATCCCAGGATTAAAAACCATTTCACTCTTTTCATTTTACTTAAAGCGTTATTTCTTGCTAATTTTCTATTTCTAAAATTGACGATGTCACTAAAGCATCGCAAGACTAGGGAGTTTTTCTCCTCGCTATAAATTATTCATTTATAAACCGACAAAAAATGACTAACGCCGCTCGTCATTTCTGAGCAAGATTTGACCATTCAATTTTTATGTTTACTGCATGACCACATGGTTTTACGGCAATATCCTTTTAAGAAACATTTTTACCTATGTATCCATCGGTATATTGATAGCAGCTGTCAATTTCATTGGATTACAAGAGCTATTGGAAGAAAATCCATATTTTCTCCTAGGGTTCTTAAAGTTCTATAGCCTTACCTACATTCTATGTTTTGTGCATAACAGAGTGCTCTATGAACGCCTCCTTAAAAATAGGTTTTACCTCCAATACTTCCTTTTCATCATTGCTTCAGCCCTAGTTTGGACCATTGCAAATGAATTCGGGAATCCCTATTCGCTTTCAAATTGTATTTATACATCATTCGGTAGCTTTTGCCTGATAATACTCGGTTTTGGCTTGTATATGTTTTACCAGTCGGTCCTACTGCGGCAGTGGAACTTGAAGAATAATCTTACCAATACCCAACAGGAGTTGGCGCTACTAAAATCACAACTCAATCCTCACTTCTTATTCAACGCACTTAACAACCTTTATGGTGTTAGCATCAGTCAGCCGGAAAAAATATCCGATTTTCTATTAATGCTATCCGACTTATTGAGGTATCAGGTAGATGGGAGCAAAAGAGACAGAGTTGCCCTCAAGGAAGAGCTCATGTTTATAGAAAAATTTGTGAGCTACGAGAAATTCAAACTTGCGCATAGAGGAGAGGTTAATCTAAAAACTACGGATTCGCCAAACTTCATTACCATTGCGCCAATGATACTTTTTCCCTTTATTGAAAATGCGTTCAAATTTTCTAACCACCTCCACCAGCCATTTGTTGATATTAAAATCAATCTAAATAAAACACATCTCGTCTTTGAATGTGTCAATTCGTTTCACCCTGAACTTAGAGAAAAATCAGCAGGAACAAAAAGCGGTCTAATAAATACCAAACAAAGGCTAGAGCTGCAGTATCCCCAAAAACACATATTAAAATACTCGGAAAGTCAAAACACATATATCGTATCACTTGAGTTACAGCTATCCCATGGATAAACCAAAAGAATCACAGCTCCGATGTTTAATAATTGATGATGAAGCATTCGCTCATGAAGTGATAAAAAGTCATCTGAATAAAATAGATAAAGCATTACTAGTTGGCCAATGTTTCAGTGGAATAGAAGCCTACAATATTATCATAAAAGAAAAAATCGATTTAATCTTTCTTGATATAAACATGCCTGAATTGTCGGGATTAGATCTGCTAAGAAATCTCGACCATCCACCAAAAGCTATTCTGACAACGGCTCACAGTGAATATGCCATTGAGGGTTATGACTTAAATGTAATCGATTATCTATTAAAACCAATATCCTTCCCGCGATTCCTTAAGGCATTCAATAAAGTACTTACAATAAGCAATTCCACTTCAAAATCCCCAAATTACCCACTTTCTATTGAAGTTAAGATTGATGGTGTTCCTCACCGGATAAATTCCTCCGAAATAGAGTTTATCGAAGGAGTAGGGAATTACGTAAGAATACATCTTAAA
This sequence comes from Flavobacteriales bacterium, assembly GCA_046309775.1. Classification (GTDB taxonomy): domain Bacteria; phylum Bacteroidota; class Bacteroidia; order Flavobacteriales_D; family Sanyastnellaceae; genus JAIXWP01. Next base: position 4,371 of record JBKCOM010000075.1, read on the forward strand.
GAAAAAAGATTTTTAACACAGGGACCTTTGATTTTTTGGCTGGATAAGCAACTACCAATTGAGCAGTTCTGTCGTATTCATCGTTCCTTTATAATCAATCTTGAAATGATAGAAGAAATTCGCAGCTCTGCACTAATTATGAAATCAGGAACTCATATTCCAATAGGTCGCCAATACAAAGAACTATTGCATAACAGAGTTCAAAATTTGATTTGAAGATTTCGCTAAATTATTGTTTATAAAATAAATACAATAAATCTTGTGAATACTGAATCTACGTAAAACACCGTAGAAAAAGCTTGCTTGTGAAATTGACCTTTGCTCAAAATATAAGGTCATGAAAAAACTATTCATTACACTTTTTGCAATCGTGCTAAACCTCGCACTCAGTGCGCAACTCACACAAACAAATGGACCGTTGGCATCAGGTATTTCATACTGCGTTTATGCCGATGATGAAGTGGTGTTTGTTGCTCAAAGTTCTCGTTTTTACAAATCAACTGATGGCGGTGATTCGTTTATTGAAGTTGCTATTGATGAATCTTTCGATGATACAAACTTCGGTATCGATCCAAGACTTGTCTTGCGTATTGGCGATGTATTCATTTGCGCCACCAATCAAGCGGATCGGATCTATCGCTCTACGGATATGGGAAATACTTGGACTTCCTCTTGGACAGGAACACCAGATATCTCTGGATTTCCTGCCGCAGTAGTAACTGGAGGAATTGTGAAAGATGATACCTTCATAATTTGGGGAACCAATTTATACCGCTATTCTAACGACCTCGGCCTCACGTGGCAGTCCTACCCTACCCTTACACCGGGCAGTGGAGAAGGACTTGCGAATGTGAATGGAAGATTGTGGGTGGGTGCATATAATTATACTGGATATTCAGATGATAACGGCGCTACGTGGACAGAATGCGCCACCGATCCACATATCGGATTCGGAATTAGCGCCAGAGATTTTGTTCAGATAGGAGATCGCACTTATGCTGGTACATCATCTGCAGGCAATCAAGCGTTGAAATATACGACAGACAACGGGAATACATGGGTAAGCGTATCGGCCGCTCTTTCCATCATCAGTGACCTAGAATACATCGACGGTGTTTTCTATGCATACTGTTACAATGGACTTTTTAGAAGTTTAGATGACGGTGAAACATGGGAGCAATACTTGGCAGTGTCGCAACCCGGATATGGCGCGACCTTCGATATTGTGGGTGATAAACTCTGGATCGCTACCAATGCAGGTCCTCGTTGTTTTGATATCAGCAGCGGCACCACCTTCGCACCGCCCATCATTGGTGGAAACGTTGGATGGGTGCTTCAAGGCCAAGACTATATCTATGCTGGATCGGGAAATAATATTTCTGTATCTACCAACAATGGTGAAACTTGGAGCAGTGTTACGCTTCCATCAAGCACCACAGCATGGGGTAATGTCACTTACGCCACCATTGATGGAAATACACTTTATTTATCTCATTCCATCGTAAACAATGCTCCAGGAGTAATCTACACCTCAGATGGTGGCGCTACGTGGAATGCACTCAATACGGCATCATTCAATGGGAGTAACCCCGCGATATTCTATAGTTTCAATCCTCAAATCGTAATATGCAGTCAGTGGTTTGTGATTTCTTATTATTATAGTAATGATGATGGAGCGACTTGGCAGCAAGCAACTGTTAGCGCAGCGCCCGGAAGTACCTTGCCATCATCCTATTCAGTGAGCGTATTGCATCGTGTAGGATCGAGGCTTATACTCTCTACCAATTCCGGTCATGCGATCTCAAATGATAATGGACAAACGTGGACATTTGTGCAACCAGGCTTTAATCTTACCAATTTTAGTGGCTGGGACAATCGCATCGTAGCTGTTGAAAACCATTGGTCGGGCAAGCGCATACATGAAAGCACTGATGGCGGATTGACATGGACACAGGTGAATGGTGCCTTCCCAACGCATGCGGATGGTAAAATAAATCCTGTTGCAATGACCAATGTAGGCAATACAATCGTTTGTCAAAACGTACCATTGGATGATACAGTCATCAATCCACGATATATCTATACTATGAATCAAAACGGCGATTGGACGGCGGCTCCAGAGTTAGGAGTAGTACCGCATGATATCACTATGTTTAACGGAAGTGGTCTTGACAATTTCGTAGTGAGCACTAACGGTGGAGGTGTTTGGTCGAACGCAGGCGGGGTTGGATTAAGTGAGATAAAATCTGAATTGAATTGGACAATATATCCGAATCCTGCGAATGATGAAATTACGATCGCTCGTGAAGACAATAGCGCCGTCCGCTATCACATCTTCAGTTCCTCAGGAGCACTTGTTCAAACAGGAATGAGCAACGCCATTCAAGAGCGCATCAGCCTTGACAGACTGCCACAAGGAATGTATCACGTGGTGTTACAGGGAAGTAATGGTGCAAGCAGCAGTCGGGGGATGGTGAAGAACTAGAGGTTGGAATTTGGAGGATGGAGTTTGGAATTTGGAATTCGGAATTCACAATTCGGGATTCGGAATTCAGAATTCGGAATCACTAGTGTCCGGGAAAAATAAAAGCGAGCTGACGATTCAGCTCGCTTTTTTGTTTGGTATTTTTGCTTTACGACAAACACAAATACCATGGGCAAAAATGCACTTTTTTCCGGACAGCCGATCTTTAGTCAAATAA
>JBKCOM010000076.1:0-10379 GCA_046309775.1 Flavobacteriales bacterium
TCCTCGCCTGTAATAGCATTGTAGCATACAATATAATTTCTGCGATGTGAGCCAATTAAAAGCCGCGAGAAACTAACATATAGCAGAGAGTCATCAATGATGAAAGAAGTGGGCGAACTAAAATCGTAATCGAGTTCGATATTGAAGAAATTAAGAAACTCTCCCGTTTCAGAGTAGCGATTAATTCTCAATGTATTATATGAAGGTGGATTTTGCACAGCTAATCCAAAAACTAAGTCTCCGTTGGAAAGTTCCCCTCCTCCCCAGAAATGGGAAGGTGCAGCGAACTGCGAATTACTCCATATTGTATCGAGATTATGGTCTAACCGTTGAAGAAATAAACTGTCATCAAAATGTCCTCCAAAGAAATAATCACCACCTGTAGTTTTAATGAAGCTTTGACCGGAAGTATAGAAATCAAATGAGGAGTATGAACTTAGAATGTTTAAACTATCAAATAATCCTTCGGATGAAACATTCAGCATTCCAAGACAATTCATTTGTAATTCGGGGTTGAAAAAGAGAATTGGAACAACATATTGACCAGTAGAATTATTTTCCTCAATGGCAATGGATGTTCCAACCGCCATTTGATTACTAGAATATATATTGTTGAACTGGCTGCTCACTTGCAACTCAAGAATGAAAAAGGAAAAGAATATTAATTTTCTTATCATCTGGAGATAATGAATGGTAGAGAAAACGCTCCGGTTCCGATATCGTGTTTTTTGGAAAATCATTTAAGTTCTTTTTTTGTGGAAAGAGTGGTACTAATATAATTCAAAAGACTACAGTTTCATCACCGTCTTACATAAAATCAGCACCAGACCCCTTTCTGTGCGACTCCTACGGAGTCGGGGAGAGCGTCAGCGCTTCATGATCTTACAAACATTAGACTCCTACGGAGTCGATATGCGGCGCAAATCTCAATTCTGAATTCTCCATTCTGAATTCTGAATTCGGAATTCATAATTCCAAGTTCTAAATTCCAAATTCCAATCTCCAATCTCCAAATTCCCTACCCCTATTTCCTATTCCCTATTTCCTATTCCCTATTTCCTACTCCTACTTCCTACTTCCTACTCATTCTTCCCTCCGTCCCTATTTCTCCACCACCACCTTACTGCTGCTCCTCACGCCTTTATTGTCGATGGCGGTGACGAGGTATAGGCCTTGGGGGAGGTGATCGATGAAGAGGGTTTGTTCTTGTGCGCCGCTGAAGATTTCATCGTGAACCATTTTACCATTCATATCAAAAATCATCGCGCGTTGAATCGCGTTTTCTGCTTTAAGGAAAACGCGATCCCGCGCGGGATTCGGATAGATAGAAATTTTGTTCCTCCCCGAAAGTTCACTCAAGCCGCTAAGCGAACAATCGGTTACAATCTCATTGCCACACGCGTCGATTTTTAGGACCCAGGGGAGTTGGAGATACTCGTTTGCAATGCTAACGCCCCAAGCGGTGCCTGCTGCTATGATGCAATCATCGCTAGTTGTTTCAATATCGTACAGCCGTGAACCATTGCCACCAATAAATTCTATGGGTTGAAAGTACTGATGTCGCCATTCGAGTTCCATGGCCTCGCTTATTTTAACAATAGTCCAAAAGTAAGCTTCATCCAAGCATTGATCATAACTTTTACTCAATACCACAAATCCCCCATCGTTGGTGGCGGCAACATCCACCACATATGACGCGTACTCTAAATTGCTAATGATCGCCTCATTGGTCAATGCGCCCGTTTCATAGTCAACATCAACGACGGTAAGATATACGTAAGACGAAGAAGTTGGGTCACCTGGAAAGGCCAGTTCTACTTGTTTGAAGAATACGTGTTTTAATGTTCCATTGATGGTGACACACATATACCCGGTAGAATAACCTAATTCATTTTCATCTTCAAGTTGATTAGTTTCCCAGAGTTCATCACCTGTAAACGCGTTGTAGCAGACGATATGATTTCTTCTATGTTCTCCTATAACAAGGTCATGGAAACTGATGTACACTAACGAGTCTTGCGCAATGAATGTGGTAGGGTATAAAAAGTCAAAATTCAAATTGATATCAAAGTTCTGCAATAGCACACCATCCGGAGAGTAGCGTTGCATTTTCAGAGTATCTGTTGAAGAGGAGCCCTGAATATTTGCAGTAATAAAATCACCGTTGAATAGTTCTGTCCCTCCCCAATTGACGATCCCATTAAAGGCCCCGTCCGTAATTGTCCAAATGGTATCCAGATTATTATCAAGTTTATAAACGGATATGCCTGAGGTATAATCCGTAACCAAGAGAATAAACTTGTTATCTGCTGTTTGTAGAAAAGCTTGTCTTACTGTTGTCATGCCAGAAGAAGGTTGTTCGAAGCTCTGTTTTAGCTCATTCAATAACCCATTTTGATTGATTTTAAGATATCCAAAATTGTGGTTAGTTCCTTCTGCATTTGAATATCCTACAGGTAAATAGTACTCCGATGATAGCACATTTTCCTTAACTCCAAAACATATCCCGTAGTAAGGAATGTCATTCAAATACATGTTGTTGAACTGTGAAAAGCCAAGAAGACCTGAAAAAAAATAGAAGAAAAGGAAAGTAGGCGCTTTCATCGAGTTATAATTATAGATTTCGAAGTATTGAAGTTTGGAGAGGATAGTTCTATAAAGTAGGTACCGTTGGCGTAAGACTCGAGGTCTATAACGCAGTCTTTTTCACCCCTTGAAATAATATGAATAGGAAAAGATCTTCCAGTAACATCCAAGATTTTGAAGACACACTGCGAAAAATCAATATTTTCTGACACCACACGGACAAAATCTGATGCGGGATTTGGGAAAATCATAAATTCATGTTCAACGTTTTTTCTCAGTATTGAAGAGTTTTGTGATCGCAGCTCTCTTGGTTGATCATCATACTCAAGATCTCCATGATAAGATATTGAGTCAAGCGCATCATTTAAACTAATGGCCATTTTGTAAGTTAGGGGAAACTCTGTCGAAATATAATTTCGGGCGAATCCGTCGTAATTGGATACTACAGAGTCCAAATCAATTTGTTTTAATTGTGCTTGATTTACCAAGTCAGCTAGCAGCAATAAATCTTTATGTTCATGAGTGTCTTCCTTGGTGTTGGAAAGCATTGCTTCAATGGTGGAGTTTAAATTATTCCAATCCCAATTCTTCATACCCTCTAAAAGTTGACTTCTTAATGGATTGAGTTGTCTCATTTCCTCTTTCAATATTTGAAGAACCGAATCTTTATTAGCGATTGTGCTGTCCATTCTTACTGCGTAGTAATCTTCAAATAGTTTTTGGTGATAAGCCAACGAATGTTGTTGAAGCTCTTGCTGTAAGATTTCTTTTGCATCAAACGTAGCGAGAGCTGCGTTTATTGAGTCTTTTTCCCAGGTGGTAAGTGGTTCCTCTAGCGCTTCAAGTTTACTAAGCACGTCGCCATTTTTAACGGACGAAATGTTGTTCAGAAGAATAGAAAGCAACATCGAGCGAGGGATTTCCTGTTCTTTTTCAAGTATTTCAAGAATGTTTTCGGTGCTGATAGCAGGACTCAAATCCATTAATTCATTAAATCGCATGACAAGGTTAATGGAATTTATGCTTTCGATCTGATTGGTATAATATTCTGTTTGTCCATTGTCTTTAAAGTTCAAAAATTCTTGCTCTTTGGTTAAAAACTGTTGTTTGAGCTCTTCTCTCGTAGGATTATATAAAGCAGACCCACAATTTGGATTACCCAAAGCAACATTGAAAACTGTTGAGCCAATTTGTATTTCAGAAGTATTGCCCAAGAGTTCAGTAGAAATTCTACTTCCAAGGAAGTGTGATCCCACGTTGGTAGCTAAAATTCTACGAGCGAAGCTTACGACGTTGTTCGGGTTGGGCTGAAATAAATTCGATAGACTAGTGTTAAAATCGATAAACATATTGCTGTTTATACCAGCGTTCGGGTTGATATCGTTTGAGTTGATTTCGAGGTGTCGGCGATTCGTATTAAATGCATTGCACGAAAGAACCGTTCCATCAAGGTCTATAAAGCTAGTATTTCTATTCACATTAAAACTCCGCATACCAAATGTATTGCTGTTAAAGCGATTGTTGTGAACTCTTATCAAAGCAGCACCGCAGTTGTTCACATACATACCCACACGTTGGTTTGCTTCGAAGGAGCTGGCTAATTCGAAGCGATTGAATTCTACTACTGTCGATAAACAGGCATTCAAATATAGACCGTACGCTGGCCCTGCATTTGTAGGTATAGGGTCAGAATTAGTTGTGACAAAGCTGTTCACCCAAGGGTTGTTAGAGTTTTGGTTTACAAAAGCAGGCGGTACCTCGATGGAAACGGAAGGAGCTGTATTTAGGTTATAAAACTCACAATATCTGACAGTGCTATTGTCCTCCCAATTTGTTCCATAAATGCCCCTGTAACATCTGAAATCGCTGTATTGGATAATGGTTGCGTCTGCATTTGGGCTAGTTCCTGCGCTTTGCACTCCGTAAATAAATCCTTCAAATCTGTTTTTGGTAATGTTTTGAAAAATGATGTGTTGATCGAGAGTACAAGATGCCCCCATTAAAAGCAGTCCAGTTAGCCTTCCGATTTGAGTAGCATTTGCATTGAAAAAATTCGTATTTGAATTCGACCAAAGGCAGCCCTCAAACCTGACGCCACGAGAATTTCTTAGGATTACTCGAGGTTCTAGAGCACTGATTTGGGTTATGCTATTATTGTTTAATAAAAATACTGTTCTTCGTATTTTACTTTTATTATCCTCATTAAATGTATTACCTACTATATCCCTGTGATTGTTTCTGAATATAGCTTTATCCGTTGTGATGTAACCACCGGAATTTGTTTGATTTCCAAACATCAGGAAATTTCCTGAAAATAACCGAACTCCGATTTGAGCGAATTCTATGGTTGCATTGCTTATTATTCGAAGGCCTCCTTGCTGATCGTTTCCATCAAAATCAGGACTAGAAAAACTTGTCATACTCTGCTCAACTGCGATGTGTGAGTTATTTGGAGTTCCCCAGACTTCGATTCCATGCCAAAATGTGCCTGGACAAAACGCTGAAAGTCGTCCACCTATTATCTCCACTCTTCCTCCCTGGCGCACTCTCAACATTGCAGGCTGAAGAAACCTTATTTGCGCATTATTTATTCTTAGTCTACCACCAGACTGAACATCAATCATAGCTCCTATAGTTAATGTGCTAGTTCCTGTGGTTGTAATTGTTAGAAAACCTCCTGAGGCTACTGTTATATTCGTGTAACTTAAATTACTTAAATTAAGCGTTTGCGTATTTGAAACCGTTAGATTTGGTCCAGCTGTGAAATTAATAGTCACCGGAACTTGAACCGAGCAGCCTTGTGGGCTTGTTACGGTAGCAGTATAGCTTCCAGGACAAAGGTTGGTTGGATTAAAGCCTGACACATTACCCACCCAACTTATAGTGTTATTAGGGCTATTTGTAGTTACCAAGATTGAATTATTGCAGCCGTTGGCGGAACATAAATCGATATTTGTGGTAGCTGAGGCGGTTGGTGTTGGAGCGCTTGTAATTGGAAAGGAATGTGTACTTGTACATACACCATTGATTGTTGCGGTTACGGTGTATGTCCCTGCACACAGATTGGTGAGGTTGATCAAGTTTTGATTTCCTGAGTTGATGCTCGGACCCGTCCATGAATATGTAACAGTGGCTGGAGCGCTCAAGGAAGGGTTGAGCGTGATGGATCCATTACATGCTTGACCGCATGTTGGATTTACTACTGCATTATTAAAGTTGATAGTCTGATGCACCGTAACTTCATCAAAAGCGGTCAATACGCATCCATCGGCAGTTGTGACCGTGTATGTTAAAGTATGCGTGCCTACCCCCGCTAAACTAGGTGAGAATGTAAAATTCGTAGTTCCCAAAACACCTGGACCGGAAACCACACCACCTGCAGGTGTTGCAAAATTTTGAAGGGAAGAAATAAGCGAGCCACATGAAAATTCTTGAGGAATATTGAAAGTGGCGTTGGGAACTTCGCTTAGTCTTATATTATCAACAAATAAAGATCTAAATGATTCTATTGATAGTTCGGATAATGGGCCACTTCCTTCGTTATGAAGAACTATGTAATCAAGCCCAGGTACAGTGCACTCAAATTGAAATGTAATAGTTTGCCAAGAATCCTCCTCAATGGGACTATTGAAGACATGAAATAATCCAGGTTCATTGGCATTTACTAGAAAATCGTTTCCCGTTCCTACAAATTCTCCTGTTCTAAAAAATATTCTTAATACGGGTATTCCGAGATTTGGTCTCCGTAAAACGCGTAAACTAATTTCATACGTATTACCAGGGACTAGTTCCGTTGCAAGTTCACTTTGAGCCGCTTCTTCGGCCATTATTCCATTACTAGAATTAGAGGGGGCGACTCGTCTCGAATGCATGTGAAGGACAGAATTACTAAAGGGTTGAGTGTTGAATGGAATATCACTGTCATCAAAACTTCCTTGATTGTTCCTTAAAAAGTCAAACTGTGTTTCAGGACAAGTTATAGTAAAGAGATCTGCTGTTGTAGAACCATAAGATCCCCAGCATTCTAAATCAACATGACCGCCAAAAGGAAATATATTGCCGCATGTTATTAGACTAGCTATGTTTTCGAATGAGCTATTTCCGACTAGATTACAATTTTCGAAACAACCACCTCCGCCTCCTCTAAACCTAAGAACTAAATAAGAAGTCGAAAAGTGAGTGTTGTTATGTTTCGTTCTTATCCTTATGATCTGCTGTCCTTCATTTGCAAAACTTATAGCAAGTGCATTATTACTAGCACTTATCGTGTTATTCGCTCCCCGAAAGTCTGAAATTTCCAAACTTTCCAAACTAAGAAAGTCGTCAACAAAGCTTTCGTATGAAATCGAAGCATTGGAGTCCTTAATCACATATTCATAAGAACTGAATTCACTAATTCCTGAAAGAGTTACTGCCTTTACAGTGAGTTCTGGCAAGGTATTATTGCAAAAACTGGATAACATTTCTTGACGACCAAAACAGCCATTAATTTTATATCCGATGGATTCAATTAACTTTATATCATTAAAGCTGGGCACTCTTCTAACCGAGCCATAAAGCCAGCTTCTTTCTAAGATTGAAGGAGTAGAATCACAACTGCCGTTAATAAAGGTATACTCGTAACCAATCCTAAAGCAACTGGATATACTTAATTTGATGATTGAGTCTGAAATTGAAGGGCTTAGGCTGCAGGATAAGAGGGAATCACAATTTGGATTTGAGAAATTAAATATAGAATTAAAATTTATATTTGGATTTAAAACATACTTTTTAGTTGAGGAATTATAAACTAGAAATTTCTCCGATCCGAATTTTAATTGCTCATCAAGTCTGGAATATTGATTCTGATTTGGTGATAAGCTTGTGCCGTTCTCTTGCAGCATACTATTCAGCCCGAGAGAAATCAGCAGTTCCCTTAAAGCCACAGAGTACAAATCAATTTGATTAGTAGCAATAGTACTTTGGTTTAAATCAGTATTAGTATTAAATGAGTTCAAATTCAGATAAAAATCTAAGTGTGAAAACCTAAGTGAATTATTCAGAATATTTTGCTTCGTTGGATAACTTCCAACCTCAAAATAGGGGTTTTTGCGACCATTAATCATTTGAGATAATACACAATCTGATATTTCACTGAAACCCTCCGAAAATTCTGGAATTATATAATACGATGAGGCCGCAATGGGTTCATTAATGTAGAGTGGGTTAGAGGTGTTCATTGGTAAAAAACGAATAGAGACACTACCATTGGACAACCCATTTCCGAATGCCTCATTTGCGAATACAAATAGTTCAAGAAATACTTGCCTTCTTTGATTATGCTCCAATAATTGAGTGTTTTCTAAGCCACATCCTTCATAAAAGTTTAGATTAAAAACACCCTGATTTACAGTCAAAGTAGGATTTAGAGTCTCTTGTTCAATTCGGAGATTATTCCATGACTGAATCTCTCCAAATCGATTCATGACCTTATCAAAAATCCCAAAAGAAGAATAGGTAGAAATGGAGTCTGCCTGAGCTAGAAGATTGATAGAATTTAGCATCAAGGCACTCATCGTCAGAAGTACGTAAAATTTTGAAAGTGCTGCTTTAGTAATTGACGTTAGTCGAGTGTTGTCGAGTGTTGTCGAGTGTTGTCGAGTGTTGTCGAGTGTTGTCGAGTGTTGTCGAGTGTTGTCGAGTGTTGTCGAGTGTTGTCGAGTGTTGTCGAGTGTTGTCGAGTTTTCATTTGATTAACTTTTTTGATTAAGGATAGACCAAATATAATTAAATATTCTTCGAAAAACAATTCCCCTAAAAATTTAACATTTAATCCAATTTGAAGGAAATATTTCGCAATTACTCCCACATACATTTAATGACACCGTAAAGTTTAGACGGAATATATAAAGTCTAGCATTTAGCGAAAAGAGACAAGATTTGTTTTGTTTGCTGAGCTCGTGTCTACATTACTGTAATCCAAAACATACTCATTTCATCACCGTCTTACATAAAAAATCAGCACCAGCCCCCTTTCTGTGCGACTCCTACGGAGTCGGGGAGAGCGTCAGCGCTTCATGATCTTACAAACATTAGACTCCTACGGAGTCGATATGCGGCGCAATTCACGATTCTGAATTCAGAATTCGGAATTCGGAATGCGGAATTCCTTGGGTTAACTTCGGGCGGTCATTTCAGTTGAGCACGTACCTCATCCCGAACGATAACAAAACGCCATGGAGCCTTACTTTGGATGAAAGAGGATCTTCTGAATTGTTTATGTTCATTAACCCAGGTTGATAGGCCAAACAGGTGTAAACCCAAATGGAATCGAATTTTAGCCCGCCTCCTAGCTCTGCTATCCCAGAAATGTCCAGTCGCTTTGTGGTTGCTGTTAGATCTAATACTTGCTCTGAAATTACTCCATTTCGGTTAAATAGTTCGGGCATTGTGGCAGTTCCACTTAAAAGATATGATGGCACCGCGCCAAGGTTTACAAAGCCAAAGATTTTATTACCGAAAGTATATCCAGCTTTTAATGGCATTGAAAGGTAATTCAATCTGTACTCAGCGTTGTATGGGTCTTGCCATGTGAATTGGAATGTTATTGGATTATAAAATCTGCGGACGTCGTAAGCTGCGTCAATACCAAGAGAAAATTTTTCGTTAATCATGTATTGATAAGATAGACCCATGATTGGTGTTATCCCTCGCGTAGTCTCATTGAATCCTGACGCGGGGCGTGCATTAAACCTATTTAGTCCAACATATGCTCCAACAAGATGATTCTGCGACTGAGAGTAGAAGGAAAGTAGTGTAAAGGAAAAGATAAGAAGAATAGCTTTCATATTTAAAGGATGATAATTTAGTTTTTAATTAGGAATTTTAATACACTCGCTAAAGTATCGTAACCCAAACTCAACACATTGGCATCCCAATATAATTTTAGTTAATTAGACAGAAGTTTTATGAAGAAAGACCACAATCATTAAATCACAATTCGGAATTCATAATTCGGAATTCATAATTCCAAGTTCAGAATTCCAAACTCTAAATTCCAAATTCCAAATTCCAATCTCCAAATTCTCCCATGTTCCCTTGTTCTCCACCTGCCATAAATGGGCAGGCTATTAACGTTTATCTCCCCCCCCCCTATTTCCTATTTCCTATTTCCTATTCGTCCCTCCGTCCCTCCGTCGCTCGTGTTCTTATTTAAGTCCTATAAAATGTGATTTTTTACACTTTTAAGGGGTTGTTTTTGTGAGAATCTGCATTTTCGGGGAGTTATGATGGATTTTTGAGTATCTTCGTATGCGATGAAAAGAAAGGCATATGGTACTCTGTTAGAATGGAAAAACTCGCCAAAGCGCAAACCTTTGATTATTCAAGGCGCCCGCCAGGTGGGAAAAACTTTCCTTATGAAACAGTTCGGTGAGGAAGAGTTTCAGCATGTTGCATATTTTAATTTTGAAAGTCATCCAGCACTCGCCAAAGTATTCGACTATGATCTTTCACCTGAAACTATCGTCAAAAGTTTGAGGTTGTTGAGTGATTCAATTATAGAACCTGAGAATACGCTTATCATATTTGATGAGATTCAGGCTTGTCCAAAGGCGCTCACTTCCTTAAAGTACTTTCAGGAAAATGCACCGCATTATCCAATTTTAGCTGCTGGTTCTTTGTTGGGTGTTGCCATACATCAAGGAGTGTCATTCCCGGTTGGTAAAGTGGATTTTCTTCAATTAAAGCCGTTTGATTTCATCGAATTTTTACAGGTGACAAACAATGAAAAGTGGGCAAGGCTTCTCGAAGAG
>JBKCOM010000077.1:0-10458 GCA_046309775.1 Flavobacteriales bacterium
GCATGAAGTTATTTCCAAAGTTTTTTTTGACCAAAACCAAAGGTGGTCCAAAAAACTTTAGAATAACTTCCGCACCAATATCGAACATAAAATAAATCAACAGACCTCGACCTCTGGTCTAGAAAAGGGGGAGTATTTCACACCCAACTCTCCTAATTCCACTTTTGCCAATGGTCCATGCTTATAGTATCGGTACACGGCATCTTTTTCCCAAAACATCATATCCTCTGGCATATTCAGATTTTGAGCTCCAGTAGCACCTTCCCAACCATAATCGCTGGTATATACTGCCGTAATTCTATTATCTGCATCATATTCATAACGATGATAATATTGATCTGCTGCCCCAGACTGATAGCTAACCTGTAAAACATTGCCTGATATTAAATCATAGCGATAATCGATTTGAAGCCAAAGGCCAAGTCGTTGTTACTTCTAAATACCTTTTATCGCTATCACCAGATGGAATGTCTTTCAAATTAACTATAAATCAAATTAAATGAGCTGTCCAGGTTCTATCTATAACTAAACTTTAACCAACTTTCATTTTGGAAATCCTGTCTTAAGATAAGGTAAAATACCGGTAGGCGAACTCGTAATTAAGAGATGCCTGTGATCAATGTCATAGTTCTTAATATCGGTTGCAATATACAAACCTTCACTCTTGTCGAACCGAAGAGTATACTCTCCTAAAAATTTCCCCTTTACATTTTTCTCATGGCTTAGAAATACCTTTACTTGATTGCTTTCTATTATCCTGTGTATATAGGCTTTCTCCATTGGAAGATAGCTTATGGTTTCTATCGAAAATATATGATTCAGATTTAATGTAATTGTATCTATATTAAAAAATGTCCTATCACAGCTTGATAAAATGTCCCATTATAAACTCTTTGTTGAATTTGTAATTCCTTGATACCATTACCATCATAATCTTTCAAAAAAAAACAAGGATAAGTTAACAACCTAACCGATTCATCCCAAGTAGAATCTGTGGATTCGATTACTTCCTCCGCTAAATAAATAAAATCTCGACTATACTTATTTGTTGCATTCTGTTTAACTCCAACCAAATATCCACTATTTTCAATATACTTTCCATCGGTTATTTTATTAAGCTTTTTGAAAAAAACGCTCAATTTGTCATCCTTTATTGATATTCCTATATTGGTAGTATCCATCTTAAATTCTCCGTAAGCAGTATCGTTTAATAATTTCCTTACAGAATTTAATAAGGCTTGATCAGAACTATCGCCAGGACTATTCAATAAAATTTCTCGATACGTAACCTTCTCGGATTGATCTATAGAACATGACATTATCAGGATCAAAGTGAATACAACTAATATTAGTCTCATTATGCATTTCTATTTTTTAGGTTTAACGCTGTAGAATATTATATAAACAGGAACTCCTTGTTGAGTATCGCCCATTGAACTAGCATTATAAAATGGCCCATAGGACTTCACAATTGAGATATTCCAATATCTCCGATCTACATATGAGTTTCCTGGAATATAATCAGGAGATGACGCGTTGTAAAAATTGGTAACTGTTGGGTCATTCGCTATCGCAGGATCTACGTCTGGAAAGTTTTCTGATATCGCAAACTGCCTCTGTTGGTATTCTACATTGTTAGGATTGGTGCTCGGCGTTGCACCGGGATGCACTGAAGTGTTTCGCTTTGCTACTACTTCTATGGCACCTCTCGCAGACATTAACTCTTGAGAAGCTTGATAATCCCAGGTAGACGGGTCGCCACCAACCTCAGTCCAACCTTTTGATGGATACAGTCCTCTTGTTTCTCCAAAACCAACCTTAGCAGTAGTTCCAGTCGTGCGCATTCCTTCGGGATTCTGATACATAGCTCCTGTTTGGAAATTCCTATAGCCCATGAAACTTCCGGACTTACTATTGTATGCTGCAACATATCTATCCTCTCCAATAGTAAATGATCGAACTGTACCCTCAATCGCTTTTATTTTAACTTTTGGGTTATTAACTAATGCAGTTTCTTGTGTTTTCTGATTTGTTTCTACTTTTGCTGAAGACGGTAAATACAAGGCTCCATTATTCGCTCCCTTATGTTCTTTATGACCTGCAGGAGCTACTTCATCTTCTCCCTCTAGGCCGAGAGGATCAGAAAATCGAATTGGATTATTATTAAATGCTGAATATGGGCTTTGCCAAGGATATTTAAAAAACATAGGGTCAAGATTCCATCTTCTGCCTAATCTGCTATCGTATTCCCAATATTCAGCCGTATAATGGTTTCCTGAACCTGAAATCTCGTCTGTCTTTTCCTGACTATTAAACCCATACCTCACATCCGTCGGCGTCACCACGGCGGTGCGTTCGGTCATGGGGGCGGAGGAAGAATTTGGAGATTGGAATTTAGAAATTGGAATTTGAGGTTTAAGAACTTGAGAGGAATAGCTACTGACAAAATAAGGAATGAAAGCCCCCTCACCATTCATCACAGAAAGCTTTTGGTCGCCAATGTTAGCGAGCACGTTGCCGAGGTGGTTGGAGAGCTTTCTCAATTCAAAATTCTTTTATCGAAGATAGGGAAAAAAGAACAAGGAACAAGGGGATTTTGGGAACAATGGAAAGCGACAGAGCGACTTGAGACGAAATTAGAATCTATAGGTTTAAATGTTCTTTTATTCCAGTAATTTAGTCCTGTAGGTTAAGAATTAAAGAATCTACATCTGTCAGACTATCTTCAATTGGTGAATTGTTCAAATCTATAAATCTTAAGTTCTTGAACATGTAGAGAATTGACTTGTCTGCAATTTTCCCACTTAATGAAAGACGTTCAACATTGCCTATTCTATTGAGAAAACTGGGAGCTTCGAAACTTTCTATTCTTAATACCAAATGATCTACAGAGGTGTTTTTAAGTACACCTTTATCCAAAAAATCATTAAAACTCAACCTCAGAAATCTCAAAGAATCTGGTAAACTTAGTCCCTCTAGCTTGATGTAGCTTTTACTAACTAAACTAAGAATTTCTAAGTTCTTAAAATCCCAATTACCTTCAATAACTACTGAATCATCAAAAACATACAAGTATTTGATATCATTTAATTCCGCACTATTTAAAAAAGAATGGAGACTATCTTTTCCAACAAAATCAAAGGAATACATCCCATTTATTTTAGGACTGGTCGAATCTTCCTTATCGCTTGCTGTTTTATTCTTTTTCAAATCTGAATTAAAACAAGAATAAATAAGAAGTAAGGTAACAAGATAAATGCGCTCTTTAGTCCTCATTTCAATTTAACTTATTCGGGGGTTACTAAATCAAATTGACCTGAGCCTAAATATGGTTGAATCTCGGTAGCTTTTGGAGCATTTAAACGATATTTCCCTGCATCGATAACGCTATTATCAGTAGCAATAATTTTTAAAGCTAAGTCGGCAAGAGCGTCAATATCAATTTGTGTTACTCGTGATCCAAGTCCCATAATTGCCGTTTTTCCATGCTCTGAAATTGCTATCGACTCAACCTCGTCGCATTGCTCGTCAGAATATCCATACATTTCACAAAAAGCTTGTGACATCTTAACATCAATGTAGGAATCGGCAATGCCCAAAAGATGTCCCACTTCATGCGCATAAGTATTACCGCTTTCTTTCGAAGACCAAGTACCTGTATTTCCATCACGAACAAATGAGCGAAAATCTACTTCCCTATTTTCAATATTAATCCAGTTTTCGGCGCCAGTCCAAAACAATGGATCCACTCCTGGTCCTAAAGTAGGATCACCTTCACTTTCCGCTTCCGTATTTACAACCTGAATATCGAATTTCACATTATACTCTTTATCACCTTCAAAATATTTAAAGTTCTTACCCCAAACTTGCATAATCTGAGCTTGCATTTCTTTCGCTTTCGCGTTTGTCGCGCCTTCTCCGTGAATACAAATCACTGCCTTAAAAGTTATCGTATTACCAGAAATACTAACTATAGCATCATCCCCAGTAGGGTCAATCATACAAATGGGGTTATTGTCTAAAGTACAATAACTACTTATATCATAATTAACGCTTACTTTTTTATCCACACTCCACCATCTCCCCAGTCTCGAATCATACATCCGCGCGCCGAAGTCATAGGCACCGCTAAAGGTTTCGTTGTCCTTCTCCTTCCCATTAAACCCATACCTCACATCAGTAGGCGTCACCACGGCGGTGCGCTCGGTCATGGGGGCGCGGGAAGAATTTGGAGATTGGAATTTAGAAATTAGAGTTTGAGGTTTAACAATTCGAGAGGAAAAGCTATTGACGAAATAAGGAATGAATGACTCCGCTCCACTCATCACACAACACTTTTTGCCGCCAATGTTAGCGAGCACGTTGCCGAGGTAGTTGGAGTGTATTCTCAATTCAAAATTGTTTTATCGAAGATAGGGAAAAATACCTGAGAGAACAAAGCGACCGGAAAAAGGAAATATAGGAAAAAGAACTTTATTGGTTACGGGAGAAACAATGGAGCAAACCTCATCGCTAAACTGGCCGTTAGTCTCAACTTCGTCGCCTGTCATTAGCATCTAGTATCACAATAAAAGTACAACTCACTTACAATTATAAACTCTAATAGCAAAAGCGTTGTTCAGAATACATTTTCCATTCCGCTGATAAATCACTGTTACTTCGTCCCTGGTTCGCACTAAACCAAACCTCCAATTCCTTTTTGAGGTTAATCAAATCGATATACGTTATTTGCTCTTGATTTTGATTGAGTACTTCGAAAATACAAGAACAATATACAGACGTTGAAACTTCTGTAACTTCATGAGTTATGAAATAGTCAATAAGGCATATTGCCCTGATTCCGATGTATAGTTCCTTTGGCGGCGGCAATTCGGATATCAAAGGATTGCGCCCTCTAAAGTTCAGTAATCTTACCTTATCTTTAGAGTCTAATTTTGATATCAAATAATTAATCATTTCAATTTTATTCGCTTCAATGGTATCAGAGCTACTAAAATTAGTTCCACATTTCACATCTCGATAAAGTAGATTTTCTAACTCTGCATAAAATCCTTTTAATTCCCTTTCTGAACTACTGGATTTGCAGTTTGAAAAATTTAGGATTAAAACCATGAATAAAAGGTAATATCTATTTTTCTTCATTCTTATCATCGTAAAAAGAATAAGAGCCATTATCATTTCGTGTTACCCCATAGTCTTTGCCAGTATTCAAATCTTGGACAATTAAGTACTTAGTTTTTCCTGTTGAATCTTTGACTGGTTTAGCAAGATTAGAATCAAATTCCACACCGCCCAATTTTTGAATATTAGCGTCAACTCTCAAATAAGCTCGGCTGAGTAAATTACCATCTGGCATTAAATTATCCGTCTCATAATATCCCGGGGCACCTGGATGATTGGTTGCCAGTTCAGCCTCTCCCATCTTTCCAGTCACCTCAGTAGTAAATCCATCCTTATCAACTTTGGATACGATAGCAGAATGTGCTATAGACTCATCTTCCTGATAAATTCCATCACTGTTTGAATCAAAATAGTATATAACTATATCACCAACCTTATTTCTTACATCCGTATGTAATTGCTTTGCATTTTGTTCTCTGATATCATCCGCTGGATTATTATCCCATCTTGGTAACTCTGGGTAATTTGTCCCAATTTGATCATAACTATCACCTTTGGATTTATGCCAAGCGAAAGAATGACAATTAAATGCATCTACATTAAGATGACGGTTACCATTTTCATTATAGTATTCAATTGGAGTAGCAGTATTCGGCACTTTTACTATGGGTTTGGATTTACCCTTTTCAAACGGTCGCTCTTTTTTCCCGTCAGGATCGATTAGAACTAGAGGATTATTTGCAACAAATAAGTAAGGACTCAAGCTGGAAGATGTGAAAAACAAAATGTCCAATGAAAACCATCTCCCCAACCTCGCGTCGTATGTCCGAGCGCCGAAGTCGTAAGCGTTACCGTTGCCATTTATCTCACTATCCACTTCCTTCCCATTAAACCCATACCTCACATCCGTCGGCGTCACCACGGCGGTGCGCTCGGTCATGGGGGCGCCGAAGGGGTAGTAGTCAGAAAAGCGCCACATCGGCATTAAAAGTGACAATTTTAAAAAATGAACTCATAATCTGATAAAAAATTAGCACTAGTTGAATAATCAAACTCGACTAATTCACTTGATTTTATAGTTCCTAAAATTTTCACATTCTCAGCACTAAGAGCTTGACTTAACTCATTGGGTAAATCGATGTTACTTTTTATGAACATCAATGAAATCTCAACAAGTTGAACTTGATTCATAGTTGTATATTCAATTTTTTTCAGAGCACTTTCTAAATTATGGAATTCGTCCAGAAAAACATAAAGAATGTCAGTTTCGTTGTTACTTAAGAATTCAGTCAATGACTCATTCTTTGACTCATAAATAATCGGATTATACAACAGTAAATCCACATTTGACTCTATGTACTCTTGTTTTTCATAAATATTGCAAGAAATGTCCTTGGACTTTATGATCTTGTACAGTTGACATATTACATCAATGCTTATGCAAGAATCCTTCGAGCCACTAAAATAAAAGTATTGCAAGCTTCTAGAAAAACATGTGTCAGTTACTATTGAATTACCTGCGGAAACTTCAATTCCAAATTCATTAAATTCAACAACAAAGTTGTCTTGTGCTATTATTGGTGGAGGAGCGCAACTAAAAATTGACAATAAAAATAAAAGTGTTAACGGCATTCTCATTTACCCTCCTTTAGATTTGTTATAAGCTTCAGTATCCTTTGTATCCTTTTCAAACTGTGAATCGCTCATTTTTTGAACCTTAATAATGATGACATCGCTATTTCCTCTATTCCGTTCCAATTTCCGAAACATCTGAACTATATTCATAAACTTCATTTGGGCAGCGCCTGTCGAGCTTCCTGTATCGCTGTAGTCGGGATTTTCACCATTCTCCTCTTCTATGTTGTCTGTTCCGCAAGCAAGCAGACATCCATCACTTGCTCCTTTCAAGTGAAACTGGATTGCCGTACGAAGGGTAACTTTTCTATTTCTAGTGCAGACTATATCCTGACAATTCCCGTCTTCTTCTCCAAGCTCCCTTATTTCTAGTACATTATTTTTTTTGTTCCATCTGGATTTTATTTTCGCACCGTATAACTGCCCATCATATGCCGCGTCAAAGGTTACATCTTCGATGCTGTAATTATTTTTTTTCACTGCTCGATAATTTATTCTTGTATAATAGAAGGTTGCACATGCACCGCTTTCGGTTTCGACTTTAACTTCATAAACGGGAACATAAATTTGCTTAGATTTTCTTGAAACATCTTGTTCAATTTCTGGAGAACTATAAAGGTTTATTTTAGTAAATCCCACTCGATTAGTCGTAACTGTAACTTTAACGGTATCTCCCAACACATCATTAAATTGTATTGGTGATCCCGAGAAAACTAAATATGTACTTCTTCCTTCATGTGACTTCGGATCTGTGTTCCATCGTCGCCCCAGTCTATTATCATACATCCAATACTCCGCACTCGTATGAGTAACAAAACCTGTTATTTCCTCCTCTTTTTCTTGACTATTAAACCCATACCTCACATCCGTCGGAGTGACCACGGCGGTGCGCTCGGTCATGGGGGCGCCGAAGGGATAGTAGTCGGAATAAGACACCACATCCGCGCGGTAATAACTTAAGTTGGCCCCACTCATCACCGCAATCTTCTTGTCGCTCACCGTAGCGAGCACGTTGCCAAGGTGGTTGGAGAGCTCGTAATGCTTCTCTCCTCGTTTCACAACGCGCGATACATTATCGCTCGGTGAACTCGCCGCAATTACATCCACATTCCTTCTATCCACACCAAGACGTGAACTGCCATACATGTGTTGTTCGGTGAGGATATAATTCATTTGTCCGCTAGTAACATTCTTTTTATAAATCGCCATCACATTCCCCTGCGCATCGCGCACATAGTATTCCGTTTCGGTCCAAGTACCCGCGTCATTATTTACCGTCTTCTCCACTCGATTCCCCATCGCATCATAAGTAAAACTTAACTCGCTTTTTCCAGAACCATTATTTCTACTAATGTAAGAAATCTTTCCATCCAACCAAAGAACGAGAACGAGAACGAGAACGAGAACGAGGGAACAGGGGATTATTGGGAACATGGGAGGCCAAGTCGCGCTGTCGCCCGTCGCTTAAGCGAGAGAGTATTATGTCTTGGGGATTGGCGCGTATTCTCAATTCAAAATTCATTTATCGAAGATAGGGAAAAAAGAACAAAGAACAAGGGATTTTAGGAACAAGGGGAAGCGACAAAGCGACAAAGCGACAGAGCGACGGAGGGACCTGCTTTTACGAATCGCGAATTACTCATTGCGAATTGAACGTTCCAGATGATGTGAGACCTCTTTGCGCCGCGCCCCTCTGGGGGAACTTTGCGCCCCTTGGCGGCTTTGCGGTAAAAGACGTTGACGACTTCGCTCCGCTGCAACAAATGAGAATCCTATTCAAAATTCACGTAATTATATAACCCAGAAGTTTCAAGTCCATTGCAAAGAAAACCGTAAAGACTATCTATAATCTACGCAGCAGCCGCGCGGTAATAACTTAAGTTCGATTATTCTCTCAATTCAAAATTGTTTTATCGAAGATAGGGAAAAAAATTTGGAGTATGAAGATCAGAGAACTTTCAATCATTCTACTTCTGATGACGCGGACCTTCAATTCCTACCGCAAATCATAAAAAAACATATACTCACTTTGTATAAAGCCTAATAAATCATAGTAATAACGAGAAAGATACTCTACGAAATGTTGGTCCACTCGATCTATTTTCTCATTTAAAGATATCGGTGTAATGTTAAAATTTAAATTTAGTTTCCTTTCATAGGGAACAGGAATATATTCAGAAAATCTTGCCACCTCATACTGACATTTGTAAGTCACCATTCTAAGTGAAATTTCAAATTTTATCTCATAGATAGGTGGCCTAGTATAAATCCAAATTTTATGAGATTCTTCCAAAGTTCTACTTACTTCTTCACCTAAAAGTATAGAACTAGCAAAGACCTTAGAATTCGAAGAATAAGATGCATTGCTATTTTCAAAAGCCAAAAAGTCGCAAGGGTAATATTCCGCTCCATCTGAACAATAGTAAAAATTATGATTGTAGTTAGCACTATCACGATAACTTAACTGGTAAAAGGTTATTTCTCCATTAAGAACTGCTTGAGAATTCAATACACTTGAAATGTGTAAAATCAACCAGATTTGTAGAAGACTTAAAATCCTAATTTGCTCCATGGTATTTGAATAGGATAGTTTAGTGTAATTGAAACCGTATGCAACAAAGCATCTAAAACGTTCTTTTCGTTAACATGCTTCCTTGGAAATCCGTATTCGAAAATCCCACCCTCGCGTTTATGAAAAGCAGTTTGATCTTTCCCCAAACCCATAAATGAAACCTTTGGATCTGCATTAGCAGACCAGTGAACAAACAAATGAAAAATTTCATGAACATTAGTATGCCCTGCATATTCTGATGATATTGCAATAAATCCCCTACGGGTAAAAGCCTCTCTAATAGAACCGCCATTATTTCTAATCTCTGGACTCTCATAAACTAAAACCGCTGATCTTTCCTCATTTTCCTTTCTGTTGGTAGAGGCTTCCTCTTTTGACCCAACTGGAATAAAGTTAATCTTGTAATCAACTTCATAGAATGTCCCATCATCTTTTTTGTATCTGAAATCATAGTTTGTTGATTTCGCTAATTCATTATTAATGTTATTCTTAATAGCCTCGATCTGATCATCGCAAAAAGCCTCATCAATGTTTTCATTACCTTCTCTTTCTCTATCGACATAGTATAAATCTATTTCCAAAGTAGTTTTTTGTGATTGATGATCAATTATATTAACACCCTCCAATCCTTCCAATTCTATGTTTGAAATGAGTCTATTCTCGCTGAAGGTGTAACTTCCATTCCACGGAAAAGAATCAAACATAGGATCCACACTAAAGAACCTACCCAATCTCGCATCCTCCACTCGGTATTTGAACGACACCGCACCATTCCAAAGTTCATCGTCTTCTTCTTGTCCTTGGAACCCATACCTCACATCCGTCGGAGTGACCACGGCGGTGCGCTCGGTCATGGGGGCGCCGAAGGGGTAGTAATCGGAATAAGACACCACATCCGCGCGGTAATAACTCAAGTTGGCACCGTTCATCACCGCGATCTTCTTGTCGCTCACCGTAGCGAGCACGTTGCCGAGGTGGTTCGACAGCTCGTAATGCTTCTCCCCGCGCTTCACACTGAGCGATACATTAACGCTCGGTGAACCTGCCACGATCACATCCACATTCCTTCTATCCACACCAAGACGTGAACTGCCATATATGTGTTGTTCGGTGAGGATATAATTCATTTG
>JBKCOM010000078.1:0-4524 GCA_046309775.1 Flavobacteriales bacterium
CCCCCCAAATACCAAAAGGCCGCTCCGTTGAGCAGCCTTCAATGGTAATAAATGAAAACAATTAAACTATCTAATATCTCTACATGAGAACTTACATGGTCTTTAACGCTGGTACTGCACTAAAAGGTTACGCGGCTTCACGCATTTGTTGCGGCTTTCAGGGCTAAGTGACTCATTCACAAGAGAAAATATTTTTAAATAACATTTTTTAATTGCTGTGCATCCAATCTTTCATCACCTTAGGCCGCAAAACCAGATACATGAAAAAAATTGCATTGTTTTTCGGTGGTCTCTTGCTGATAGCGGCCACCTTATCATTCACCTTATCAGACAAAGACGTAAAAGAAAGTATAGCCATCGGCACAGAGGCGCCGCAGGCGAATCTCAAGATGTCAAACACAGACGGCAAGTCTTATTCGCTCAATGATCTTAAGAAGCAAAATGGTTTGTTGGTGATTTTCACCTGCAACACCTGTCCCTTTGTGGTTGGCGCCGAAGGGTATGGCGTTGGTTGGGATGGTCGCTATGCGGCCCTCAAGAAAAAAGCAGATGAACTAAATATCGGTTTTGTATTGGTGAATAGCAACGAGGCGAAGCGTGAGAAGGGCGACAATCTCAACGATATGAAAGAGCGCGCTAGCAAAATGGGTTACGGCGATGCTATGTATCTCCTCGATAAAAACTCTGAACTCGCTGATGCCTTCGGAGCACGCACCACACCACATGTATTCATGTTTGACAAAAACATGAAGTTGAATTACAAAGGTTCCATCGATGATAGCAATGAAGGACCAGAAAAAGTAAAAGAACATTGGCTGGAAGAGGCGATGAAGAATGCGGCTGCGGGCAAGAAAATTTCACCCAACGAAACCAAGCCTGTGGGTTGTAGCATCAAGCGCGTAGGATAAATTCGGCTACCTTTGCCGCATGATTCCAAAGCCTTTTGAGTACCAATCCGTAGAGGATGTTGTAAACGGAAGTATCATGCTCATCGACAAGCCTTATGGCTGGACGAGCTTTGATGTGGTGGGCAAATTGAAGTGGCATTTTCGCCACAACCTCAAGGCTCCAAAGTTTAAGATTGGTCACGCAGGCACGCTGGATCCATTGGCTACCGGACTTTTGGTAATTTGTACTGGAAGGTGTACCAAGATGATTGATCAAATCATGGTGGGTGAAAAAGAATACACCGGCACCATTTTTCTCGGACAAACAACACCAAGTTTTGATTTAGAAACAACTCCAGAAGGTAATTTTCCCATAGAACATATTGATGAAGCCGCAGCGCATAATGCTGCGGCTTCTTTTTTGGGCGAGCAGATGCAAACTCCCCCCATCTATAGCGCCAAACAAATAGATGGAAAGCGCGCCTATGAGGCCGCGCGCGCAGGCATCGAGATAAAGATGCGTCAAGCATTAGTAACAGTGCATGCCTTTGAAATCACCCGCTTTCAACTGCCCGAAGTGGACTTCCGCATCCGCTGTTCGAAGGGTACTTACATCCGCACCATCGCCAATGATTTCGGCGCACGCCTCGGCTCTGGCTCCTACCTCAAAGCCCTCCGCCGCACCGAAAGCGCCCCCTACCGCATCGAAGACGCGAAGGAGGTTAATAAGATAATAGGATAATAGGGTAATAAAGTCCTGACATGGTCAGGACTTTTTTTATTTCCAAACTCCAATCTCCAATTTCCAATTTCCAATTTCCAATCTCCAAATTCCCGTTCTTATCTTCGCCCCATGTTCCGCCTTCTGGCCATATTCCTTTTTGTCCTGTCCTTCTCCGCTGCGGTAGGGCAGGAGCGGCGTATGGAGGTAGCTGGCTTCGCGGCTTCTTTGCTTTTTAAAACAGATGAGGATGGCGGAATAAAACCAAGAGCTGTTACACAAAGAATTTTCCGCTCTGACAACCCTCGCCTCGTCGCCATCGCTCTCAATATTTCACTCGGCATGTTCGGTATGCATCGCCTCTACCTCGGCACCGATGTCAAGGTACCTATCTTCTACACTCTGACCATCGGCGGTGGCGTAGTGCTTTGGATTGCAGATCTTGTATTGCTCATCACGGCAGATGATTTAGAACCATTTATCGATAATCCACACATGTTTATGTGGAACGATAAATGACGTTTCAACACGCTTCAGAATACGTCCAGTAACCCTCTCCCTTGTTGGCAACATGCACAAATCCTTTGTGATCCATCCACCCACAATGTCCTGTATCATTCCACTGCTCGCTGTCTTCCATCACCGCTCCTTTGATCAAAATTCTACCTACTTCCTCACATCCCAGGGCAACCGAATGATCATTCGGTGACACGATTTTCAGCGCAACTCCCGGTATTGCTTTACCCAAACTGTCTTCATCGTATGCTTCCTGATAGAGCGGTTTTCCAACAATATCACGCCCTGTATAATTGTGAAGATTCACAGCAAATACCGAGGCCGATGCGTTCATTCCTGCACAGGTCATCACTTTTATTCCACGGCGTACCAACGTTTGCACGCTCTCATTCATTGGATGTACATCCGCTGTAAACACGTGCGTCAAAAATGGCATATTGCGTTCACTAGCCACAACACTCAACGATTTCAATTGATGGGGCTGTACAAAAATCAACTCTGGTTTTGCTTCACTGATTTTAGTTATTAAGGTCGTTGTGTCACCTTCAATTTCAAGACCTACATTCAATCCATTATACACCGGCATGATCCACTCAAGCACATATCCATAGGCCACGCTGAGCGGCAAATCTGACAACATCTGAGTTCCTTTTTTGAAAAAATAAATTTGTCTCATTCCTTCTATCACCGCCTTCACTTGGGTGGCATAGACGGGTATCAACTGCAATTCTTCTCCGCGTTTTTCGGTAAACAATGCGAGTGGCTTTACATTTTCTTTTTTATAAAAAATGCTTCTAAAACTCTTCCCTACCGCGCGCAGATTGCGACAAATCGGATGGAGCGCTTTTCCGCCACGAATACTTTCTTCCAAATCTTCTTGATATACTATCACTTCCGCCACCGGAGCATGCACTGTAAATCCAAGATCTTTTGTTGTAATCAACACATTCGCACCGCTCGCATTCATGATATACAATCGTTCTTCATTGCTCAAATGTGGATCTATTGGAACGAGTGTCTTGTGATGAAACATTGCCCAATAAATCACGCCTGCAAGCATCTCTGATTTCGGCAACTGCACAGCAATCACATGTTCATTTGCGGTGAGGTATTGCAGTTTTTCTTGCAATGAGGCCACTAAACGTGGAACTTCATTAAAAGAAGTAATGCCTTTTTTCCAAGTCCAACTACCTGTTTTGGATGAGGCCATACCTTGCTGCAAACGTTGCTCAAGGCTCGTTTGCTCTTCAAGACGCTGTACAAAATTTTCGGCTTCTAATTCCTTCACCACTTGGCGCAAAGCAAAAGCGGTGGTAGGTCCCTGAATCGGAGCGCCAATTTTCACTCCTACTTTTTTACGAATAGAATGCAGGCGCACTCGAATCATATTACGCGTTCCAGCCCTGTACGAAAATGGCGTGCCGCTCACATTGTCAAAATGCATGGGTATAATCGGCGCTTCGATAAGGCGCGAGAGGTGCTCTACACCTTTTTTAAACTCCAAAATCTGCCCGGTTCTGGTTACAGTGCCCTCAGCAAAGATGGCAACAAGCTTTCCTGATTGAATGTGCCCTGCCACCGCTTCATTGAAAGCCTTGTAATCATTCACTCCCTGACGTGGCGAAATGGGGATGCAATGCAAAGCTTCTAAAAACGGGCGTAAAAATGGCTTTTTGAAAATATCCGCATTCATCACAAAGTGAATAGGTCGAGGACTCGCGCATACCATGAGAATGAAATCCATGTAGCTGGTGTGATTGGCTACAATCAACGCACCGCCCTCACGAGGAATGTTGTGGCTGCCTGATACGCGCAGGCGAAATAGAATGCGTCCGATCAGTTTTACAAGACCTACTACGAGGCGTGCAAAAAGTTGTTGTGTGATTTGTTTCATGAGGCAAAGAAGCTTCTTCCTCCTTTCATAAGAAAATCACTATATTCGCAAAACGTAGTAGTAAAAATTCGCTATAACCATTTTAAAACACTCATTATCAATAATTAAATAATAATAAACGTAGCTGTGGATTTTCTAGAAAATTGCATTCAACTGATGAGTCCGGAGGAAGTAAAGACCTTCAGAATCTTCATTCGTTCTATCAAAGGGGCGGATAAAAAACTGCAACTTTTTGATTTGATATTGAAAAACAAAAGTGACGCTGACCTGGCTGAAACGCTTTATAAGCCCGTAAATCGGAATGCTTACCATAGTTTACGCAAGAGCCTCGTGACTTCCCTCGAAGAGTTTTTCGCCCACCGCAGCATCATCACCGATGAAGACAATCCTTCCCGCACCATTGCGATGGGTTTATTCTTTCTTGAAAATGGCGATGATCAAGGTGCTGCTCGCTTCTTCCAGCGCGCGGCAACGCTGGCCGAGAAGCGCCGCGACTATGCTTTACT
>JBKCOM010000079.1:0-8825 GCA_046309775.1 Flavobacteriales bacterium
ACCAGCAGAAGTCTGAAGCTCAAGCACAAGGTCGTTTACAGTTGAAGTAGCTTGGATGCGAGCACCATTGCTACCTGCTACAAATCGATACCACACGTCTTGACCTGCACCCACTGGCTCAGATGACAAAGCATCTGGAGAATTGGTAGCCGTCAACAAGTTGCCCGAAACGTTGGTACAAGCTGGGAAGCTAGAGGCCAAACGCAAAGTTGCGTTAGCACGATTATCATTCGCTGGAGGATTTACACAGTTATCATCAATTGCTAAATCACAATCGTCATCAATGCCATTACAAATCTCAATTGCGCCTGGGTAGATTGTTGCAACCGCATCGTTACAATCACCAGCCAAAGCAACATAACCGAATGGTTGGATACAATCGAAATGTGTGTCAGTTGAAACACCAAATCCATCACCATCCGCATCGCGATACCAAGTGGTGCCGGCGCAAGGAACAAATTCAATAGAACGATAAACAGCAGTAGTACTTGTAGTGGTTTTCAAGGTTGTGGCTGTCACAGCGCCTGTTACATTGTTGTCTGGGAAAGAAACAATTGTTGTTTGTGTTGCATTTCTAGATACAGCATAGATAGTTGGAGTTGCTGATGAGAAATCTACTGCGATAGACGTTACTTGTGGGAAGCTCGGAATAGAATATGACGCTACAAGTGTCCAAGCAGAACCGCTGAACGTGTACTTATTTACCCCACCAGCAGCGCCATTGGTATCATCTGTTATATAAACAGTATTTCCATCAGGCGAGAATTCGAAATCGTAAGGACTTGAAGTACCTCCTGTTCCAATTACCAAATCAGCAGTATTTGAACCGCTTGTTACCAAGCCATTTTGAACACGATACAACCCTCTTGTTCCGCTGCCAGTAGTAAAGTACAAGCTACCATCTACTTCTTTCAATACACGATTATTCGTAATAGTATTTGATACGATGGCTGGTGCACCACTACCAGCATAGTTGATACCTTGGTTCGCTCCCGCTGTCCAAACATTGTTTCCATTCTTCACAGCAGAACGAATGTTGTTTGCAGCGTGAATAGTATTGCTTTCAAACAATCTTGAAACACTATAAGACAAGTCTACAAAGTTGGCCACTCTTGTCGCCGCAGTTGCAGCGCTGCTAATGTCAGCAACACCTGCAAGTGCTTCATAACCTGCTATTACGATTCCATCAACAGCACTTGTTCTAGAGATAAATCCTTCCGCTGGAGATGACGTGGTTTGTGAAAGAAGCGTTGGGCCAGCCACTGTAAGCGGTAATGTACTTGCCGTGGCGCCAGCTGGTGTAATTTGCTCTAAAAAGACAGCACCACTAACGTTGGATGCTGGTAGTGCGTCTACACCATTTCCACCGCGCAAGGCTACCAAATTGCCTGCTGTCCAAGTACCAGTATAAATACATGAACCAGCACAAGTCGCTGCGGCATTATAGTTTGATGCGTTGAAATCCAAACAACCAATAACATCATTTTCATCAATATCTGTATCGCAGTTATCATCAACACCATTGCATGAAAGCTCTGGTGCGCCTGGATTAATTGTATTGCTCGCGTCGTTACAATCTGTAGTTGGCAATGCTGTTGTTGTATAACCTAAACCTGGATTACAAGTTGTCTCCGTTCCAGAAGCAAAACCATCATTATCAGCATCGATATAATACAATGTTGGATAAACGCAATCAACATTTGATGTAGCTGTTACGTTATAATTACAAGCAGTGATATCATTACATTGCAATGCCTCTACCACACCACCAATGGCAAGACCGTTAGTACCAGGGCTCGGCGAGAAGAATCCCCAACCGCCGCCAGTTGTCTGACCGCTAGCATAATAGCGAAGGGTGATAGTTCCCGAAACGTTTTGCAACGCTGCGATACCTGAAAGATCTATTTGCGGCATCGACACGGGTTGACCTACAGTCACACTTGGAACTCCTATTAAAGTGAAACTTGTTCCATCTAAACTGTAGGCAAATTGGTTGATTACACCTGGAGAAACAGCGAATGTACTCGTACCATTCAAGTTTGCTTCTATTGTTGATAACGACACTTTGAATCCACTATTAGGAACAATTGTTACCTGAAAATAATCTGTATTTGCAGTGCTTATTCCATTATTTCCAAACCCTTGCGTACGAAATGAGTTAGCACCAGGGCTTCCCGCAGCACCAGAGCCACGGGTAATTTCATCATTAGATGCAACTGCTGAAAGGTTCGCATCAATTGAAGTCGAAGCAAATGTTGCAGGAGTAGACGCTCCTGTAAAATCCCACGCAATAATTGGAGGGCCTACGATATTGAAAGCATTCGATGTTGCTGCTGGGAATGCACCGGCACTAATAGAAAGAGTCAATCCATTGCCTGCCGCAGTAAATATAAGTCCTGTGAATGTGGCTAAACCATTGGTTGTAGCTACTACCACTGGAGACCCTGTGAGCGCTCCTGTCGAAGTCGCTGTGAAATTACCAGCAAAATCAAAATCTCGGTTGTTCAATGCATCAACAGCAATAGCAACAACATTTGCCATTGGTGTATTTACCGTGGTGCCGATAGGCTGTGTAGTTATCGCCACAGCACTTGCTGTTACTTCAATTCTGTTATCATCACCGGCAGTACTCGTACTTGCTGCACCAGCATTGGTTACCGCAAAACCAGATCCGGCAATGTCTGATGATACGTTATTTACATTGTAACTTATCTGGTTGTTATCACCTACTGTAGAATTAAAAGAAGCTCTTAAGGAAAACACCTTGGTTCCATTATCAGGAGCAGAGAGATTCAGACCTGTAAATGACGCAGAAGCACCTCCTGCAATTTCAGCAATCTCCGTGCTTCCGTCATAAATAGCAAGGCGTCTTACATTAGTGCCGCTTCCCACCGTGAAAGCAATAGATGAGAGTATGGTACCCACAGCATCAGCATCAGCTGACGCGCCACCATCACGAATGATGAATCGACCAATCTCCAATGAAGATGCTGTCAAGTCTGCTTCTTGGTGAAGCGTGTAATTAATATTCGCTGTCGGGGTGAAAGTAGCATCCGTAATGATATCAGAAAGGTTGTCGTTGCTTGATGGCGCTGCCGTTGTCGCATTGATTGTCACATCATCAATTGCCAACGTATGATCATTTCCAGAGTCGTTAACATCGCTGAATCGAATTAATATTTCAGCTCCGTTTGCGAGTGGACTACCACTAAGGTCAATAGTACCAGTAATCGTCACCAAACCCGCAACGTTTCCGTCAACTGCGGCGGCTGTTGCCGTTGCTATAGGACCCGTAAACGTGAGTGTCCCAACTCCCGTGAAACCAGACGCCGTCAAATCTGTAAGATTAGATCCAGTCAAGTAAGAAACTGTGATAGATTGTTGGGTAGCGACTCCATTGTTTCTGTATTGCTCCCCGCGATAAGAAACACTAATAGAAGTGATGCTCGCACCAGTGTTGTTTACCAAGCGCCAGCCCATGAAATTGGTTCCGGGATTTCCTGTAAATCCATTGGTTGTAACGTAACCGAGTGCTCTATCAGTAGTTGGCGTACTTGCAAAACTATAAAGTCCTGCAGGGGTAGTAGTTGTTCCGGTTCCTAGAGCAAACGCGGAAATGGACACACCCGATCCGCCCGAAGTTCTTGCATACCACCCTGTAAGTGTGGTGTTGTTAGTCCAAGCGCCCGCTGGATTGAGCGAATTAAAGTCTTGCGTGTAGTTTGTCGCACCAGCTGCAATTGAGAATTGAGCTGAACTTCTTGTCGAAAAAAGAACGCCGACAAGCAGGGATAACATCATCAAAAATCGCGAGAATCGCGAACCGATGTAGTTGTGAATCATGGTATATTGAATTAGAATTTGTTTCATTAACGTAAAGCGGCGCGAAATTACACCGCGATATGTTAAGTCAACGTTACCCAAATCACTTTAAATTAACAAATAAGCCTTTTTGTTAATCTAAAATCACCAATTTCACTTCTACTTGTTATCTGAAACCTCTCGTGTTAGACTCCTCACGAGGACAAAAGTATATGCCACGTAAATCACCATCATGCCCACGGCAATTTGAGCTTTGTGTGGCTTATCAAAATAGACCAAAACACCAACAACCAATGCGGTAAAAAGCAGCTTTATAGAAACGCTTCCCATGAATGCCGTAACAAAACGACGTGGACTTTTTTCATTGGCCTTCAAGATGTTCTTGTACAGCAAGTATGTAAGCAATCCGAATCCAATCGCTGAGAAGTAGAGCGCAATAGGCAGGTCTAAAGGGCCTTGTAACAAAAAAATGCTCACCAATAACAACGCCGCTACAACGACCAACCACAAATAAAACATTTTCGATATCATGATTTCATCAAGTCTTTAATCACACTGTACATGGCCAAACCTACACCCACCACTGACAACACTATTGTCCAGGTCTTGCCTGCCTCATTTTTTTCATCCAAATATTTACCTAAAAAAATACAGGCGAGTATGGTCACAGCCATTTGAATGGCCATAGATGAATACTTTATAAAGGCATTTTGTTTCAAGGATTACTTGGCAGCCATAGCTAAAGCGGGCTCTTCCTTCTTGAGATCCTTCACCTTTGCGCCCATATTGCAAGCCCCTGTGAAACTCGCCCCAGGTTCAATACTCAATTTATCTGTAAAAATATCTCCCTCTACCTTCGCACTCCCCTTCAAAGAAAGCAGCTGCTGCACATTTATCTTTCCTTTCACCAATCCTTCAATCTCCGCATTCTGACATGAAATAGTGCCTTCTAATCTTCCCGCTGGACCAATCACTAATCTGCCCTTGGTAGTCAAATTACCAATGAATGAACCATCGATACGGATGTTTGATTCGCAACGAATTTCTCCCTCTATGGATGTACCCTCCACAATGCGGTTGATACTCATATCTGGTGCTGATTCCTGTGCTCTAGCCATATTAATTGGAATTAATAATTTTCATTGTAAAACTGTAAATACCCCGCCAAATCCTTGCTCTTAAATAAAGCAATATAATTCGACTTTGAAATTACAAATATCTCTACTTGCTTACCATCTAGCATTTCTTTGATTCCTGCATCAGCCGCAAAGTAACTCATGTAATCCTTAGCTGCATCCGCTCCTTGGAAGGGCTTCACCATCACAATATGCTTCTCCTTATCCAATAGATTATTCGTCACCTTATATCCTGAAGTAGAGAAGTTTAATGTGTTGTAATCTGTAACTTTTATTTTAAAGTTATTGATATTAAAATCCTTCACAGGTACCACCACGGCCACATAATGTTCCCCGCTTGTATCAAACTTAAACACCGACTCTTTTGGCGTATCTTCATTTGCGTTCGGAGGATTCACACCATCAGTGTTTGTAGGATTTTGAGGTGCCAATTCTTTATTCAGACTTTTCAAAATTTCATTCGCTTGCGCTGCCTCTTCGCTGTTAGGACAGTTTGCCTTGACATCATTTAGCTCTCTAATAAAATTATCTCTCACTCCTACAGCACCATCCGAGTAGCCAATACAAACAGCTCTCAACAGCTTGTATTTACATAGAAGATGATTCTCCGGTTCTTCTGCAATTACTTTATTACAAGCGCCCATAGCATCAACATAGCTTCCTCTCACATACAACTTGTACACTTCTTCATAAGCGGCAGTTTCTTCCTTATCCTTCACTTCCTTTTGATCCAAATACTCTGGATTGTCAATCAGTCTTGACCATTCAGAATCTGGATATCTACTCTTTACTTCATTTGCCCAATAAACAGAACTACAGGTTTCGCAGAATGGGTTCGCTTTGTACCCTGCCAATTGCTCCTTATACAACCAAGTGCGGTAGAGTTGGTACAACGTCATTGGATGGAAATCGCTTTCATCCATATTCAAAATCTGTTGCTCCCAAGTGTCTGTAGCATTATCTGGGTCATCCAATTTTTCTTTATAAATCACCCCAGCTTTATAATATGCCTCCGCTAAAGCCGATTTACTGTCCTTCACTTTCTTCTCATCTCCACAAGGCAGCGTTGACTTCAACTCTTCCAATGTCGGAACTTTATAACGATCTTCCGGTTGCTGCGCGGGTTTGCCAGCCTCCGCCACCACCACTATCGACTCATCAGGGTCATTATACATCGTGGCCACTTTGGATTGCAAGCGCCAGTTATCTTTCAATGGACGATCGCCCCAATAGTCTTTAAAATTCGTTTGTCCTTTTTCTCTTAGATTCTCGTTGTAAGCCCAGAAACTACCGCTGATTCCAGACGCCTGCCCTGCAGCCGCTTTAGCAGCTTCTTCTTCATCGCGTCTTCTTAGCTCTTCTGCCTTGCGTTCAGCATCTTTCTGCGCCTTTAGCAATGCTCGCTCTAGATCCTTTTCACTCATATCACATAGCTTACTCACGCTATCATTCAAGTTGATTACATTAAGATAGCCCACAAGTTCTGCGAGGTTTTCTGCGCGAGCCTTAATCTCACGATAGCGAGGATGTGTAGCGTCTATATAGGCAGCAGTGCTATCATACTTAATCTGCGCATCTTCATATTTTCTCTCATTAAAATACAAATCTGCCAATTTTAAAAAGGCCTTGGCGCGCTGCTTCTGGTTTCCAGCATTGTTCTTAATTGACTCTTCGAAGAAATAGATCGCTTGCGGTCTATTTTGCTCCTCTAAAGCCAGGTCGCCTAACGCAAAATAAATTTGATCCTTATAATTCTCGTTCTTCTCATCACGCAACATCTTCATCAGCTCTTTCTTTATATCCTCAGAACTACCGCCTCTACGGCTGTAAGAAAGTGCTTTATTAATCTTCGCATAAAATTCCAACTCATAAGGCGGGCGGCTCTTCAACACCGACTCGTAGTGTGTCAATGCCTCAGCGCTCTTATTCATCTTTTGATAAATCTGAGCGATAATAAAGTGTGGGCGCGCTCTATTCCTTTTCTTTTTGATGTACTTCAACGAATTTTCCATCTTCACAGCAGCCTCAGCATACTTTTCCTGACGCAACAAAATATCGGCCATTGCCATATAATACTCCGCCACCAGTGCTTCGTCACTCTTTTCTTTTGGCTCTGCTCGATTAAGGCTCACCATAGCCTTTGAATATTCTCCCATTTCGGTATACGCCCTAGCAAGCCATGTAGCGCTCTCCAGCTGTGTGTCTTCGTCTTGATACTTGCCGTTCACATACTTGAACACCTGTTCGGCTTTCGTGTAGTTTCGCTTATAATAATTAGAGCGCCCAATCACCATGTAGTTCTCATCAATCCATTTATTAAACTCGGGTCGCTTTTTATCCTTATTCGCCTCCTTCTTGATGGTGTGGCGATTGATCATCTTTTCACTTTTTTCTATGGCACGCTCCATTTCTGGAAAAGACGCCTGTGCAGTCTCTTTCGTGCCGATAATAAAAATTGGAAGAATATTGTCATAGTCAGGCTTCTCGGCCTCTAGAATTTTTGCATAGCCTTTCTGTATGCTCTGATCAGCATTGAAATAACCGTTGTAGTGCGTGGTTGTATTGTGGTAGACGCGATATGCAAAACCATCTTTCTGGGTGCTGCAAGAAACAGCCAACAAAAAGACAACACAATATAGGATGGTATTAAGATGCTTGGTATTCACAAAAAAATAATGTCAGGATTTGGCTGGCTCAAAAAAGCCCGCCATCAACGTCCAAAACGCAAAAATATTTGATTTTTGGCCTGATTTTCCAAATTTCTTGAGCAATCCGTGTGGATATGGTTAATTTGCACGCCAGAACAGAGCGTCCGAGATGCAGGCACAACCCGTAAATAAGCGTAAAAAGCTGATTAAAAAGCTCAAAAGTCGATTCCGCCTGACGGTTTTGAACGAAAAGACTTTCGAAGAAAAATTCAGCTATTCGCTGACACCCATGAACGTGATTATCATGTTTGGAGGTCTATTACTCGTTTTTGGCA
This sequence comes from Flavobacteriales bacterium, assembly GCA_046309775.1. Lineage (GTDB taxonomy): Bacteria > Bacteroidota > Bacteroidia > Flavobacteriales_D > Sanyastnellaceae > JAIXWP01. Next base: position 7,942 of record JBKCOM010000079.1, read on the forward strand.
CCCTCATTTACCTCCTTGTGGCGTTCACTCCGTTAAAAGCTTATGTAATTCCCGATTTCACCGACTATTCATACCGCGAAGACGCCCGCATCGCTCGACTCAAAGCGGATTCCCTCCTGGATGTGGCGCGAATGAACGAAAAATATGTTCAAGACTTAAAAATAATCCTTAGTGGAGGAGAACTCAAAAACGCCCTAGATACAGGAGCAAAGGAAATAAGTGACGTGCAGCTCAACTATGAAGTCTCCGAAATAGATGAGTCCGTGAGACAACAGCTCAGCGCCGGCGACCGCTACGACTTGGATGTAGAAGCTGAACAAGAAAACACCGCAAAGACATTCATTCTATTCCGCCCAGTAAATGGAAGCGTTTCCAACAAATTCAACCCCAAAGAAGGCCATTACGGGATAGACTTCATCGCTCCAGCCGATGATCCCGTGCGTGCAGTGTTGGATGGTATTGTTATCCTGTCCAACTTCACATCCGACGACGGCAACGTCATTCAAATTCAACATTCCAACGGGATGATATCAGTATACAAACACAACTCGGTATTGCTCAAAAAGCAGGGCGATCGTGTGAAAACAGGGGAATCCATCGCCTTCATCGGCGACACTGGCTATCACAGCGAAGGTCCCCACCTGCACTTCGAACTCTGGCTCCAAGGCTCCCCCGTGAATCCGCTAGATTATATAAGGGAGTAGGGCGAAGGGCGAAGGGCGAGGGGCGAGGGGCGAAGGGCGAGGTGCTACCTCATAATATAGCTTGACAGGACACCTACCCTTGTCCCTTATTTTGTTGAAAAGCTTTATTGTTAATATAAAGCGATAGGTATTTCTTTAATGCTGCTAAGATAAGCGGAGAAAGGCTCTGCTGAGGAGCAA
>JBKCOM010000080.1:0-18195 GCA_046309775.1 Flavobacteriales bacterium
CTCACCATTTCAACAGGCGAAGGACCTTGCTCCCAATACATGTCTTCCATGGCATTGATAATGTCGTTGTCGATGGCAAACATTTCTTCTACCCAACGCGGTGGAACGGCTTGGAAGTGCAGTTTCGCACGCACCGTGATATTGCCGTCAACTCCAGTAACTGGAATGTGGAAACGAACGGCGTCTGTTCCCGTACCCTCTACTCCACCGATATGGTTGAAGTTTGGATCGAGCAAGGCGGCGCCTACAATCTTGGTGGTATCATACGCACTGTGCATGGTACTAAATCCAAGAGGCACGAGGCGATTGTCCTTGAGCATAGTGGCTGCGCGTTCCAACACTGTTGTCGGATTGCCATTCACGTCACCCATCACCATTTCATAAATCTGTACTTGATCTTCTGCGGTAATCAAATCGTGGTGCGGTTCGTATGGAAGATCATTGCCATATACTTCAAACGGCTGTCCGGGCTGCGGTTTGCCGCTATGGAAAATGGTATTTCCGTCTTCGTCCAACATTTCGAATTCGAGATATACTCTTCGTGCGGGATAACCACTGGGCAATTTGTGACCAGCAAGATTGGTGATGTTCACGGTGTAGCGCGCAGTATCGCCATCTATTTCACCTTCTTCAATCTCGATGGTGGCTGTTTCGTTGTGCAATTGATCGAGCGTGCGTTGGATGACGGTATTGAAATTATCGGCAGAAGCGGTGACGCCCAATTCTTCCGCATTGTTTTTAAGTATATTCAACATGAATGTATTTCCTCCCACCAGCCAGTGTTGACCGAATGGCTGTCTGCCCGGTAGGAAAGCATACCCAGAAGCGATCACAATTGGCTCTTCTAAGCGCGGCATGTGACAGCCTTGGCATTCTTTGCGTTGAGGAGTATTAGAATTGAACGAAGAATTGAGCCACTCATGATACGTGGCTTGTTCGACAAACTTTTGTCCTGTAGGGTTACCGTCGAGATCAGCCGTATTGGTGAGTAGTGTGTGGCAGCCTGCGCAGGTTTCTGATTTCGCAAATTTGTGACTACCTACTGGGGTAAATCCAACGAAACTTGTCATTGCAGCTTCGAAAATGGGGAATGAAAGTTCCTCACTCACATAAGGACCCCAAATGGTATCGGTATGAAAGAAGAGATCACCACTAAAGTTTTGACCGATATTATCCATGCGCTGTTGGTGACAGGCTCCACAATTGACACCATCCAAAGCGATAGAATCTTGGTCGAGTTGTTCCATGCTATAATTTTCCTCGCCCATCATGAGGTGAGTGTATCTGCCAGCGGGTGCGTGGCAACTTGTACATTTATTGACTAACTCTTGAGCATTACCAGGATTGATGGTAGTTTCATGCGCCACCTTTGCTCTCCACAGTGGATCTTTGGCGCTGTTTGCCATCATAGAGGCTCTCCAATCTTCGGTAGGACTGACGTGCACGCCTTCCTGAGTCATATTCGCAGTACCAACGGGATCGATGCCGTGGCAACCAGCACATTTGCCGCTTCCGGTGAAATAACCGTTATCTCCAGTAGGCAAACCCGTGATATTGGCGGCCATACGCACCATTTCATCGTCTGTGTGGTAGCGCATTGGAGTAGGATCATTGTGACTATAAGCAGCGCTCAAAGCCACAACGCACAAGGTTCCTAGAGAGAGGAGAGAGAGTTTAGGATACTTGGTAAAAAAACGTTTCATAATGGTGTTTGCTCGGTTTCAAATTCCTTTGGGTGTACAAATATACATTTACTCCCATTAAACACCCGAACAAAGGGGAAAAAAGAGGGGCGAGGGGCGAGGGGCGAGAACGAGAACGGGAACGGGGGAACAGGGGAACAAGGATTTTTATCATTCTATCCTATTATCTTATTATCCTATTATCCTATTATCTTATTATCTTAATCGCATACTCACATAACCCATTTACCGGATTGAATTAGGTCTATCCACGGCTTGCACCACCCCTTCGGCAAGGCTCAGGGCATGCCGAAGGGGTGGTGCGGGCCGCAGAGAAACATAATTCAATCCACTCAACGGGTTGTCATACTGCCATACTAAATTATTCTCTTCTTTTCTTCTAAACGCTCGACTATCTGGATGAGTCGTTTGGATCTTGTTTCTGACTTCTTAGCGCCTTGGAGCCATTCGAGAACTCCTCTTCGGTAGGATTTGGACAAGGTCTGCCAATTTGCTAACGCCGTTGGAGATGCGTTTAACAGATTCATTAAATCTTCGGGCTCTTCGAGTGCATCCACTTTTTCCAGTGCATTCCATGTTCCCGACTCCTTGGCTAGCTCAATCATTCTTCGACCGGATTCATGAATAAGGCCCAACTTTTCTAGCCTCGCTATTTTGTTTTTATTTACCTGGCTCCAATTGGACTTGGGGTTTCTTTTAGAAAATAAAACATAATAACTTTCAGCATCACGTTTATTGGGCACGCTGTCTATCCAGCCAAAACAAAGGGCCTGATCTACGGCTTCTGAATAATAAACGGAGGCCACTTTTGAATCTTTCTTGTAAATAATCAACCATACCGATTGATCAGAGTCATAATTTTTCTCCAACCATTTCCGCCAATCCTCTTCCGACTCCGCACGAATACAATTCAGGTTTTTGTGTACTTCCATAGAAGAAAAATTCGCAATTCGCAATTCACAATTTATAATTCACAATACACAATCCCGAATTTCGAATTCCGAATTCAGAATTCCGAATTCAGAATTCAGAATTGCTTTACAACGTAAACGTCGCCATGAGCCAGGAGTTCCAGCCTCGCTCGCTGTATTCGAAGTAGCCCATCTCGTCGTTGCTCAAGCCAAAACTAACATCGAAGGAATAAAGATCTTTGATGAAAAACTCCACTCCCAAAGCTGAATAGCCACCAAAACCAACTCTTGTGGGTGCGTTATCTAAAGTAAGCGGCGCTTGATTGGGGTTTTGGGCACCCAAGATCAAATCGTAGGTGGTCTCTCCTATTCTGAGTTGATTGCGTTCAAACTGAGTTCCGAGCATGCTTCCTCCAATTTGCCAGTAGAAATTAGACATTTCATTTATCATAAACCCGGCGCGGTAGCCAAGTGAAACATTGAATCTTTGCTCTTGACCGACGATATCAAAAGTGCGAACATCCTGCTGCGCGTTGAGCTGAGCGCCAGTTCCAATAAACCGTAGCGTGAAAACATCAACCGTTCGAACGCGCATGGCGTTTAGATTGAACACTAATGCATGATCCTTTCCCCAGTTATACTTCATTTGCATGCCAATCATCAAGGCAGGGGTATATCGCATGTTTACTGGATAACTATCAAAGGGCACTTCAACACCTGTTGCTTGAAATTCATTCACAATTCGTTGATAATCCAATGTGAAAAAATTGGGGTCCAATCGTTCGGCTATGGTGAAGCACTGAACTCCGTCTGCCCTTCCTAAATCTCCGAATACGCAGGTGCCATTATATATATTCGCCGTCTTCTTCGAAGCAAAATAAGAACCCAGATTGATACCAAAACTGAAGCCTCTATATTTATCTTCTTCCTCCTCCTCTTCTTCTTCATCATTGTCCGATACAGAAATCTTTTGCATCGGCATGGCATTATCAAATCCAATTTGAGCATTGGCGCCGCTTATTGAACCAATAATCAAAGCTATGGCAAGTAGATATTTTTTTCTCATAGGTTCAAAAATACAAAACACCGCCAATACATAAATCATAAATTATCTTTGTAACATGCGTTTTGCTATTGCCGACATAGAAACCACGGGAAGTCATGCCTCTGCGAGCAGCATTATTGAAATCGGAATTTGCGTGATAGAAGATGGAAAAGTGGTGAAAGAGTTTCAATCGCTGATTCAACCTCACCAATACTTACCTCATTTCATAACTGCACTCACGGGAATTACCGATCAAATGCTCGAAGGCATGCCTACATTCGGAGACGTGGCCACTGAGTTGATAGACATCTTTAACGACAGTATTTTCGTCGCGCACAATGTAAATTTCGATTATAGTTTCTTTAAAGCAGAATTTGAAAATCTCGGCTTCGCTTTCAATCCGCCGAGATTGTGCACTGTGAAATTGGCACGCAAAGCCTTCCCCGGCTATAAATCATATGGCTTGGGAAACATCACCAAGACCTTGGGAATAGTAAATGAAGCGCCACACCGAGCATTGGGTGATGCGCGCGCCACGGCGGTATTGTTCGGCCTTGCCATGGCGCAACTAGAGGAATCGGTTTGGAGAAAAATGCTTGCGCGAAATACGGCAGAAAACTTTTTACCCACCCATATTTCTAGAGAAGAATACGACAAGCTCCCCGAACGCACAGGCGTCTATTACTTTTTAAATGAACAAGGAAAACCTATTTACATCGGTAAAGCAAAAAATATTAAAAAGCGCGTTCGTTCGCACTTTGCGGGCCCTCTAGAATCCGAAAAAACACAAAGTTTTATTCGAGAAATTCATCGTATTGACTTTAAAGAAACAGCACAAGAATTAATTGCGCTACTTTGGGAAGATGCCGAAATTCGCAAGCATTGGCCTCGTCATAATCGCGCGCAAAAGTCGAGAGTGAAGAGGTACAATATTTTTCAATATGAAGATCAAAAAGGATACATTCGGCTTGCCTCAAGAGAAGGTGGAGCTGCTATAGATGCGATTGTGTCTTTCACTTCTTCTTACCAATGTCGCTCATGGCTGATAGAGTTTGCCGAACGTTTTCAAATTGATTTACGCCTTCTCAATATTGACACTGGACTTCATGAAAATGATATCCCATCAAAGGAAGAACACAATCATTCCATTCTTGAGGCGATAGACAACGTTATTCAAGAACGTAAGAATTACATTCTAATTAATTACGCAGTCGCATCTTATGAACGTTCATTTATTCTCATAGAAAAAGGCGTCTTCAGGGGTTTTGGTATTATCCCTTACGACGCCTCTTTCAATTCTATTGAAGACTTTGAACCTTATCTCGAACGATTGCCCATTACTGAAGTCAATCAGTCTATTGCTCTGTCTCTATTAGAAAATTCACGTGGTTGGAAGGTTATTGAAATGCCTTCACATATTGAATCTTCAATTACATTTTCACAATTTTAAAGATCGTTCTGCGATTCATTTGGTGTTGTTCTTCACTACATGTGGACTTCTTATTGCCTTCACATTCGCAATCGTTCACCAACTCCGATTCACCGTATCCCTTTCCGTAAATACGAGTCTTATCAACGCCTTTGCTGATGATATAAGCAGCGCCGGACTTAGCCCTGCGATCAGAGAGCTTTTCATTATATGACTTCGAGGCGCGGCAGTCGGTGTGCGAACCTAATTCAATCACCATGTTTGGATACTCTTGCATCACGGCTACAATTTTATCCAATTCAACGGCAGCATCTGGACGAATGAAATCTTTGTCCTTATCAAAATAAATTGGATTAATCGCTACCATTTTACCCAAATCACCTCCTACTTCCAATTTATTCATATCCACACGGAATTCAATATTCTTGCCCTTCATTACTGTTCCAGGTAGGCGCTTCATTTCATTAAGGTAGCCTTCTTTTTCCACGTTGATTACATATTCATAAGAATCACCTACTTTCATTCCTTCGACTGCCTTAGATAAGTTCCCATTTGCGTCTGTTGTAAACTCTCCAAACGCTCCTGGTGTTCCTGCCTTCACCACTTTCACTTTCGCGCCTTCTATAGGCTTTCCAGTTGCTTTATCCAATACCAAACCTACGACTTGTAAACCTGGATCTACATCCAACTTCAAGTCCTTTTTCATGATACTGTTATTCGGATTCAATGACTGCGTATTGAAACGCTGCAAGTCATCATAATAGTCTGTTCTCTTTCCCTCCAAAGAATAATCTTGTCCGGGCTCTACATTAAAAACATAAGCACCATCTGCACCAGTTTCAATTGTTTTAACAACAGTACCCGATTTATCATAAAGCGCAATGGTCGCGTTGGCGAGAGGCAAACCCGTTGATTTATCATAGGCAATGCCTTCTACACGATATCCAGGCTTTATTGGAGTGATAACTTTTACAGAATAAATATCATCGCTTCCTTTTCCACCAGCTCTATTCGACGACACGTATCCATAATTTTGTTCTTGATCCAAGATGAACGCGAAATCATCAGCGGCTGAATTGAGCGGCGTTCCCAAATTAAAGGGTGCAGAAAATCCATCACCTTGTGCGCTCGCTGCAAACACATCCAATCCTCCTAAACCTGCAAGTCCATTGCTTGAGAAAAAGAGCATACCAGTGGAATGAATAAATGGAAACATTTCATTTCCCTCAGTATTGATGCTTGTTCCCAAGTTAATTGGTGTTCCATAAGAACCATCATCATTTACAGCCACTTTCCAAATATCTGTTCCACCAATGCCTCCGGGCATATCACTCACAAAGTAAAGTGTTTTACCATCAGCGCTCAATGCTGGGTGACCAACACTGTATTCATCGCTGTTGTAATTAAAATTCTCTTCCTCCGACCAATTCTCTCCATCATTCTTACACCTGAAGATTTTCAAATTATTCACTCCCGCTGCGTCCTTTCCAAATTTCTTTTGAAAATAGTTGTTTCTTGTAAAATACATCGTCTTGCCATCTGCACTAAAAGTCGTCGGTCCTTCATGGTAGCGTGTATTGAGCTTTTTTCTAAAATTATTAGACTCAATAATTTGTTGATCTCCGTCTTTCTTGCCTGAGTAGACATTTAAGAAAGGTTCGTTGTTCCAAGAGTGCACGCGACGAACGCTATTGCCAGATCGACCAGAAGTCGCAAACACAATTTTGTCATTGTAATATGCGGTACCAAAGTCTGCATACGAGGTATTCACGTCCAAATTTTTCAACTCATACCTTGGCTCTTCACTTCTAATTTTCAAAATAGCTTCACGATTGGCAGAATAGTTTTGAGATCTTAAATCATCTTTATTCTCTCTTGAAAATTCCTGCATCACACGATCACTTTCGTCCCACTTTCCCACCCAGCGGAGACATTGAGCGTAGTTGTATTTTTCTTCAGCATTCGCTTTTCCTTCGCTGTAACGCTTGGAGTACCAAGGTTCTGCTGAGGTTAGATCGCCCATCTTATAATAGGAGTCGGCCAAATTATTAATGTCATCATCTGATGCCAGATTTTGATCGGCCAAACTCTTGTAGGCTTGCGCGGCTGATGCATAAGCCAAATCACGATAATAGCGATTCGCTCTGCTTTGCTTAGCCGTCTGGGAATGCGCAGCACCACCTATCCCAATCAATAATATGAATATGATAATCCTTTTCATAGTCCAAAAAAAATTAGAAGTAACGTGGTGATTTTAATTTGTTATCTTTATATAAGAAGTCATACATCAACATAAATTCAAGTGTGCCATTGTTGACCTGATTCAAATCTGATGTAGTAAAATCCCAAGATACCCCAGCGCGAAATTGTTCATTTACATTAAAGCCTGCCAAGACACTAAATGAATCTTGGATTCGGTGTGCAAGACCTACGCTGAAGCGATCGTTGAATAAGGCTTCCAAAGTAACATCCAAGGATGATGGCGCGTTCTCTACAACTTTAAACTGAGTAGTTGGCTTCAACTTTATGCTATTGCTCACCGGCAAAATCAAGCCTCCGATGAAGAAATAGTGGCGTCTATCAATCATAGCACGTGTATCACCATCTACTGTCGGAATATTACTTTCAATCATTTTTGGAATACCTATTCCCACATACCATTTGTCGGAATTGAGATAGGTTCCAAATCCAATATTGGGTAATACTGAATTCTCCAAACCACTTCCAGTGATGTTTGGATCATCTGGCTGTGTTGTATTCAAATCGGCAATCCTCGGCTGGAATAGCTTCACACCTCCTTTTAATCCAAATGACCAGCGTATGTTCTCTGTGAGATTAAATCTATAGGCAAAATCTCCATAAAACATGGTTTGCGTGATAGGGCCTATTCTGTCGTTTACCGCAGAAAATCCCACATTCAAACTCTTGTTTCGAAGAGGTGTGTGCAAATGAAATGTCTGCGAGGTCGGCGCTCCGTCCAAGCCTATCCACTGATTGCGATGCAACAATCCAACTGTGAGGGCATCTCTGCTACCAGCGTATGCCGGATTCACATAAATGGTGTTGTACATGTAATGAGTGAACTGAGGATCCTGTTGAGCCGATGCCATCATCGGAATCATCAACAGAAGAAAGATATATTTTTTCATGTGTCTCATTTGCTTTATTGATTAGTTCGATGATGTATTATTCAGAAACATTACTATTAACGAATATGTAACCACTCATAATTTCATTCGCATCATCGGCCTTCTTAAATTCTAACAGATAGAAGTGTGTACCCTCGGGAATAAATCCTGCGCGTCCATTGCCGTAGTTCTTGCCATCCCAAACATTAGTTACATTGTCGTAACGCTCTGATTCGAATACGATGTTACCCCATCTATTGAATATCTTAATAGTGTTATCTGGATGATTTTCTATACCTGTAATCACAAGAAAATCATTGATACCATCATTATCTGGAGTAATCGCTTGTGGTACCGTGACGTCCTTAATACAAGCTGCATCATTTGGGTCACATGGATCAAGTGGATTAGAACCATTGGTCACTTCATCACCATCATTGATTCCATCGCCATCTGTATCTGCCACTATAGGATCGGTGCCCAATGCTTGCTCTTCTTCATTTGTTAGTCCATCATCGTCACAATCATTCGTTGGAAGAGCATCTGCATTTGGATCACATGGATTCAATGGATTGCTACCTGCCAATACTTCATCACCATCCTCAATTCCGTCACCATCGGTATCAGGGTTTGTTGGATCCGTTCCAATAGTAGCTTCTTCTCCATTCGTCAATCCATCATCATCGCAATCATTGGTTGCAAGTGCACTCGGATTCGGATCGCATGGATTCAATGGATCGCTGCCGCCGTTCACTTCGTTACCATCATTCACTCCATCACCGTCTGTATCAGGATTGGTTGGATCTGTTCCAATTGGTCCTTCATCCACGTTGGTGATTCCGTCATCATCACAGTCATTCGTTGCAAGTGCATTTGGATTTGGATCGCATGGATTCAATGGATCGCTGCCGCCATTCACTTCGTCGCCGTCATTAACTCCGTCATTATCTGTATCAGGGTTTGTTGGATCAGTGCCAAGTGGTCCTTCTTCTGCGTTGGTCAAACCATCATCATCACAGTCGTTCGTAGCAAGTGCATTTGGATTAGGATCGCATGGATTCAATGGATCGCTGCCGCCGTTCACTTCATCCCCATCATTCACTCCATCACCGTCTGTATCAGGATTGGTTGGGTCTGTTCCAATTGGTCCTTCGACCACATTGGTGATTCCATCGTCGTCACGGTCATTTGTAGCAAGTGCATTCGGATTTGGATCGCATGGATTCAATGGATCACTACCACCTGTTACTTCATCGCCATCATTCACGCCATCACCATCGGTATCAGGATTTGTTGGATCCGTTCCAATTGGCAACTCCTCAGCATTCGTCAATCCATCATTGTCGCAATCATTCGTTGCAAGTGCATTCGGATTCGGATCACATGGATTCAATGGATCGCTGCCGCCATTCACTTCGTCACCATCATTCACTCCATCACCGTCAGTATCAGGATTGGTTGGGTCTGTTCCAATTGGTCCTTCGTCCACATTGGTGATTCCATCGTCGTCACAGTCATTCGATGCAAGTGCATTCGGATTTGGATCACATGGATTCAATGGATCGCTGCCGCCATTCACTTCGTCGCCATCATTCACTCCATCATTATCTGTGTCAGGATCTGATGGGTCTGTTCCCCCATTTCCTTCATCTCCATTGTTCAACCCATCATTATCACAATCTGCTAATAGGTCCAAAAGATCACAAGACAAAACAGTAATGAATATGGTATCGTTTACGCATTGCGCAGGAAGGGGCGTTCCATCATCGCAAATTTGAACGACGATTTCTTCGGCTCCAAAGAAGCCGTTGTTTGGTGTGTAGACGAATGTTCCATCAGAATTAATTAAAATAGAACCATTGTTTGGCCCCTCAAGAGGAGTAGTAGTTACAACCAAATTGCCATCAATATCAAAATCGCCTGTATCCTTTAAATCACCAGAAGCTGGATTATTGAGCGAAACAGTGATGCTCTCATTATCCACTACAGGAGCATCATTCACCGCATTTACAGTGACGATGATATCAGCTTGATCACATAATACCGGCGTTCCCGTATCGCAAATTTCATATGGTAGTACAGCAGTTCCATTGCTATTTGAAGTAGGAGTAAACGTTACTTGTCCAGTAGTGGTGTTGAGCACCCAAGTTCCTTCGGCTGTAGTAACAGAAGTTTGAATACCGGGAGTATTTATATCAAGATCAATATTAGAAGCCAACAAAACATCATCAGCATCCGTGTCATTTCCTAATAGGCTTGCTATGACAACGGGGGTATCCTCGTTTGTACTGGTAACATTATCTTCAGCAACTGGAGCATCATTGACGGGTGTTACATTAAAAGTAATAACAGCAGGATCGCATAATACTGGACTTCCATTATCACATAATTCATAGGTCAAATTAGCCACTCCACTAAAATCTGGCGCAGGAGTGAAACTTACCACTCCAGTGGCCACATCATAGGTCCATGTCCCTGTGCTATTTGTAAAACTCGTCTGAATTCCGGCCGTATTGAAACCTAGATCTACACTAAACTGTCCAACACCATTTGTTGGTGTAGTCGGATTTCCATCTTGGTCGGTATCATTGGTCAAGATATTTACTGTACCCGCTGGCCCATCTTCGAGGAGTGTTCCGCCGTTATCATCATTTGCTACTGGACCATCATTGACTGAGGAAACGTTGACTATAAGATTAGCCTGATCACACAATACTGGACTGCCAGTATCGCATATTTCATAAGGTAAAGTGGCAGTACCGTTGAAGTTTAATGCTGGTGTAAATCCTACATTAGCAGATGCCACATCCAATACCCACGTTCCTTCTGCTGTTGAAATTGAAGTTTGAATTCCAGGTGTATTGATATCCAAATCTACATTTGAACCTAGCACTGTATTGTCAACATCGGTATCGTTGCCAAGAATGTTTGACAAAACAACAAAAGTATCTTCAGAGGTATTCGTAGTATTATTTACGGCGTCTGGTGCGTCATTTACTGGTGATACTACAAAAGTGATGACCCCATTATCACAAAGTGAAGGCGAACCGGGGTCGCATAACACATAGGTTAGTGTTGCCGTTCCCGAAAAATTATTCGCTGGGTTAAATGTCACCACTCCCGTAGCTGTATTGTAACTCCATACGCCTTGTGTATTTGTAACGCTTGTTTGAACACCGTTGGTAACATTATTCAAGTCCACTACAAATTGACCAGCGCCATTGGTCGGTACTGTTGGGTTACCATCAGCATCCGTATCATTACTAATAATATTCACGGTACCGTCAGCTCCATCTTCTGTGAGAGTTCCTCCATTATCGTCATTCGCAAATGGAGAATCATTAACAGGAGTTACTGTTACCACAAGGTTTGCCTGAGCACATAATACTGGAGTTCCAGTATCACATATCTCATAAGGCATGGTAGCAGTGCCATTGAAATTCGCCGTTGGTGTAAATACCACGTTCCCATTCGTAGTATTCAATACCCATGTACCAGCAGCAGTAGTAATACTTGTCTGAACACCAGAAGTAGATGTATTAAGGTCAATATTGGTAAACAATAATGTATTGTCAACATCACTATCGTTTGAGATAATGTTCGTGAGAGTGACTGCCGTGTCTTCATTTGTAGTAACTGTATTATCTACAGCCACAGGTGCATCATTCACTGCGGTCACGTTAAACGTCACCACTGCTTGATCACACAAGCCTGTAGGATCACACAACTCATATGTAAGTGTTGCAACACCGCTAAAGTTATTGGCTGGATCAAAAGAAATAACTCCTATCGAAGGTGTATACGTCCAAATACCTTGAGCATTAGTCACAGCCGTTTGCACGCCTGCAGTGCCTATATTCAAATCTACACTAAACTGACCGGCGCCGTTTGTAGGTGCACTTGGGTTTCCATCACCATCGGTATCATTTGAAATAATATTTACAGTTCCGTTCGCATTATCTTCTGTGAGAGCACCACCGTTATCATCATTGGCTACAGGAATTAAATTTGGATTAACAGCAGCAGTTGAACTGTCGTTAGAAGAGTCATTGTCAAAACCATTGTAACTTACGGTAGCAGTATTCGGATAATTTCCCGAAGGAAGCACTGTAGCCACTATAGTAAGTGTTCTGCTCACTCCTACCGCTAATGAAGCGATGCTCCAGTTTGGAGCACTCCATGTTCCAGCAGATGGAGTAACCGACACAACCGAATAACCATTCGGTATGACGTCGTTCACTACAACATTACTCGCGGCGTTCGGTCCATTATTCGTGAGAGTGAGAGTGAAAGTGATATTTGTACCTTGATTTGGTGTAAGGCTACTCGCAACTTTTTCTACTTCTAGGTCAGTGCTACAAATTGTTGGAACTAGAAATACAGCGGCCGTCGTTATGGTACCTACGTTTCCACTTGTCGCACCATTTGCTGTGAATTCAGTCACAGCAGCCGAGTTTGAATTTCCATTCGCCCCGCCACTAACTGTTTTAGTTGAATTATCGGTATTAACGTCAAGTGCGATAACACCGCCACCGCCACCACCACCTGGGCCTTCAGACTCATTGCCGCCGATAATTTGATCTCCACCATCTCCACCATTGGCATTGATAGTTTGAGTATTTGAAATCGAGTTAGCACTGATCAGAATTGTTCCGCCACCACCGCCACCACCGGGAGCGTCGTTACCACCACCTACAGTATTAGGTGCTGTTTGACCATTTGCGGTGATGGTTCCTGTACCACTTATTGTATTATTTACTAAAAGGAAGATTATTCCACCACCATCACCACCATCAGAGTTGGCGCTATTGTTTCCATCACCGGCTCCTCCGCCACCACCAAAGAATATTTGATTCTGAAATGCAGAAGAAATGATTGGACGACCACCCAAACCACCAACGGCATCTCGATTGTCTCCACCCCATGCTCTTACCACATCTGCTGCTGGATTGCCTGGTGCAATTGTGTTGGCAGGATAAGACGGACCTAAAGTACAAGCGTCAGCATTTGCTCCTCCAAAACTATAACCTCCGCGACCGCCACCAGAGGAATTCGTCAGAGCATTTCCATTTGCGATATAATCAGGATCAAGCGCCCAAGCACCCGGATTTCCGCAGCCACCTGTAAAATCATTCATAACACCAGCTCCTCTAAACCAATTGGCTACAACACCACCGTTGGCACCGCCGCCACCACCAGCATTGTGACCATTACCGCCACCACCCCCGTTGGCGGGAGCTCCTCTACCGTATCGACCACCGTATAAATTATCATAGTCATCACGGTAACCTGCAATACTCTCGCCCTTTTCTGCTCCCGCACCAGACGATGCCGAAAAGTAAATTGATTGAAAAGAAGAGCCTGTTGGTGAGGTATCATTATCGATAGTACCACCTCTAAAACCTGCACCAGTTGCTGATACAGTACCGTTGTTTACAATATCATTAGCTGCCACTGTAAGAACGCCGCCTCTTCTGCGTGTTGCCGCTGAGGGATCTGGACCACCAAAATTTGGATGACCCCACGGAACGGCAGCAACACTTGCTCCATTATTAACCGTGAGCGTTGTGTACTGAGGAACACGAATCAACTGGACATACTGGGCTGCGAAAAATGAATACGCCGAGTTACAATCAAGTGTAATTGTGTTGCCCGAAACGGCCTGTACATAAAAAATCTCGTACCGACCAGAACCGTTATAATCCGTGACTGCGCCATAACTAATCGTATTCGCATTATTTATAATCGCACCTTGAGCCTGATATATCATCACAAGATCTCCCACTGCCAATGTATTTGAAGAAAAAACTGAGGAGTTAGAGACGAAGCCCGCTGGATAGTAACCAATTCCATCACGGTTCAAATTATTGATGTTGTCAACAACTACTGTATTGGTGCCTTGAGGCACATCACTCACAATCCGCGCATAGCGGTTGAGAACTGTGTTGGTTGTACTTACAACCAAAGCCCCATCTTTTCCCGGCTGGGCTAGAGAAAAGAAGGCACTAAAAAAGAAAAGCGACACAAGGCCAAGTGCCTTGCGCGTTTTTAGTAGAAATTTATACATAAAAAAAATTAATCACTTATTATTACTTCTTACGAAAATATATCCACTCATTATGTCTTCATTACCATCTAATTTTCTATATTTCAAAATATAGAAATATGTAGCCTCAGGAACGAGACCAGAACCTCCTCGACCATAGTTTCGCCCGTCCCAAACGTTGGTTACATTATCATAATTTTCTGATTCAAAAACCATATTGCCCCAACGATTAAAAATATCTATGGAGTTATCAGGATAATTTTCTATTCCAGTAATTACTAGAAAATCATTGATACCATCAGAATCAGGAGTGAATGCTTGGGGCACTATTAAATCTTCTATGCAATCTGCGTCATTAGGGTCGCAAGGATCAAGCGGATCAGCTCCACTACTTAACTCTTCACCGTCATTGATACCATCGCCATCGCTATCCGAACTCATTGGATCCGTCCCTAAGGATATCTCCCCGCCATCCAGTATGCCGTCATCATCGGTATCTTCATCTAAAGGATCGGTACCCAAAAGACCTTCCTCCACATTGGTAATGCCGTCATCATCACAATCATTCGTAAGAAGCGCATTGGGATTAGGATCGCATGGGTTCAAAGGATCTGTATCCGCATTTACCTCATCACCATCAATCATTCCATCCCCATCTGTATCAGGGTTTGTTGGGTCGGTTCCATTAGTTATTTCTTCAGAAACATCCAAGCCATCTCCATCACAATCGTTGGTAGAAAGTGCACCGACATTTGGATCACACGGATTCAGTGGATCACTATTTCCATTTACTTCATCGCCGTCATTCAATCCATCACCGTCGGTGTCTGCATTGGTTGGATCAGTACCTATCGGTTCTTCATCCACATTCGTGATACCATCATTATCACAGTCATTTGTTGCAAGTGCATTCGGATTCGGTTCACACGAATTCAATGGATCGCTGCCATCATCCACTTCATCTCCATCATTGATTCCGTCACCATCTGTATCTGGATTTGCAGGGTCAGTATTATTACTTAATTCTTCATTATTCGAAAGACCATCTTCATCGCAATCATTGGTAGCCAATGCGTCAGGATTCGGATCGCAGGAATTCAAAGGATTACTGCTCTCTTCAACTTCCTCACCGTCATCCAGACCATCACCGTCTGTATCAGGGTTCGCTGGATCGGTGCCAAGATCAATTTCATTTACATTCGAGATACCATCATTGTCACAATCATTGCTGGCTAGAGCTTCTGGATTTGGATCACATGGATTCAATGGACCATTGCCGCCATCCACTTCATCGCCATCATTGATTCCATCACCATCGGTATCAGCATTTGTGGGGTTAGTGCCATTCAAAACTTCTTCGGCATAGTCCAATCCATCATTATCACAATCATTCGTAGCAAGCGCTTTTGGATTCGGATCACATGGGTCGAGCGTATTAGAACCGTTCGTCACTTCATCACCGTCATTGATTCCATCACCATCAGTATCAGGGTTCGTTGGATCAGTGCCAATCGGTCCTTCATCCACATTGGTGATTCCATCATCATCACAGTCGTTGGTTGCAAGTGCATTCTGATTCGGATCACATGGATTCAAAGGATCACTATCACCTGTTACTTCATCCCCATCATTAACTCCATCACCGTCCGTGTCAGGGTTTTCAGGGTCAGTCCCATTGACTCCTTCTTGGTCATTCGTCAATCCATCATCATCACAATCATTTAATGCAAGCGAGGCAGGATTTGGATCACAAGGATTCACAGGATCACTACCCTCATTGATTTCTTGTCCATCACTCAAACCGTCATCATCCGTATCACTATCTATGGGACTTGTGCCATGACCTATTTCATCTATATTGCTGATGCCATCCCCGTCGCAATCTTGATTTGGAAAAGCTAATGGATTCGGATCACAAGAATCTAAAGGATCGCTATTTGCATTTACTTCATTTCCATCATTAATACCATCTGAATCAGTATCGGGATTTTCAGAATCTGTTTCATTCAACAATTCCTCCGCATTATCCAAACCATCGGCGTCACAGTCATTCGTAGCAAGTGCACTCGGATTGGGATCACATGGATTCAACGGATCTGTCGCTCCGCTCACCTCGACTCCATCATTCAAGCCATCGCCATCTGAATCCGTATTCAAAGGATCAGTTCCTGATATACCTTCTTCGGCGTTCGTGAGTCCATCATCGTCACAATCATTTGTCGAAAGAGCATTCCAATTGGGAATACATGGATCAATTGGATCAAAAGACAAAATTACTTCACCTCCATCTGTCCACCCATCACCATCAGTATCTGCATTGAGGGGATCTGTTTCACTAACCAACTCCAACCCATTGCTCAGTCCATCTCCATCACAATCCAACAGAAAACTTGTTAAATCACAAGATAGAATAGAAATGAAGATGGTATCATTAATACAATTAGCCGGTAGTGGTGTTCCAGTATCACAAATTCTAAATACAATCACTTCATCGCCAGAAAATCCGACACTTGGTGTGTAAACAAAACTGCCGTTTGGACTTATTGTAATATTTCCATTGAATGGGCCAAATAAGG
Source organism: Flavobacteriales bacterium (assembly GCA_046309775.1). GTDB lineage: Bacteria > Bacteroidota > Bacteroidia > Flavobacteriales_D > Sanyastnellaceae > JAIXWP01. The sequence continues at coordinate 16,839 of JBKCOM010000080.1, forward strand.
GAATTGGATTCAATACCAACTCACCGTCGATATCAAAATCTCCTTCATCGATGAGGTCGCCGAACGCTTGAGTATTCCAAGAAATAGTAATGTACTCATTGTCTACAATCGGCGCATCATTTACCGCAGTCACCGTCACTATCAAATCAGCTTGCGCACAAAGCACGGGATTGCCTGTATCACAGATCTCATAAGTTAAAGTCGCTGTGCCATTAAAGTTAGCCGCTGGTGCAAATACAACATTACCATTAGCTGTATTTAATGTCCACGTCCCAAAAGGATTGGTTATACTTGTTTGAACTCCATCAGTGCTTGGATCAAGATCGATACTCGCCGCTAGAAGCTCATTGTCAATGTCGCTGTCGTTCGCAATTATATTGCTCAACGTCACTGATGTGTCTTCGGCGGTCGTCGCTGTATTATTCACTGCCACAGGCGCATCATTTACAGGTTCCACCGTAAAGGTGATATCCGCTTGATCACATAGTCCACCTGCATCGCATAAGATATAAGTGAGAGCAGCGGTTCCATTAAAATTATTCGCTGGATCAAAGGTGACAACACCATTTGCAGTATTGTAAGTCCACACTCCTTGGGCACTAGTGATAGTTGTTTGAACTCCAGCAATTGCTGTGTTTAAATCCACACTAAACTGTCCCGTACCGTTGGTTGGAAAAGTTGGGTTGCCATCCACATCTGTATCATTGGCAATTATATCTACTGTGCCATTGGCACCATCTTCCTGCAGTATTTCGCCATTGTCATCATTTGCAATCGGTGCATCATTTACCGCAGTCACCGTCACTATCAAATCTGCAAGTGCACATAACACTGGACTACCTGTATCGCAAATCTGATATGTCAAATGAGCCGTTCCATTAAAATTGGGTGCGGGTGAAAACACAACATCACCATTGACAGAATTCAATGTCCATACTCCGAATGTATTGGTAACACTCGTTTGAACTCCGATGGTATTCAAATCTAAATCAACACTGGATGCAAGAAGTGTATTATCAATGTCGGTGTCATTAGCAAGAATATTACTTATCAAAACGGGTGCATCCTCTGTCGTAGTTGCTGAATTATTTGCAGCTACAGGCGCATCATTAACAGCCTGTACAACGAATGTGATAGTAGCTGTGTCACAAACCCCACTTGGATCACATAGTGTGTAAATCAATATCGCGGTACCGTTAAAATCATTTGCTGGGTCAAAGGTGACAACACCTGTTGTTGCATCATACGTCCAAACCCCTTGGGCATTCGTAAATGATGTTTGAACTCCCGCTGTCGTTGAATTCAAATCAACACTAAACTGACCAGTGCCATTTGTGGGAGCTGTTGGATTGCCATC
>JBKCOM010000081.1:0-28032 GCA_046309775.1 Flavobacteriales bacterium
ACGTAGTTGTTTCCACCGTACCAATTGCTGTCCCAGCCTTTGATGAAGCCGAGTCGGTTACCTATCGGGTTACATTTTTGTCCCATTTCTAGCTTCCTATGTTATTTTTTATCCAAAATGATTGTAATGTGATTGCTGCGCTTGCGGATGCGATGTGCGCGTCCTTGCGGAGCTGGGCTGATACGCTTGAGGGTGCGAGCACCGTCTACGCGAACTTCCTTCACTACCACGTTAGCAGAAGCGATATCTTCTCCTGGGTTCTTAGCCTGCCAGTTGTTGATTGCAGAGCGAAGAAGTTTTTCCATTGGAAGAGCAGCGTGCTTTCTGGTGAACTTGAGAATGTTTACAGCACCTACCACCTCTTTACCACGGATGATATTTGCAACCAGTCTCATCTTACGAGGAGATGAAGGTTCATTCTTCAAATTTGCGAAGGACTTATTTTTGCGCTCTTCTTTTAGCCTTTCAGCCATTTCTCTTTTACGCTTTCCCATTTTCTTATCGTTTACCGGGATTATTTTCTGTTACCTGAGTGACCGCGGAAAGTGCGGGTTGGAGAAAATTCTCCAAGTTTGTGACCTACCATGTTTTCTGTCACATAAACTGGGATGAACTGCTTTCCGTTGTGAACTGCGATGGTAAGACCAACGAAGTCAGGCGTGATAGTAGAAGCTCTGCTCCAAGTTTTAATAACATTCTTCTTTCCTGAAGACTGTGCCTCATCAACTCTTTTAGAGAGTTTGTAGTGCACAAAAGGTGGTTTCTTTAGCGACCTAGCCATGGCTTATCTTATTTCTTTCTGCGTTCGATAATGAATTTTGATGAAGGCTTCTTGTTCTTGCGAGTTTTGTAACCTTTCGCAGGAGTGCCTTTGCGTGAGCGTGGGTGACCACCTGATTGGCGACCTTCACCACCACCCATTGGGTGATCTACTGGGTTCATAGCAACACCGCGTACACGAGGCTTGCGACCTAACCAGCGGCTGCGGCCTGCTTTACCAGAGCGCACGAGGTTGTGTTCACCGTTTGATACAACACCGATTGTAGCGATACAGTCAGCGAGGATCAATCTTGTTTCACCAGAAGGAAGAGAGATTACTGCGTAAGCACCGTCGCGAGCAGAGAGCTGAGCATAGCTACCAGCGCTTCTTGCGATTGCGCCGCCTTTACCAGGCTTCATCTCGATGTTGTGGATGGTAGTTCCGAGAGGAATATCTCTGAGTGGAAGTGCGTTTCCGATTTCTGGAGCTGCACCAGCACCGCTCATGATCGTCTGACCAACGGTCAAACCTTGAGGAGCGAGGATATATCTCTTTTCACCATCAGCGTATTCAACGAGGGCGATACGAGCAGAGCGGTTTGGATCGTATTCGATTGTCAAAACGTTCGCAGCAATTTCATGCTTGTTACGCTTGAAGTCAATCAAACGATAGCGACGCTTGTGACCACCACCAATCATGCGCATAGTACGCTTACCTTGGTTGTTACGACCACCTGTTCTCTTCATTGGCACAACGAGAGCCTTAAACGGCTTGTCTGTTGTGATTTCTTCGAAAGTCTGTGCGACTTTGAAGCGTGTTCCCGGAGTTACCGGATTTAATTTTCTGATGCCCATTTCCGACTATATCTTAAATGTTGGCGTAAAAGTCTATTGTTTCACCGGCTGCAAGAGTAACAATTGCCTTTTTGTAGCTCTTTGTGCGTCCCTCGATAATACCTGTTTTGGTAAAGCGAGTTTTTAGCTTGCCGTCATAACGGAGGGTGTTTACGTTTGTCACGTTCACGCCGTATGCTTTCTCGATCGCCTTTTTAATTTCGATCTTGTTGGCGTTTAAGTCAACGATGAACCCATACTTTCCAAGTTTATCTTGGATGGCTGTCATTTTCTCTGTTACCAGAGGTCTGATCAAAACTTCCATGGCGATTACTTTTTGATGATTTCTGCAACCACTTCGTGAGCGTTACCAACGAACACGATGTTATTGCTGTTCATAATATCATATGTGTTTACCATGCTAGCGATTTGAACGCGTGCTCTCTGCAAGTTGCGTGAAGAGAGGTAAACAGCATCATTTCTTTCTGGGATCAAAACGAGAGTCTTCTTGTCGTTCAAGTTCAAATTCTTGATTACTTGAGCGAATTCCTTCGTCTTGGGAGCGGCGAACGCGATTGCATCAACAACAGTGATTCCGTTCTCTTTTACTTTGTAGCTGAGAGCTGAAGCACGAGCAAGGCGTTGAGTGCTCTTGTTTACCTTGATATCGTAGGTTCTTGGTCTTGGACCGAAGATGCTACCACCTTGGCGGAACAATGGGTTTTTGATACTACCCTTTCTTGAACCACCAGTACCCTTTTGTTTGTGCAATTTTCTGGTTGAACCGTTAACCTCACCACGGTGCTTGGTTTTGTGAGTACCAGTGCGTTGAGCAGCGAGGTATCTCTTTACATCCAAGTAAATAGCGTGATCATTTGGCTCGATAGCGAACACTGCCTCATCGAGGGTAACTTTCTTACCGGTCTTTTGACCTTGTGTATTTAATACTTCGAGTTGCATGTTACTTCACGATTAATACGGTAGCACCATTGAAACCTGGTACGGCACCTTTGATGAGTATTAAGTTTTCTTCTGGGAGGATCTTTACGATCTCGAGGTTCTGAACTGTTCTGCGATCAGCACCTGTTCTTCCTGCCATGCGCATCCCTGGGAATACACGTGATGGGTCAGAAGAAGCACCCAATGAACCGGGAGCTCTCAAACGGTTGTGCTGACCGTGTGTGCTCTCTCCTACTCCGGAGAATCCGTGACGCTTCACAACGCCTTGGAAACCTTTACCTTTTGTAGTACCGATTACATCAACATTTTCGCCTTCTGCGAAGATCTCTTCTATTTTGATGGCATCACCCAATTTGAAATCACCAGCGAATTCCTTGAACTCGACAACTTCTTTCTTTGGAGTTACACCAGCCTTCTTGAAGTGTCCTTGAAGTGGCTTTGATGTGTTTTTTTCCTTCTTTTCGCCGTAGGCTAGCTGGATGGCTGCGTAGCCGTCCTTTTCAATGGTCTTGATTTGTGTCACCACACATGGACCAGCCTCTATCACTGTGCATGGAATATTCTTTCCAGCGGCACTGTAGACACTAGTCATTCCGACCTTTTTACCAATTATTCCTGGCATGTGTTCTTTTTTTTATTGTTTGTGACTACACTTTGATTTCTACTTCAACACCGCTTGGAAGCTCGAGCTTCATGAGCGCATCTACCGTCTTTGAAGAAGAGCTGTAAATATCGAGCAATCTCTTGTAAGAGCTCAACTCGAACTGTTCACGAGCCTTCTTGTTAACGTGTGGCGAGCGCAACACAGTGTAAATTCTTTTGTGAGTAGGAAGTGGAATAGGACCATTCACTACAGCACCCGTTGCCTTTACGGTTTTAACGATCTTTTCTGCTGATTTGTCAACGAGGTTGTGATCGTAGGACTTTAATTTTATTCTAATCTTCTGAGCCATCTACTGGTTTATATTAGGCGTTGGCTTTTCCTTTCACTTTTGATATAACAGCTTCTGCTACGTTGTTTGGAGCAGGAGAGTAATTGCTAAATTCCATTGTAGAAGTAGCACGACCTGAGGTGATGGTACGTAAGTCTGTTACATAACCAAACATTTCAGAAAGTGGCACTTTCGCAGAGATAACAGTTGCACCATTTCTTTCGCTGGTACCTTCGATCATTCCGCGACGCTTGTTCAAGTCACCGATAACATCACCCATGTTTTCTGCTGGAGTTACTACTTCCAACTTCATGATAGGCTCAAGAAGGATTGGACGACACTTTGGCATTGCTTCACGGTAAGCCATCTTAGCGCACAATTCGAAAGAAAGAGCGTCAGAGTCAACCGCGTGGAATGAACCGTCGTTCAATTCTACTTTAAGAGAATCTACTGGGTATCCAGCCAACACACCATTGGTCATTGCTTCTTTGAAGCCCTTTTCCACTGATGGGATGAATTCTCTTGGGATGTTACCACCCTTGATATTGTTTACGAATAATAGACCTGGTTTTTCTGGATCGTCGTTAGGACCGATGTTGATCACGATATCAGCGAACTTACCACGACCACCAGACTGCTTCTTGTAAACTTCTCTGTGGTTGGTGTTACCAGTGATGGTTTCTTTGTAAGATACCTGTGGTGCACCTTGGTTACATTCTACTTTGAATTCGCGACGGAGGCGGTCAACGATGATCTCGAGGTGAAGCTCACCCATACCGCTGATGATTGTTTGACCAGAATCTTCGTCTGTTCTAACGCGGAATGTTGGATCTTCTTCAGCGAGTTTGGCGAGAGCCATACCCATTTTATCAGAGTCAGCTTGAGTCTTAGGCTCAACAGCGATACCGATAACGGGCTCTGGGAAGTTCATTGCTTCGAGAATGATTGGATTCTTCTCATCGCAAAGGGTATCCCCTGTTTTGATATCTTTAAATCCTACTACAGCTCCGATATCACCGGCACCTAGTCTTTCGATTGGATTTTGCTTGTTAGCGTGCATTTGGAAGATACGTGAGATACGCTCTTTGTTTCCGCTGCGTGTGTTCAATACATAAGAACCTGCTTCCAACACACCAGAATATGCACGAGTGAATGCTAGACGACCTACGAATGGGTCAGTAGCGATTTTGAAAGCGAGACCAGCGAATGGTTCAGCGAAGTCTGGCTTACGAGAAATCTCTTCGCCACTGTCAGGATGAGTACCCTTTACGCTTTCTTTATCAAGAGGACTTGGAAGGATTTCCATTACCAAGTCGAGCATTGTTTGAACACCTTTGTTCTTGAATGAAGAGCCACAAACCATTGGAACGATCTTCATATCGAGGCAAGCTTGGCGCAATGCATCGAGGATTTCGCGTTCAGTGATTGAGTTCGGATCATCGAAGAACTTCATCATCAAGTTGTCGTCATATTCTGACACAGCCTCGAGGAGTTTTTCTCTGTACTCAGTAGCTTCTTCCAACATATCAGCTGGGATGTCTACTACTTCGTAAGTCATACCCTTATCGTGCTCGTTCCAGATCATTCCGCGGAAGTTGATCAAGTCAACAACACCTTTGAAATCATCTTCTGCACCGATTGGGAGTTGGAGTGGAACCGCGTTGCTACCCAACATATCTTTCACCTGCTTCACTACCATAAGGAAGTCAGCACCTTGGCGGTCCATTTTATTTACGAAACCGATACGCACTACGTTGTAGTTGTCAGCGAGGCGCCAGTTTGTTTCTGATTGTGGTTCAACACCATCAACGGCGCTGAAGAGGAACACGAGACCATCAAGAACGCGAAGTGATCTGTTTACTTCTACTGTGAAGTCAACGTGACCAGGAGTATCAATGATGTTAACGTGATATTTGTTACCGCGGTAGTTCCAGAATACTGTAGTGGCAGCAGAAGTGATAGTGATACCTCTTTCTTGCTCTTGGGCCATCCAGTCCATGGTAGCAGCACCGTCGTGTACTTCACCAATTTTGTGGTTCACACCAGAGTAGTAAAGAATACGCTCTGTAGTCGTAGTCTTTCCTGCGTCGATGTGAGCAGCAATTCCGATATTTCTTGTGAATTTTAAATCGCGTGACATTTCTGTATCTCTTTATTGAATTGCTGATTAGAATCTAAAGTGAGAGAATGCTTTGTTAGCTTCAGCCATACGGTGCACGTCTTCTTTCTTTTTGAAAGCAGCGCCTTCACCTTTAGAAGCAGCGATGATTTCACCGGCCAACTTCTCAGACATGTTCTTCTCGTTACGGTTTCTAGCGTAGTTGATCAACCACTTCATCGCCATTGAATTGCGGCGGTCTTCACGGATTGGAGATGGGATTTGGAATGTAGCACCACCAACACGACGGCTTCTCACCTCAACTGCTGGAGTAACGTTTTCCAATGCTTTTTTCCAAGTTTCCAAACCATCCTCGTTGGTCTTAGCTGCCACTCTCTCGATTGCATCGTAGAAAATGGTGAAAGCTGTACCCTTCTTACCTTGAAGCATCAAGTTGTTTACGAACTTGGTTACTACCACTTCGTTGAACTTTGGGTCTGGGAGGACGGCGATTTTTTTGGCCTTTCTTCTTCTCATGATATTATTACCTTGAAAGGATTATTTCTTTACTTTAGGACGTTTTGTACCGTATTTCGAACGACGTTGACCACGGCCGTTTACACCCGCTGTATCGAGGGCTCCACGAACGATGTGGTAACGTACCCCTGGAAGGTCCTTCACACGACCGCCTCTTACGAGAACGATTGAGTGCTCTTGAAGGTTGTGACCCTCACCACCGATGTAGGCGATGATTTCAAAACCGTTCGTCAAACGAACCTTAGCTACCTTGCGGAGAGCTGAGTTCGGCTTCTTAGGAGTAGTTGTATATACTTTAGTACATACACCTCTGCGCTGTGGGCATGAGGTCAAAGCGGCAGACTTACTTCTGTAAGTTTTCGGCTCGCGTCCTTTTCTTATTAATTGTTGTACCGTTGGCATTATGCTAATTTCCTTTTTTTCACGTCTTTTCGGTCGAGTCAAATCGCCTAAAAAACGGGCTGCAAATGTACGCACGAATTCCATCCGTGCAAATCCTGAATGAAAATAATTATCGAAAAATGCGATTATCTTTATAAATAACTTATTTTCAATACAATAAATATCAGTCAACCCCGTTTTTCGCCCCAATTTTCAACATTGTCAACAAAGCCAAATTCGCGACCCAAGATCTGAGAGATATTCTTCCGTTTTAACTTTTTTTCTATTATAAACAACTGACTTTCATTGGTTTGCCGAATTCAGAATTCCGAATTCAGAATTGTATTTTACTGATTTTTACCAAAATAGAGGGCAGTCATTTTCATTGAAAATTTTACATTGATTTTTTCAATATCGTAAAAAACAACATCATTTTAAACTATATTAAGTATCGACTAGGGGTAAAATAATCTTGTGGTGTCATAGCAATTGAAAACGCCAAATAACTTAGCAGCATTCCATCCCCTATGAAGGATCAATTGTTTATAGCAAGTTTAAAGGCGGGAAACCATAACGCATTTGAAAAGATGTATGAGACCTATTATTCCCCTCTTGTTGACTTTGCTCGATTACAAATCAATGACCGCGAACATGCACGTGACATCGTGCAGAAAACATTCATGCACCTCTGGGAGAACCGCCATGATCTTGGGATTGAGTCCAATCTGCAAGGCTACCTCTTCACCAGTGTCAAAAACAGATGTATCAACCATCATCGTCATTTGAAAGTGAGAAACGAGCATCGCAAAAGCACACAACACCTTCGTCCGATCGCAGACACTGACGAAATGGTGTCTCAAGAAATAGAAAACCGCGTGCAGCAGGCCATTGAAGCACTCCCCGATCAATGCAAGGCTGTATTTAAGCTGAGTAGATTTGATCAATTGAAATATCAAGAAATTGCCGAAAAGCTTGGGCTTTCTATAAAAACTGTGGAAGCCCACATGGGCAGAGCTTTGCGCCAGTTGAGGCAAGATCTCGCAGACTATTTGCCATTGCTTTTGATACTATACCCAACATTATTTTCTCTCATCCATTGAGCACGCAACCTACACATATCGATAATCTCATTGCTGCTTTCCTTTCAGGAAATGCCAATGAAGACAGCATTCGCGAGTTGCAATCATGGATTGCAGAAAGCGAAGAACATCAGCAATATTTCTTTGAAATGTCGGCCACTTACCATCGCACCAAACCCGCTGAGGATTGGAGGCAAGCTTTTGGCGAGTTTAAAAGAGAAGTGGAAAATAAAAAACAGACAAACTACCGCTGGTATGCCGCAGCAGCAGCTGCGGCCGTACTTATCGGTGTACTGTTTTTACTTCCAAAAAACAACGAGGCGGTATTAGTAGCTACGCAGGACAAACAAGAACAATTGACTTTGCAAGAAGGCAGCATCGCCACTGTAGAAATCAATAGCGAACTGCGCTACCGTCGTGACGATAAAAACAACAAGCATTGTTATTATCTCAAAGGTGCTACCAGCTTTGATATTCGCTCCAATCAAGAAGTATTGGTATTCACCGATCAATTGAAAATTGAAGATATTGGAACAGAATTTTTCGTACAGAATTATGCTTCTGATAGTTTGATTATTGTCGATGTGAAATCAGGCATTGTAAAAGTGACCGATAAGCGCGATTCTATTCGCGTTCTTGAGGCCGGAGAACGGATTTTTTACAATAAAAAATCTGGAATATTTCAAGATGAATCCTTGCCACCAAACAAGGGACGTGACAATGTATTCGATTATCAGAATGTTCCATTGGATATTATTATTCAAGATTTGAATCGTGCGTTTGGCGCGGAAATCAGCGTTTCTGATGAAATACGCAACTGCCGAATGACCGTTCGGTTTGAGAATGAACGGTTGGATACTATCCTTCTCATTCTTTCTGAAACGCTACAAGCAAAGGTAATTGAGAAAAATGATAGAATTTACATTGAAGGAAATGGCTGCTATTAGACTCTGTATATTTTTCCTATTCGCATCCTTCGCCTCTCTTGGACAGAAGTTGGAACAGCGCGTCAGCATTGACATGCGTGATCAGTCGACAAAAAACATATTGCTGCGTTTGGAGACCGTGGCTGATGTGAAGTTTTCCTATACCAATCAAGTACTTCAGGCTGAAAAGAAAGCGAGCGTTAAGGCCCAGCAAGCGCCATTGAAGGCCGTATTAATTCATCTGCTTGGAACGGGATATAAGTTCAAAGAAGTAAAGGGATACATTATTATTTCAAAAGAAAAAATAGATGATGATGAAATTCTCGTGAAAGGATACGTGTACGATAGCAAAGGCGCACCGCTAGATAATGCTACCGTTTATGAGCGAAAGTCGATGCGGTCAAGGAATACAGATCCCAATGGATATTATGAATTGCGCATCAAACGTAACGTAGCGCCCGACTCCATTTTTATTCGCAAATACAATTATAGCGGAAATGACTTGGGGTTAAAAGATAGTGCCTTCGCTCATACCTCTTCCCTATCGCAGGCGGATGTGCGTGATATGACTGCTTTGAATATTCTCCATCGCGGGAAGGATCAGGTGGCACAGTCCATCGCTTCATTTTGGCACAAACATCAGTTGGTGACTTTGAACGTACAGGATACTATTTATCGCAAGTTTCAAGTGACCTTTGTTCCATATATTGGAACGAATAGAAAACTCAGCGGCAATAGCATCAATACCATTTCATTCAATATCCTTGGCGGATATGCACTTGCGAATGAAGGAGTAGAGTTCGCTGGTCTATTTAATACCAACAGAGGTTATTCGAAAGGAGTTCAATTCGCGGGGCTTTATAATATCAATTTGGAAAGCAGTGTCGGTGCTCAGTTTGCTGGACTCTTCAATGTAAATGGTGCTAAATCGCAAGGCGCTCAATTTGCAGGTCTATTCAATCACAATGCCGGCTCATTCAAAGGCGTGCAGTTTGCAGGGCTTTATAATTTGAATCAAGATTCTCTCACGGGAGCTCAATTTGCAGGTCTGTTTAATTTCAATCAAGGAAACTGTGATGGGCCGCAATTTGCGGGGTTTCTGAACTCCAATGCCCAGCGCAACACAGCAATGGCGATTGCAGGATTCATGAATATTCATTCAGATATCCCATTGCAGATTGCTCCATTCAATATTGCAAAAGAAAGTCGCGCACAAATAGGAGTGATTAATGTAGCATCTCATTCCAAATTTCAACTCGGCGTGATCAATATCGCCGACAGTGTGAGCGGCGTGCCGATTGGTGTTTTGAATTTTGTGAAAAATGGCTATCACAAACTAGACGTTGGCTACGATAGCGAAGCACATTTGAATCTATCGTTCCGCACGGGAGTTCCAGCGCTTTACACCATTCTATCATCTACAATACGTCCACAACATCGCGATAGTACCGAATGGTCGTTCGGTTATGGAATTGGAACCTCGCCTCGCCTAGGTAAGCGCGTGCGTTGGAACATCGACATCACTTCGCATCAGATGGTAGAAGGAGGCCGCATCGAACATCTACAATTGACCAATCGCTTGAGCACGGGTGTAGAATATCAAATTACCTCCTGGTTTGCAGTATATGCCGCTTTTGTTGCAAACCACGCTTTTTATGAAATGGATTCAACCTACAATCCTTATTCAGAACCGCGCAACATCGTGTACAGCACGTCAGACAACCGTTACAAGAGTGAGGTATGGCCCGGTTGGCGTTTCGGAATACGATTCTTCTAATTTTTTTTCTCATTCACTAAGGGTAAAAAAAAACAAAGACGTCATTCGGATAGAAACACAGTATTATGTATCCGAAATTCATCTTTTCACTTTTGTTGCTCATCACCATTGTCAATGAGAGCACAGCACAACAGTTAACACAAAACATCAAAGGCGTTGTTGTAGACAACGTCACGCAATCGCCGCTACCAGGCGTGACCATTATTGTGATGAATACTGATCCAGTCAAGGGGGCTGTATCAGATATGGATGGAAATTTTAAAATCAATCAAGTGCCTGTGGGCAACGTCAGTTTGGTGGCCAATTTTACCGGATACAAACCAGCAGTATTATCCAATCTTTCACTAATCAGTGGAAAAGAAATGAGCTTGACGATTCAGATGGAAGAAGACATCAATTCCATTCAAGCCGTGGAAGTGGTGGCAGAGTCGGACAAGCGCGAAACGATCAATACCATGGCGGGCGTCAGTTCGCGCACGTTTAGTGTGGAAGAAACGCAGAAGTTTGCTGCGGCGGTAAATGATCCCGGGCGCATGGCGACATCGTTTGCAGGTGTTATTGCAGCCAATGATGGGAACAATAATATTTCCATTCGTGGCAATTCGCCTTACGGTTTGTTGTGGCGGATGGAAGGCGTTGACATTCCCAATCCCAATCACTTCAGCGCGCCAGCCACAAGCGGTGGAGGGATTTCCATACTCAGTGCGCAACTTCTGAGCAATAGTGATTTTATGACTGGAGCCTTTTCGGCAGAGTATGGAAATGCACTATCGGGTGTCTTTGATTTGCGTTTGCGAAAAGGCAATAATGAGAAGCGAGAATATACTTTTCAAGCAGGCTTCCTCGGTCTAGACGCCGCTGTAGAAGGGCCGTTCAAGAAAGGATATGATGGGTCTTATCTGATGAACTACCGCTACTCTACCCTATCTGTCATCAGCAATTTGGGCATCAATGTGGGGGATGCTGTCACCAATTTTCAGGACTTTAGTTTTAATGTGAGTCTGCCGACAAAGAAAGCTGGAACCTTTGGCGTATTTGGTTTTGGCGGCCTTAGCAATCAAGCTTTTAAAGCAGAAAGTGACAGCACAAAATGGGAGCGAGAGAGTGATCGCGAGCGTGGAAATTACTACAGCAACACAGGGGCTGTAGGTGTGAAACATCAATATATTTTTAATGAAAAACATAGTTTGCAATCGGTAATACTGGGCTCGGGCACTTCATTGGGCTACATTGAAGACCGTTACGACGACAATATGCGCTTTGAGGAAATCTACCGTGAAAAATATTCGAATACAAAAGTGACCGTAAGCACCGTATGGAATTGGAAAATCAACGCTCGCAATAGCATGCGCAGTGGCGTTTACGTCAATCAATTAGGATTTAATTTGTATAAAGAATATAAAGAAGAAAGTACGCAGCAGTTTGTGCGTCCGCTCGATGAAGGCGCTGGATTGACTACCACGCAAGCATTTGCGCAATGGAGACATCGCCTCTCCGATCAATGGCAAATTTTGTCTGGCGTTCATTATTTAGGCATCCCATCTACAGGAAGGCATAGCGTAGAACCGCGTGCGAGCGTGCGTTACACGACTAGCGCGCAGCATGTGTGGAGCCTTGGCTATGGTTTGCACGGCCAAGTGCAACCGCTGGGTGTTTATTATGGAAAAATTACGGATGCAAATGGTGTCACTCGTCAGCCCAACCGTGATTTGGATTTCAATAAAGCACATCATATCGTGGCGTCTTATGATCATCAAATCAATAAGAAGCTGCATGCAAAGTTGGAAGGTTATTATCAGCACCTTTACAATATTGCGATTGAAGACGTGCCTGGATCGAGCAATTCAAGTTTGAATATAGAGTTTGACTATGTCTTGGAACCGATGGTGAACCAAGGTTTCGGGAGAAATTATGGAATAGAGTTGACTCTGGAGCAATTCACGCATAATGGAATGTATTTCTTATTGTCGGGAGCTTTGTTTGATTCGGAGTACAAAGCGAAAGATGGCATTTGGCGTGACACGCGATACAATGCTGGGCGCTCGCTCACCTTCACTGGAGGAAAGGATTGGAAGATTGGGAATCCAGAAAAGAATAGGACATTTAGTTTCAACATGCGCGCGATTTATTCGGGTGGGTTGAGACGCACACCTATTGATTTGCAATCCTCAATTGCGAGCGGAGAAGCGCAATGGATTGATAGCAGAGCGTTCACTATTCAGAATGCAGATTACTTCCGCACGGATGTGCGATTCAGCATCAAGCGCAATCGTGCGAAGTCCACCTCTACCCTCTCATTGGACATTCAAAATGTGAGCAACCGCGCCAACATTGGCGGAACTTACTTTGATAGCGAAGAGGGGGCCATCAAGACATGGACACAGACACCACTTATACCCGTGTTGAGTTATAAAATTGAGTTTTGATAAAAACAACAAAAGGCCTTCAAATGAAGGCCTTTTGCTTGTGATGAGGAAGTCCTTGGTTACTTCCCTACGAACTCTTTCACGGAGCTCACGATAAAATCGAGTTGCTCTTGTGAGAGTTCAGTATGCATAGGTAGTGAAATAACTCGTTTGCACAACTCTTCGGTGACAGGAAAATCACCTTCTTTATATCTCGGGTCCACATAAGCCTTTTGCATGTGGAGCGGCACGGGATAGTACACCATCGCTGGAATGCCCTTTGTAGAAAGGAAATCCTGCAATCCGAAGCGGTCGACACCGTCGGTGATGAGGGTATATTGGTGAAAAACGTGTGTAGAATTTTTTGCTCTAGCAGGCGTCTTCAGTTTTGGTTCATTCTTAAAAGCGTCATCATAAAATGAAGCCGCTGCGTTACGAGCTGCGCTATAAGCATCGAGGTGACGCAGTTTGATGCGCAAAATGGCAGCTTGAATGCTATCGAGACGTGAGTTGACACCCACTACATCATGATAGTAACGCACCGTTTGCCCATGATTGGCAATCATACGCATCTGATCAGCCAGTTTATCATCATTGGTGAATAATGCACCGCCGTCGCCATAGCAGCCTAGATTTTTAGAAGGAAAAAAGGAAGTTGCACCAATGTGACCCATCGTACCAGCGCGTGCCGTGCGGCCATCGCTGAAAGTATATGTGGCACCAATCGCTTGGGCTGTGTCTTCAATCACATATAGATTATGTTTAGAAGCAATTTTCAAAATCGCTTCCATATCCGCGCATTGACCGAACAAATGAACGGGTACGATGGCCTTTGTGCGAGGCGTGATAGCCTTCTCGATTGCCGCTGGATCAATATTGAAAGTGTCTGGGTGCACATCCACGAGCACTGGCTTTAACTGAAGAAGCGCAATCACCTCTGCTGTGGCCACATAAGTAAAGCTCGCCGTGATAACTTCATCACCGGGCTTTAGATTCAACGCCATCATCGCTATTTGAAGTGCGTCTGTACCATTCGCGCAAGGAATAACGTGTTTTACACTCAAGTAATTTTCCAGTTCTTGGCGGAAAGCGCCCACCTCTGGACCATTGATGAATGCAGAAGAGCGAATTACGTTGATTACTGCCTCGTCTATTTCTTGTTGGATTTTAGCATATTGACCTTTTAGGTCAACCATTTGAATTGGATTCATTCACTTATTGTTTGCGGGGGGTAAATGTACACAAGGATTTTTTGGTCAATCTGAAATATCGACCTTAATTTGTAACATGAAGAAGATCGGGGTTCTCATTCTTTTTTTGCACTTTGTTTATCAAGGTACTGCGCAATATCAAGTGCGCGACTCGTCTCTTTTTAATCCGCATGTATCCATTAGTTGGGGTTTTCAAAGTCCAGCCGGCGACATGGCTGATCGTTTTGGCAACAATGGTTCGGTGGGAATTGGTTTTCACATCAAGACCAAGACCAATTGGTACTATGGCATTCAGGGCACGTATATCTATGGGCGCAACGTGAATGAACCGGGGCTTCTTTCTAATCTGTATACAGAGCGAGGAGAAATTCTCGACAATCAGGGACAAATTGCAAAGATTTTCATTCAGCAGCGCGGTTACACCGTCACGGCTGACTTCGGACGACTCTTCAACGTGCTTAGTCCCAATCCCAATTCAGGAATTCTCGTCTATGGTGGTATTGGATTTATGCAGCATAAGATAAGAATTGAACATCAGGAAAACGAAATTCGCTTTCTAGATGGCGATTATGAAAAAGGATACGACCGTCTTTCAAATGGATTCACCGCCTACCAATTTGCGGGCTATTCATTGATGTCTAATAATAAGCTCATCAACTTTTTTGCTGGAGTGGAGTGTTATCAAGGCTTTACGCAAAGCAGAAGAGATTTGAATTTTGACACCATGGAACGGGATACGAAGCAGCGCCGCGACATTCTTTTTGGTATCCGAGCAGGATGGGTGCTCAATCTATACACGCGTGCTCCTGACGAATTTTATTATGATTAAAATTTGATGCATCTCCTTTACAACATTGGCATCAAGCTCTACAAGCTTTTTATCATTCTCGCAGCGCCATTTAATACCAAAGCCAAGCAGTGGTTGTCGGGGAGAAAAGATGTATGGCAAAAGCTTGAAGAGTGGAGGAAAGCGAATGATGGCGCAATTATATGGTTGCATGCCGCATCACTTGGAGAGTTTGAACAAGGCCGACCTTTGATTGAAAAAATCAAAAGTAATTTTCCTCAAAAGAAAATTGTTTTGACTTTCTTTTCGCCCAGCGGATATGAAGTGAGAAAGAACTACAGCGGTGCGGATTTAATTCTTTATCTACCTCTGGACACCCCGCAGAATGCGGCAAAGTGGATGGATATTTTAAAGCCAGAAAAAGTATTTTTTGTAAAATATGAATATTGGGCGAATTATTTTTTTGAAATAAAAAAGAAAAATATTCCGCTATTCGTTGTCAGTGGCATCTTTCGGGAGGAACAACGTTTTTTCAAGGGCAGTGAGTTTTGGCAAAGCGTGCTCAAGTGTGTACATTTTTTCTTTTTACAAAATGAAAAAAGTGGAAACCTCTTGAGCTCGATTGGACTGAGCAATTACAAGGTTTGCGGCGATACACGTTTTGATCGCGTGGTGGATATCAAGCAAAAATCTAGGGAGATTGAGCTCGCAAAGAACTTTGTATCCAGCGGAATCACCATTGTTGCGGGCAGCAGTTATCGCGAAGAAGAAGGAGTGCTCCATCGCTTGATGTCAGAATATCATGATTTGAGGCTCATCATCGCACCACATTACATTGACGAAGGCAGGATATCAGAGATTTTCAGAATGTTTGAAAAGCATGCTCCCACGCGATTTAGCGAAGGCTCGCTCAGAGAGGATTCACGGGTATTGGTGATAGATAATATGGGCATGTTGAGTTCGCTGTATCGCTATGGGCGGATTGCTGTGATTGGCGGAGGCTTTGGCAAGGGCATACACAACACGCTGGAAGCGGCGGTGTATGGGGTGCCGGTAGTATTTGGAAAAAAATATGAGAAGTTTGACGAAGCGGTGCAGTTGGTGAAGGTAGGAGCAGCTCTAGCGGCGAAGGATCGTGAGGAAATGGAAAAGGAATTGAGAGAGCTTTTGGATAATGAGAAGAAGTGTATGGAAATGGGTCAGCGGGCGGATGAATTGGTAAAAAGCAATGTTGGCGCGGTCTCTGTGATCTTTGAAAAGATTGATTTTCAATAGAATTAGAGAAAGATAAATAAAAGTGCAAAAAAAATTTGACAGATTGGATATCCGTTATACATTTGCCGTCCCAAAAGTAGAACAAGCGGGAATAGCTCAGTTGGTAGAGCATAACCTTGCCAAGGTTAGGGTCGCGAGTTCGAGTCTCGTTTCCCGCTCGATGGTCCCGGTCTAGAGAGATCGGGATTTTTTTTACCCCTTTTGCCCTGGTGGTGGAATCGGTAGACACGCAGGACTTAAAATAATTTGAGTGCTCTTTGAGAAATCAGAGAAGTAGAACTGCTTAAATTCGGGGAAGCCCGTGCCATGCAAGTGGCCAGGTAATCCCGAGCCAAGTCCCGAAATTTTCGGGAAAGGTGTAGAGACTTGACAGGCAGTACCTAATGCAGAAATGCTATGGTAAAGAGAAAGTCCAGACCACAAATTCCTCTTAGGAAGCGTTGAAAAACGTAGATGGTAAGAAAATCCTGTGACCCGAAACGGTCGTGCGGGTTCAAGTCCCGCCCGGGGTACACACCGGCTTTATCAAATACAATTTGATGAAGCCGGTTTTTTTATTACAGATGAGCAACTGGTTTTCCATTCATTCCCTTTTTCACAAGATGAGCAATGAATTTTGTAAAGGGTAATATATCATTTTCTACACTAGCTCTTTCTAGAATACTCATATATTCATCTCTTTTTTCTACAGGGATAACAGTCCATGGATAACCTCCTGAAGCTAGCATGACATTTAGCATAAACCTTCCCATCCGCCCATTTCCGTCCATGTAGGGATGAATGTAGACAAGAATAAAATGTCCGAGTACGGCTCGGACTGACGCATCGGGTTCCTGACTTATTAATTCAAACAATACAGGCATCGCATCTCTAACATCATTGGGAGCAAGTGGTATATGTTTAGATTTACCAATGAACACTTGTCCGCTTCGATATCCAGCCAAATCAGAAGGCTTTAATATGCCAGCTGTAACGCTAGGCGCGAATAATTCTCTATACCAATTGGCATGGTCACTATCTGCAATCTGTCCGGCATTTTCACCCGCTAAAATTCTCTTCAAGGTTTTTCTTACTTCCTGAGTCGCCTGCCAATAACCTCTCGCAGCCATGGCATCCCTTTGCTTTCTATCTTCTTCATTGGACTCAATGTTCCATTCCCCTTCTTTTACCTTTTCTATGAGATCTGGCGTTACTTTATACCTCTCAATGGATAATGAGTGATAAGCATCTGTGGTATATATATCTTCAACAGCTCTCAAGTAATCCGCAGAATCAGCCGGAATGCCGGGAGCTGCGGGAAAGTTCTTAATAACAACTTCGCGCATAGCTGCCCACATTAACTTGATACGATTTACAAACGGAGACCTATCTCTGGAAGACAACAATACGGGCGTTTCATTTCGAAATGGGTCAACCTCTCGAATATCATACCCAGCCGCTTTCATAGTTTTCAAAATATCATCTGCAACACGATCGTTTCCGATGTTTCGAAAAGCCCCACACAATCTTCCTGCTATGGTGCTATGTCCCCCATCTAGCAATATTTTCAACACTTCGGATGAGTCACTAATCATAGCAAGCCCTGTTCTCACATCCGTAGGGCTCTTAACAAAAATGGTTGAAGCGCTATATACTAAAGCTGAAGGAAGACTTAAAACTCTTAAGCCATTAATATATTGAACTACTGCCTCATTTGGTAAAGCGGATTTCATGCTAAACAACGAGGTATCGTGCGCTAATGGTGTAATTGAATTCGTACCAACTTTCGAACGAACAATCAACTGCTTTGGTACAGCCCAATTACCTGAATGAATTTGCAATGATTGCTCTGGAGAAAGCCAATATTCATCTGGAAATCGATCGCCCAAGTAGCGCGAGCAAAAATGCCAAAATGAAACATACCATGTGGTGCTATCACCTAATTTCTCTGAGGAAGGCGTTGACAAATACCAGCCTCTAGTTATCTCGAATAAAAAGCCATTTTTCACCAACCGTTCTCTATCGGCTCGAGTTAACTCTGAAGTTTTAATTGCAGCTTTTCCTTCGTCTTGAAGTACCTTCAATGCATGAAGGGAGGCCGCTAATTTTTCGCTCGGTGTAGCCATTTAAAGTTTGTTGTCCGTGCTTTCGTTAGGTTTTAACGCCGTGCTATAATTAGGTTTTCGTGTCGTGCTCTAATTAGGTTTAAACGCAAATATACTGAAAAACATTGAATTACAAGATATCGAACGCAAATTAATGACGAGCTAAAAAAAAGACATAAAAGGTCTCCAACGCAATCTGGCGGCAGCGCTCGTCGTATTTAGTGTCTTGCTGCGGTGTATTATCAAATGCCTTCGGATCGTCGTATGTAGTGCCAATGCGGAGTTCTACGCCGGGAATAAAAGGACAATTTTCCTCAGCGTCGCTGCAGGTCATGATGGCCGCATAGCCAGCTTGCGGATTTGCGTCATCGTCATAAACTTTTGAAAAACAAATCGAAGGTGCATACGTGTCGCTATGGGCAACGCGGTAAATGGGATTGCTACCTTCTTCAATCGTAAAAATATCAAAGCCCACACGGCGGAGGGCATTGATTGCATTGGGATTAAAAGCCGTGGCCTTTGTGCCACCACTGAAAGTGGAAACATTTTCTACATGAAAAAAATCAGCAGCAACGTTGGCCCAAACCTGACCGAAGTGACTGCGGCGGGAATTGTGCGTGCAGATGTAAACCAGTTTTATATCAAGTCCAGCAGCTTTCTTTTTGGTAATAAATGCACTTACCTTTTCGAGAAGTTCTTTTCTTTCAACTGAAATCTCATCAAAGTGCGTTACTAGTTGCTCGCAGAAGTTTTTAATCGATGGGTACATTGGATTTTGGATAAAGAAGATTGTGAATGAAAACTCCGAGAAGCGCGCCGATCGTGGGTGCGGTGATATAGATCCATAACGATTCCGTGTGACCGCTCACGATTGCTGGACTGATGGATCGAATGGGATTCATGGAAGCGCCGCAGATAGGACCTGCGAATAAGGCCTCGAGTCCTACTACTCCACCGATGGCAATCGCAGCGGTAAGGCCTTTTTCTTTAGCGCCGGTAGTGACATTGAAAATCACCATTACTAAAATCAAAGTAAGGATAACCTCAAGAATAAAGGATTGGGCTTGACTCCCCGAAGGAATGGTGGCGCCGAGTGTATCATTGTTCGGAAATAAAAAATGAAGCGTGATGCTCGCAGCGAAAGCACCTAGCGCTTGAGCGATGATATATGGAGTAACATGCTTCCATGGAAATCGCTTTTTTACAGCAAAGCTCAAGGTGACAGCGGGATTGAGATGTGCACCAGAAACGTCGCCTAATGCGAAAATCATGGAAGCCACAATCAAACCGAAGGTAATAGCGATCCCGAGGTGAGTGATGGCGCCGCCAGACTCTTGGTTGATGATAATGGCGCCGGTGCCGCAGAAAATGAGAGCAAACGTGCCCACTATTTCCCCAAAATATTTCCTGTACTCCATTGTTTTTTTAGCAGCAGCCAGAGCCTGGTTTGCATGAAGGAACAGCACTTTCAGGAGTGAGGTCAACAAGACTTACTTTTAAATTTTCCAATGCTGATTTTACTTGAGATAACTTCATGATGATTATTTTTTAGCAACACTTCGTGTTGGTGATGACTTTGGATTTAAAAAATTCTTGTAAAATGGATTGTGCGGCGGCCCAATTATCGCCGTCGATGCAGTAGCACACCTTCACTCCTTCGATATCTCCCTTTATCAATCTGGCTTCTTTTAACTCTTTGAGGTGTTGCGACACGGTGCTTTGAGATAATGGCAATTCATCTACGATATCCCCGCAGATGCATGCTTTTTTTTGGATGAGCACCTTGAGAATTGCTATACGCGCGGGATGCGCGAGTGCCTTGGCGATAGTAGCCATTTTGTTTTCTTCGGCGGTAAACTGTTCTGTTTTCGCTAAACCCATGTGGTGAAAATTATTCATCGCAATATTACGATGAATGATTATAAGAAAAAACCCCGTAGGGTTTTTTTCATGTTAATTATTTCTTCAGAGCCTTATAACTATAAACGGCCGTTTTTGATTTCAATACAACGAGGTAAGCACCTGCGGCGAGATTGGAAACATCAATGCCATTTTGTAGATCACCAGCAAACTGCTTCTCGGCGGTGTAAACCTGTGCACCATTAACATCAAAAATAATTACATCAACCAAGTCATCATTGTTAAACTCATTCGCAGTAATCGACATTCGATCGCTAAATGGATTAGGGAAGACTGTCAATGTAGACACCTCAGTCCCATTTTCATTCTCAGTGGAGAACGACTTTGTTTCTGACTCTACCACTTGATAAGGGCCACATCCAAGTTGCACATCTCCAAAAACGCTTGAGAATTGACAGCTTGTTGCGCAGCTTGAAACAGTTCTGGTTAATCTATATAGAATACCATTTTGTGATGTGATTACTCCACCTTCAAGACCAGAGAAAACATCGCCTAGAGAATTCCACGTTAGCCCATTGTCCAAAGACTCTTCTAAGAGCCACTCTTGTGTTTCGTTTGGTTGCAGACCGCCTGATGAAACTTCATAGTCCATTTGAAAACTACCATTTGGGATTGCGCAATATTTGTAAGAAGGATTAATGGAGAAACCATTAAGTTGAACTGCTCTCAAGCGTGTAGAAGCTGGATTTCCAATAGTACTAAAACTACCGACAGCAAGCAACTCAACATCTGAATCACCATCAAAGGCAAACTTTCTAGTTATTTCCCAAACCCATGAAGACCCTGCTGTAATTCCCCACAAGCTCGAACCATTCTCGTTGTAGGCAGTAATGCCGCGTGAGCCTACATTTCCACCAACAGCAAAACCACATCCAAAAGGTTCAATGGTAACCCAAGACATATTGGGGTCGGAAGTTGCACTCGAAAGAGGAATTAAGGGAGCTACTGGTGGATTCGCCACTTGGAATGATGGATCCAAGCTGTATGTATCAACACCAACATTATTAAAGCGAGCGATCTTGTTATAAAAGTTGACTCCATTGACATTATTAAACTGCCCCACAAGAATTACATTTCCATTGACAACAGCCAGATCTCGAATATCATGTGAAATACTTGACACAATAACTGGCTGAGGACTAATGGGAACAAGATTGTTGTCTGTAATTACAATATTGATATTGCCCTGATAATTGAATCTTCCAACAATAGCGATTCTATTTTCACCTATTGAACGAATCTTGAAAGCCCTTGATGTTGCAGGTATAGGTATTGTATTAACATTTAACGTTGCCAACACACTACCATTCGCAGCGTCAATGCGTCTTACCGTATTGTTTATCGAAGTATATAAAAATTGCTCTCCATTTTCAACCTTAAAAAACAAAGTGTGGTGACTGACTCCGAATGGGTACAGAAAAGAAGCGATTTCAAATCCGTTTTGATCGTACTTCCTAATCGCAGCTACATTTGAACCAACTCCAGGATTAGTAGACGGGTGATTGACACCAATAAAAACATTGCCTGTATAATTGCCTTGGGCATCGCGTTCAACGGCAATTCGGTCGCAAGAAGAAGTAAGTCCCGTATTAATTTTAAAACTGATGTCACTAGGGGATTGCGAACCATCCAAATTCGTTCGAACAACTCCTACCATCGATCCGCCATTCAAGCCATACAAGATTTTGTCAACCACTACTCCATCCTCAACAATCTGATAGTAATCGACATCTTGACAAGTGTGAGCCAATGCACTTCCAGAATTAAAACTTGGGTCAATCTGTGCTTGCGCGTAAAAAACATTTTGAAAAATCATTGATGCCGCAAAAACTGCGACTTTTAGAAAGTTTGTTTTCATAGAATAAAAAATTTAAGATTTATGCTGACAAGGGTAATCTTTTTATTTAAACCCCATGTTATGGAATAAAATAATAAACTATATTCGGTGTCAGGATCCAGTTAAACCTCCCTCATCATGGACTACAGCATCGATCTTATACAGGAATTGGACAGCATCTCGCGCATTCATTATCTGAAGCGCGATGATATTGACGAAATGATGTTGGAGTTCGCGCGACGTCTCACGGCTACGCTGTGCATCGAGCGGATGAGCGTTTGGCTTTTTAATGCGGATAAAGACAAATTAGTCTCGATGGGCGAGTATGATCGTCGCACGAAGTCATTTGATAAAAATAACACCTTAGAAAAATCAAAATTCCCCACGTACTTCAAAGCGATTGAAGAGAATAAAATTCTGTTAGTTGAAAACGTTGTGACTGACGAGAAGACGTCAGAACTTAATCCCGATTACAATATTCCCTTTGAAGTGTATAGTCTTATGGACATTCCGCTACGCATCAGTGGAGAACTTGTAGGGGTAATGTGTTTTGAAAAAACGGGAGAGCGAAAAGTTTTTACTTCAAAAGATCAAGCCTTTGCTTTCAGCGTTTCACTTGTATTTGCGAGTAATCTTGAAGCCCGCCAGCGCCGCGCATTGCAGCATCAACTGGAGCTCAGTCTTGCAGAAAAAGAGCGACTGATTAAAGAAATCAATCACCGTGTAAAGAATAATTTCTCCATTCTCCTTGGATTGATTCGCATTGCCAAGCAGAACAGCGATGGCGGCACGCTTGACGCATTTATGGAAGAATACGAGCAACAGATTTTTTCAATATTAAAAATTCATGAATTGCTCATGCGCTCGAATAATGCCACCTTGATCAATATCACTGAATATGTGCAAGAATTGGCAGAGCAGTATCAAAATTCTCACGCTTCATTGAAAGGGCGATTAGATATTGATATTCCTGAAGTCAATGCGGAAATCGCCACCAAAACGGCCACACACGTAGGATTGATTGTGAGTGAAATCATGATCAATGCCTTTAAATACGCGGTATCAGAATCCAATGAAAACCGAATGTTCATTCGGCTTCAGAACACCGATGAATCCGCCATTCTAACCGTTGGTGACTCCGGCAATGGTTTTGATTTTGAGAAAAAACTTCTTGGTAACTCTATGGGACTGCCGCTGATAAAAGATTTGGCAAGTGACGCCGATCTCGAAATCTCCTTCCCGCGAGTAGGAAGTTCTAGCTATCGAATTGTTATTCCAAAAGAATAAAATAATCTAGGTTCTCACTTCCAATCGGAAACCAACACCGTGTACATTGACGATGGCTAAACTGGGATCATCGCTGAGGTATTTGCGAAGTTTCGTGATGAATACGTCCATGCTGCGACCAACGAAATAGGAATCGTCTCCCCAAATCATATTGGCAATCAATTCGCGCTCCAGCACTTGATCTTGGTGTTCGCACAATAGTTTCAACAACTCTGCTTCTTTCTTGGTCAATTTCTTTTTATCCTCTCCTATTTTCAATTCATAATTGGGAAAGTCGAATTGATAATTGCCGATTTGATATTTCGATTTGTCTTTTGGAGATTCTTTAAAATTAGGATTTCGTTTTAATATAGCCTTGATGCGAAGCACCAATTCCTCGCTACTGAAAGGTTTGGTGATATAATCGTCGGCGCCGAGTTTGAAGCCTTGGATTTTGTCTTCCGCCATATCGCGTGCAGTGAGGAATACGATGGGCACGTCGATGTCAGTTTTGCGAATGTCTTCGGCAAGGCTGAAGCCATCTTTCTTCGGCATCATTACGTCGAGAAGGCATAAATCGTATTTGTCTTTATTGAATTGAAGAAGGCCTTCCTTTCCATCTTTGCACAAATGCACTTTGAAGCCTTCCATTTTCAATGAATCTTGAATGACGAAGCCAAGGTTCATGTCATCCTCGACAAGTAAAATTTTTGGACCAGTACTTTTATTTTCTTCCATTATTCTGAGTTTTTAAAACGAAGCGTGAACGTGCTTCCCTTGCCAATCTTGCTCTCCACGTTGATTCTCGCTCCGTGAGCTTTCATAATTGTATTCACATAAAACAACCCGAGACCAAAACCTTTCACGTTGTGCAGGTTTCCGGTGGGAACGCGATAAAATTTATCAAAAATCATCCCAAGGTGACTTTGCGCTATTCCCACACCATTGTCTTTTACCTTGATGATAATATTGCCCTTTTCGTTGCTTGTGGTGATTTCTATTTTTGGAGTATTCTCCGTGTACTTGCGGGCATTGTCCACCAAGTTGTAGATCACATTGGTGATGTGCACCACATCACCATTGATGAAGGCTCTAGTCGCATTCAGATTGGTGATAATTTCTCCACCATCTTCTTCCAATGAAATCTTAAAAGCCCCCGCTGCTTTATTGATGATTTCGTGAACATTTATTTTCTCAAGCTTCACATGCACCTTGCGCGGAGTGAGCGTTGCGATTTGTAATACCTTATCTACTTGACTGCGCAGGCGCTGATTTTCATTCTTAATAATATTCACGTATTGTTCCATCCGCCCGGGCTCCGATTTTACCGTGGGATTTAGCAAAGCCTCGGCAGACAAGCCAATGGTACTGATGGGCGTCTTCAGTTCATGTGTCATATTATTAATAAAATCCGTCTTCACATCCGAAAGCCGCTTGTGACGCAGGATTACGAAAATCGTGTAACTAAAGAAGACTACGATTAGAAAAATGACGAAGCTCGAATACATCCAAAAATCCAATTGCTTGAGGATGATGGCTGTTTTATTTGGAAATAATACACCGAAATAGTGGCCATCTTGTTCGAATTTCGAAGTGATGCTCACGCGCTCAGGCTTTACCACAAAATCATCCTTGCTAAAGTTCACCCGTGATGCAAAGACGATGGAATCAGTGAAACAGTCGTAGATACCGTATTCAAAATCCTCCGTCAAATTGTATCGTTCGAATTCGTCTTTAATGAGTTTTTCGAGGAGAAAAGGTGACGGCGTATCGTTGATATTGGCGACGAAGAAATTGCTTTCCTTTTGGAGCACTGGTTCTGTCACAGCGCTGTCTTTGTTCATGATGAGGATTTCCTCTACCACATTTGAAAGTGCCAATCGAACGTGGTCATTGAATTGTCTTTCTTGTATTCCGTAGGCTTTTCTAACCCAAAAAACCTGACCAGCGATAATTACTCCAAGGGAGAATACCGCCAATAGGACTACGATCACGATGGTGCGTCTGCTCATAATTTACGCTTCGAAATTAAGGAATAACATGAATTATTATCTTCGTCCCAAATCCAAAAAATATGAAAGCATACGTATTCCCTGGACAAGGGTCCCAATTCCCAGGTATGGGGAAAGATCTTTATGAGAGCAGCGCCGCGGCAAAGGCGATGATGGAGAGTGCTAATGATATCTTAGGTTTTCGCCTCACCGATATCATGTTCAGCGGCAGTGAAGAGGATTTGAAGCAAACGAAAGTGACGCAACCAGCGATATTTTTACACAGTGTGACCTTGGCCTCACTCTTGGGCGACGGCTTTAAACCTGATATGGTCGCAGGGCACAGCTTGGGAGAATTTTCCGCTCTCGTAGCCAATCGCACATTGCAATTTGAAGATGCTTTGAAACTTGTTTATGCGCGAGCCATGGCGATGCAAAAAGCTTGTGAAATCACACCATCAACGATGGCTGCGATCTTGGGATTGGAAGATGCAGTGGTTGAAAAAATTTGTGCTGAAACACCCGGTGTGGTGGTAGCGGCCAATTACAACTGTCCAGGTCAATTGGTGATTTCAGGAGAAGTAGCGGCGATAGATGCAGCTTGTGCCGCGCTTTCTGCTGCAGGCGCCAAGCGTGCGCTGAAACTCGCCGTGGGAGGGGCTTTCCACAGTCCATTGATGGAACCAGCACGTGTAGAACTTCAGGCTGCAATTGCAGCAACGCCCTTTAGCGCTCCCATTTGTCCTGTATATCAGAACGTAACAGCATCCGCAGTGAGCGATCCAGAAGAGATAAAAAAGAATTTGATAGATCAACTAACTGCCCCTGTGCGTTGGACGCAATCGATGAATCAAATGATTGCAGACGGCTGTGCCGAAGTAATCGAGGTTGGTCCAGGCAAAGTGCTGCAAGGATTATTCAAGAAAGTAAGTCGTGACTTGCCCGCAGCATCTGCTGAGTGGGCGACGACAGCATAGTACTATTTTTTCTCCTGAACGTGTTGGTTGTCAGCGATGAATGAGAACAGATTCTGCATCAATTCTTCGCGGGCTACCAACTCTTCTTGGAGTTTTTTATTTTCAATCGTCAATTCCTGCACTTCTTTCTTAAGTGCTTCAATCTCTGAAGCGGCAGGAATTTCGCGTCTTACGATCTGTTTGCGGTACTGATTAGCTTGATTCACTTGTTTCATGTTTGACCAAAAATCAACAAAACCTTGATTCCTAATACCTTCCGCAAAAGCAGATATTCACCCACCATTGTTAAAACGCTTATTTTCAATACTTTTTGATGATTCATGACAAATGTCATGAGTAGCATTGACCGCCCTCATTATGAATATCTTGAATTAACGGGACTTTTGACTAGTTAATTCCAACATTATGAATACGATTATTGCTACCACTGATTATACTCGAGAATCGCGCACTGCTGTCAATTACGCAGCGCGTCTCGCTATGATTATGAAAGCAGAGTTATTGCTCTTGCATGCGACCTATATTCCCGTGGTGAGTGACTCATTCATCGACATCAGCTCCACCCTTGATGAGATTGCCGACAATGACAAAGAGAAGATGTCTGAATTGGTAAAGCATGTAAGTTCTAAGATGGGACCCGCATTAAAGATCCGTGGTAATTCAGAAATTGGTCTGACAGGTGAATTGTTGAAAGAGTACATATCAAAAGATCCAGAAACCATTGTGGTGATGGGAATGAAGCATGTAGATAAGTTTAGCGAGGTGGTATTTGGAAGCACAGCTACAAACCTCGCTGGTGAATTACCCTGCCCTATCCTAGTGATTCCTCCAGATGCGCGATTCAGACCTTGGAAGAAGATTGCATTTGCATTTGACCAAAAAGAAATTCCTGTGCATACCGGCTTGAAACTTCTGAAACAAATGTCCGAGAAATTTGCTCCCAAAGTTCATTATGTACACGTTATGGACACTCCTTACAGAGCTAAAGAATTAGGGACCATAAAGCATGTACAAAACATGTTAGGCAGCGAAAGCCAAGTACACTTTTTGACGGATATACCAGGTGAAACAACGGAGGTTTTGAATGATTGGGTGCGTAGATTCAAATCCAATCTAGTAGTGATGGTAGCACGTAAACATAATATTTTTTGGAAACTCATTTATCCTTCTCACACGCGTCAGTTGGCATTTAAGAGTAGTGTACCCGTATTGATTATTTCAGAAGATTAAGCAGCAAGAACATGAACATACACATTTCAGACACGCTCACAATCAAGTCCATTCAGAAGGCATTTTCAGAGCAATATCCCTTTCTGAAGCTGGAGTTTTTCTCTCGACCTCACCAAACAGGTAAGGGTTCGGAGAAAAAATACATGAAGACAGATGATGCGCTGCTCAAGGATTTTCGCCTAGTACACAGCGATGGCGATCTCAACATCAATGATACCATGACTGTGAGTGAATTGGAGGGCATGTTTAGAGATCATTATGGGTTGTATGTTCAGGTATTCAGAAGGTCTGGCCGCTTATGGTTAGAAACTACTGCAACGGATAGTTGGACATTATCGGTTCAAAACGAACAAGGTCAAGAGTTGTCTATCGGTTACAAGTAATAGCCATGACCTTATTCACCCCTGTACATACTAATCCCACTCATTCTCCTACTCCT
The DNA here is from genome assembly GCA_046309775.1 of Flavobacteriales bacterium. Classification (GTDB taxonomy): domain Bacteria; phylum Bacteroidota; class Bacteroidia; order Flavobacteriales_D; family Sanyastnellaceae; genus JAIXWP01. The sequence goes on from JBKCOM010000081.1 coordinate 27,706, forward strand.
CCTCCTACCCCTACCCCTACTTCTTGTTTTCACTGCGGCGAAAAATGCCCCGACATTGAAAACGTATTTGATGAAAAACATTTTTGTTGCGACGGTTGCAAAGCCGTCTACCGCATGCTCAATGAGAATGGGCTTTGTGGGTATTATGAGATAGATGAAAGTAAAGGCATCTCGCCTAAGCTGGTTAAAAATGACGAGCGCTTCGCTTATTTAGAAGATATTTCTACACAAAATAATATTCTCACTTTTCAAAATGAAGAGGAAGCGCATGTGCAATTGTCGCTTCCTCAGATGCACTGTTCGAGCTGTGTATGGCTACTAGAACAT
>JBKCOM010000082.1:0-2283 GCA_046309775.1 Flavobacteriales bacterium
TTAGAGGTTTACGAAAACCGCTTGCAACATATCCCAACTTCGAAACTGAACGAAATCATGTTGCCCATCATTGAGAATTTCCCACCTCCAATTGTAAAGGGAAAAGAGGTACGGATAAAATTTGTGACCCAACTTCCTACAAAATCTCCAGCTATTGCGTTTTTCTGCAATACACCACAAAATGTAAAAGAGTCATATCAACGATTCTTGGAAAATAAATTGAGAGAACATTTTAATTTTTCTGGTATCCCCGTTCGTTTGTATTTTAGACAAAAGTAATTTCCATGTCTAAATCGGGCTTTGTTTCGATATTAATTGGTGCCATAGTTGTTGGTTTTGCTTCTTCCTGTGAAAAGGAAAAACAAAAGCCAAATGCGCCAGTGGAAGAAACACCGATTAATATTGAATATTATTCTGGAGGAACCACCACTTCTTTTAACTCAGGGATCGGAGCTTACCGACAACCTCTGGCAAATCTTCAAGGCGCTGACTTGATTCGCCATTTCAATGGCGATGCACTATTTCATCAAGCGTTCGCGCCTCTTGGAACTTCTGCTTTTTCAGGTTTAGGTCCTTTGTTTATAGAAAATTCTTGTGGCGCTTGTCATGTGGAGGGCGGCAGAGGAGGCTTGGCGACAATTTCAGATATCGGACTTTTGCTAAGAGTCAGTGCACAAGGTTCGGGGCCAAACGGAGCGCCGCTTGATCTTCCAGGGTTTGGTACTCAACTTCAATCCAAATCAATAGATGGCACAGTGCCCGAAGGGCAAATGCATATTGAATGGGAGTATATCCCTGTCAATTTTCCAGATGGACATTTGGTGATTTTGAAACAGCCTTATTTCTCTATCTCAGAACCTTATAACCAATTGCCTCCTTTTTATCTGAGAGGTGCGCGTCACGCTCCACCCGTTTACGGTATCGGATTGCTCGATGCAGTCTCTGATGAAACTATTTTATCGTTGGCAGATGAGAATGATTTGGATGGCGATATCATTAGCGGCCGACCGAATTATGTTTGGAACAAGCAAACTCAGAGCTTGACCATTGGTCGCTTTGGTTGGAAATCGAATAATCCTAACGCTCTCCAACAGGCGGCAGATGCTTTCCATCAAGACATGGGAATTACAACAGAAAACTTTTTTACCACAGAAAATTGCATTGGTCAAAGCAATTGTGAGGTTGGCATTCAAAAATCTCCTGATATAGGTTCAAACATTCTTAATGACATCACTTACTACTTTTTGACGCTCGCACCGCCAGCTCCTAGGAATTTGGAGGACCCGCAGGTGATGAGAGGCAAAGAGATTTTTAATCAAATAAAATGTTCTGCCTGTCACGTTCCTGAGCTCATTACTGGGTATCACGAAATACCAGAACTAAGAAATCAAACCATTCGACCATATACCGATTTGCTACTCCACGAATTAGGCGCTGGGCTTGGAGATGGCCGACCAGATTTTGAGGCAGGTGCAAATGAATGGCGCACACCTCCTTTGTGGGGTATAGGCTTGACGAAAACAATATTTCCTAACGCAGGATTTTTACATGATGGTCGCGCGGCCACATTGGAAGAGGCTATCCTTTGGCATGAAGGTGAAGCAAATGAATCAAAGATGGCGTTTATGAATTTGACCACCGATGAAAGAGCTGCATTGATCGCATTTTTAAACGCCCTATGAGAAAAGGCTAATTTACTGTCATAGCTTTTCTCCTTTCTATTCAACTGTAATCTCAGTTGTATTCTAAAAACTTTACCTTTTAGAGTTCTCCATTTTTTGGCTATTCAATTGGATACTTCAGAATGGCATTGCCAGCATAAAGATTTGCACATCTGCAGTAACTGAAATGAACTTTAAATTTCTAATGGAGAAGAAGGATCAATTGGCGGATTTGAAAACCGTTTTATCGAGATTGTACAAGACAGGTATTAAGGTTCAGGAAAGATTTGCCAATCATGAAGTGAAGTGTATTCTTCTTAATATTCAACCATCATACGCTCAGATTCAAGCCTTGAAAGCTCAGCTTGGGGTGGATAGTTTTGAGTAGTTTTTTTTCCTAATCCCTCACCAGCATCACATACCCCGCTTTACTTCCGCCTTGCTGCCCATCACGAGGCTCAATCACCCAGTAGTATGTGCCAGAAGGAGCCTCTTCTCCATTCCAGCCTTGTACTAAATTGGTGCTCGAAAAAACTTCCGAGCCCCAGCGATTGAAAATCGTGAGTACCCACTTACCAGGAAATGCTTCGAAAGGAACAAAGCGATCGTTGACGCCGTCGCC
>JBKCOM010000083.1:0-20739 GCA_046309775.1 Flavobacteriales bacterium
GTGGGTGCGGGAACATGTACAGCTTCTGTTGTGACACCGAACCCAACAACGGGTGACAACTGTGCGGTGACAACATTGACGTGGGCACTTACTGGTGCTACCACTGGTACATCCGCTGCAACAGGTATCAACAACCTTGGAACGTTTGTATTCAACGTGGGTACTACTACAGTAACTTACACCGTAAGTGACGCTGCTGGAAATACTGCGACATGCTCATACACCATTACTGTTTCTGATGATATTCTTCCAACTATCACTTGTCCTGCAAATATCACAGCGAACGTAGATGCGGGAACTTGTACTGCTTCTGTTGTGACACCGAACCCAACAACGGGTGACAACTGCGCAGTAACAACATTGACATGGGCGCTTACTGGTGCTACTACCGGCACGTCTGCTGCAACAGGCATCAACAACCTTGGAACATTCGTATTCAACTTAGGCACAACAACAGTAACCTACACTGTGAGTGATGCTGCTGGTAATACTGTTACATGTTCATTTAACGTTACCGTTAGTGATAATGAAGCTCCTTCCATCACCTGCCCTGCTGATCAAATTGTATCCGCTAATGCAGCATGTGAATTCGTGATGCCTAATTACATCACACCTGCAATGGCTGCGGACAATTGTGATGTGTCATTGACATACGTTCAGTCGCCATCTGCTGGAACAACAGTTTCAGGGACAACTATGGTTACCATTACGGCAACCGATGACGCTGGAAACTCCACTTCATGTAGCTTTGATGTAATAGTTGAAGACACTACTGATCCTGTTATTACAACTTGCGCCTCTGATGTAACTGAGACACTAAATGTAGATTGCGAATTGCTTCTACCAGATTATACGAGCCTTATCGTGGCCGATGATAACTGCGACAATACCTTGCTCATCACACAAAGTCCTGCTCCCAATACCGTAGTTTCTGGACACGGAACCGTAGTTCCAGTAACCATCACTGTAACGGATGATAGCGGTAATGATGTCACTTGTAATTTCGAAGTAACACTAGAAGATAACATCGCTCCTAGCATTGTCTGCACTCCTAACATAACAGTATCCAACGATGCCAATGACTGTGAGGCTCTCGTAACAATTCCTGTTCCAAATGCCGACGATAACTGTCAGGTAGTATCCATTGTTAATGACTACAATGGTACCGCAAATGCATCTGGAATTTATCCTGTAGGTGTTACGACAGTAGAATACACCGTTACCGATATAAATAATAATATTACTACTTGCACATTCACTGTGACTGTAATCGACGATGAAGCTCCTGAACTTACTTGTCCTGCTAACATCTCTGTATCTAACGATGCAAATGCTTGTAACGCAGCCGTAACCGTGCCTGCACCAACAGTGTCTGATGAGTGTGGTATCGCTTCCATCGTAAACAACTTTAATGGAACAGCAAATGCTTCGGGTGTATATCCTGTGGGAACCACTACAGTACAATACACCGTAACTGATGTGAATGGAAATATCTCAACATGCTCATTCACTGTGACTGTAATCGATGATGAATTGCCACAAATGACGTGTCCTCCTGACCAGACCGTTAATGCTGATGCCAACTGTCAGTTCTTAATGGTAGATTATATCGCTCTTGGAACTTATACTGATAATTGTGATAATTCTCTTGATTTATCTCAGTCACCAGCGCCAGGTAATTTAGTCGCAGGAACAACAGTTGTAACTATCACCGCGACTGATGATGCTGGAAATGTCAACACATGTACATTCAATGTAATCGTACAAGACACAACTGATCCAATAATTAATGCCTGTGCACCAGACGTAACAGAGCAATTGGATGCAAATTGTGAATTAGCACTTCCTGACTACACTGGATTGATAAATGCAGATGACAATTGTGACTCAGACTTGACAATCACGCAAAGTCCTGCTCCTAATACCATTGTGTCTGGACACGCTACGATAGTTCCCGTGACTCTCACTGCCACCGATGATAGCGGAAATAGTTCTTCTTGTACATTTAATGTGACACTTGAAGATAGCATAGCGCCAAGCATCACGTGCAGTGCTAACATCAACATATCGAACACAGACAATGAGTGTGAAACATTCGTGAATATTCCTGTACCAGCTACCGATGACAATTGTCAAGTAGTATCAGTAGTAAATAACTATACAGGCACCAATGATGCCTCTGCAATTTACCCAGTGGGTACTACAACAGTTGTTTACACAGTTACAGATATCAATAACAACATAACAACTTGTTCATTCACGGTAACAGTGGTGGACGATGAAGCTCCAGAAATTACGTGTCCTGCGAACATCACAGTTTCTAATGAAGACAACTCATGTGATGCAAGCGTGACCGTACCAGCAATTACTACCGCTGATGAGTGCGGAATAGACACCATAGTCAATAATTATACTGGTACAGAGAATGCTTCTGGAATTTATCCTGTGGGAACTACAACAGTTGAATACACTGTAACAGATATCCATGGTAACATCTCTACCTGCACATTTACCGTGACAGTTATTGACGATGAAGCACCAGAAATTATCTGTCCTGCTGACATTACAGTTTCCAACGCCGATAACCTTTGCAACGCGAACGTTATCGTTCCAGCGCTGAATGCCACTGACGAATGTGGTATCGCGTCGATTGTCAACAATTTCACAGGCACAGCTAATGCTTCTGGAACATACCCAGTCGGTGCAACCACCGTGGAGTACACTGTTACAGACGTGAATGGAAACATATCCACTTGCTCATTTACAGTAACTGTTATTGATGATGAAGCACCAGAAATTATCTGTCCTGCAAACATTACAATCTCAAATGACGCAAACGCATGTGAGGCATTTGTTACAGTCCCTGCAATTAATGCTGCGGATGAATGTGGAATTGCAACTATTGTTAACGATTATACAAACATTGCAGACGCATCGGGAACTTACCCAGTAGGAACTACTCAGGTAGAATTCACCGTTACAGATGTACACGGCAATGTTTCCACATGCACATTTACCGTAACCGTTGTTGACGACGAAGCACCAGAGATTATCTGTCCTTCAGACGTCATTGTATCCAACAACTCCAACGAGTGTGAAGCAACTGTCACTGTTCCTGCTGTTGTAGTAAGCGAAGAGTGCGGAATTCAATCAATAACTAACGACTACACCGGCACAGATAACGCTTCTGGCACTTATCCAGTCGGAACTACTCAGGTAGAATACACCGTTACTGATATTTACGGTAACGCATCTACATGCACATTCAACGTGATCGTCCTTGATGATGAAGCTCCAGAAATTATCTGTCCTTCAAACATCACGGTAAATAATGACGCCAATGAATGTAGCGCTTTTGTAGTAGTACCAGCACTGACTGCCGATGATGAATGTGGCGTTGCTAGTATTGTAAATAACTACAATGGAAGCCAAAATGCCTCTGACACTTATCCTGTCGGAACCACTACAGTTCAATACACGGTAACGGATATTCACGGAAACGCTTCTACTTGCTCCTTCACCGTTACAGTAATTGACAACGAAGCTCCTACCTTCGAATGCCAAGAAGAAGTAACAGTAGATAACACATTTGGATTGTGTAATGCGACAGTTACTGTTGAAGTACCAGTTGTAGCAGATAACTGTGGCATCGGATCCGTAGTGAACGACTACAACGGAACCGACAATGCCACCGATGTCTACCCTGTCGGCACTACTCTAGTAACTTGGACAATCACAGATATCCATGGCAACGAGTCCTCTTGCGTTACGATTGTAAATGTGGAAGACAATGAACTTCCTTCAATTGAATGCCCTGCCGATATTACCGTTGTAAACGATCCAGCAACTTGTGGAGCACAGGTTGATATCGAAATCCCAGTTACTATCGACAATTGTGGAATTCTAAGTGTAGTTAACTCATTTACTGGAACAGATGACGGAAGCGGATTCTATCCGATTGGAACGACTGTTGTGATATGGACTGTCACAGACATACACAATAACGTGACAACATGTACTACCAATGTTATTGTTAACGACACTGAGATACCTACCATCATCTGCCCTGTAAGCATCATCACCAACAATGACCCAGGAAACTGCTCAGCGGTAGTTCTCTTTGATCCTCCGACATTTGCAGATAACTGTACGGGTGCTACCGTAGCACTCATCGAAGGTCTACCAAGCGGCTCAGCCTTCCCAGTTGGTGTTACAACAGTAACTTATCAAGTGACAGACGAATCGGGCAATTCTGCTACTTGTTCGTTTACAGTTACAGTTACTGATAACGAAGTTCCTACCATCACATGTCCACCAGACATCGAAGTATCCAACGATCCCGGCTTATGTGGTGCAGTGGTGACTTACGCATTGCCAACCACAGATGACAACTGCGGCGTTGCTACAATAGAACTCATTAATGGATTTGAATCTGGAAGTATATTCGAAACAGGCGTGACTATTGTGTCCTATCGAGTGACAGATCTTTCAGGTAACTCAGCAATCTGTTCGTTTGAAGTGACTGTGAATGACACTGAAGCTCCTGTTTCAATCTCCTGTCCAGAGAGCATTTATCAAGAAGATCCTTTCGTAGAGTATACCCTTCCAGTCTTCACTGACAACTGTGCATTCACCCTCGTACTTGCTGAAGGCGAAGAGAGCGGAAGCATATTCCCTCATGGTACTACAACCGTGATCTATCAAGCAATTGATGCTGCAGGTAACGTTACAAACTGCGTGTTCACAGTTACCATCAACCTTCCTCCAGATGCAGAAGACGATGATGCACAATTTGATGAAGATGACACTGCCACTGTTATTGATGTGATCGATAATGACTCAGATCCGGATGGAGACCCTCTCACTGTAACCAGTGTAACAAGTGGATCTGGCCAAGCAAGCATTGACCAAGATGGAAATATATTCTATCAAGTCGATCCAGAAGAGTTCTGCGGAATAGACACGTTGACATATATAGTTTGTGATCCATTTGGTGCATGTGATACTGCTCAGATATTCATCAACGTAGAATGTCCTATTGGTCTGATTATCCCCGAAGCATTCTCACCGAATGGCGACGGAGTGAACGACTTCTTGGAAATCCTCGGACTCGATGACTATCCAAATAATAAGCTCTCGATCTACAATAGATATGGTCACAAAGTATTCGAAGCATCCAACTATCAAAACGATTGGGACGGTGTATCTGAATCTGGTCTGACCATTGGATCAGGAGTACTTCCAAAAGGCACCTACTTCTATGTACTCGACTTAGGAACCGGTGAAAAATTGATAAAAGGATTCTTCTACCTCAATAAATAAGCGGACATGAACACAAAAAAGAACATCAACAACATGCCGAATTTGAGATTGATTATATGTGTAATTGCAGCGGTAATTCAAGTCACTGCTAACGCACAACAAGAGCCAATGAGTGCTCAATACATCATGAACAAATTATTTGTAAATCCCGCTTATGCCGGATACAAAGAACAAACACAATTTGTGGCCATGCACAGAAGCCAATGGGTAGGATTTGAAGGGGCACCTATGACCTCTGTTCTTGCCTTTGACATGCCGCTAAAGCAAAATGAATTCGCTATCGGTTCCACTTTGATGCATGACAAAATTGGTCCATCAACACGTTCTTCAATGTCTTTAGACTTTGCATATAGATTCAGGCTTTCTAATCGAGGAACGCTCAGTCTCGGTTTAAAAGGAGTAGTAGATTTATACCAAAGCAATGTCACTGATTTGTTATTGACAAGCGATTACTATAACCAACAAGACGAACTATTCCTTGCAAATACCCAAGGACTAGTGCTGCCCAATGCTGGATTTGGTGCTTACTACTTCGATAAAACATCCTATTTCGGAATCTCAGTTCCGAGACTGCTTCGCAATAATCTAGAAAATAAAGGTAGCGTATCATTCGACCTTTTCGATGGCAGACAAGAACCTACCATTCATATTATGGCTGGTAAAATTTGGAAGCTCAATCGAAAAGTAAAAATGCAACCAAACGTTGTTATTCGAAGCGTCATGAATGCTCCATTATCCTTTGGAATTTATAATAACATCATTCTATTTGATCAGTTTACTTTCGGAGCTTTTTACTCGATAAAAGAAACAGGCGGCTTTCTCTTTCAGTGGCAAATTGACAAACGCATAAGAGTCGGATATTCCATCGATGTTCCAATGAATAGGCTGATCCGTACCAACTTCGGGAGCCACGAATTAACTGCTTCTTATCTATTGAAATCGAAAAGAAGAAGAATTGTTTATCCACGCTATTTCTAATCACTCCGCGGTATGAAAAAAATACTCTTCACCCTAGTTATATTTCTTATCACACACAGTGCTTTCGCGCAAGTGGCGGCAGACCTTGAAAAAGGTGATAAAGCGTTCGACGAAATGATATACGACGAAGCTCTTTTCTTTTTCGAAAGCGCTAACGATGTCCAACCAAACGATGCGAGTATTACAAGGCGCATAGCGAAAGTGTATCGCCGCATCGGATTGCCCGCTGCAGCCGCGGAATGGTATAAGAAAACTCTTGACCTCGGTTCCTCTGATCCAAATGACATGCTCAACTATGCGGAAATCCTCAAGTCACTTGGTCAATATGATGAGGCAATCAAATGGTACGACAAACTAAAACAACAAGTACCAACTGACAAAAGAGCTATTAGCCATACAATTGATCCCGAATACCACTTGGATCTATTTGCTGACACATTAAAATATATTTCTAAAAAATTAAAAATCAACAACCCAGACCCAGTCATCGGTGTATGCGCTTATGAAGACAAAAAACTACTCATTTCAGCGGTAGATCTCGACCTCAATGTGCAGAAAAATGACCAAATGCAACTCATCTCCTATCTCGACATTTATGAGGTTTCTATGAGCGAGGATTTTGAATTATCGAATCCAAAAAAACTGAGCTCCACGATAAACACTAAATACCACGATGGCCCGATGTGCTATTCCTTCGATGGACGTTCACTTTTAATTACAAGAAATAATATCAAAAAAAATAAGGGTGTCATTGATCAAACTGGAAGCGTAAACACCAAAATCTACGAAGCCCGCCTGACTAATAGCGGAAATTGGATGAATGCAGAAGAATTACCATTCAATAACGACAACTTCTCAAACGCCCACCCAACGATTACTAGAGACGGCTCAGAACTATACTTTGCCTCCAATAGACCCGGTGGTTACGGCGGCATGGATTTGTACATGGTAAGAAAAGAAGGTCCAATTTGGAGCGAGCCCATCAACCTAGGCCCAAACGTGAATACAGAAGGAAATGAAATGTTCCCTTTCATCTCCAACATCGGTACGCTTTACTTCGCCAGCGACGGTCATGCCGGACTTGGCGGCCTTGATATTTTCTTTTCTGAAAAAAATCAGAAAGGTGAGTGGATGATCCCACTTAATATGGGTGTGCCACTCAACGGTTCTCAAGATGATTTCTCTATTTATTACGATGACACCAACGACCAAGGATACTTCTGCTCTAATAGATCTGGTCAGGGCAATGATGACATCTACTTCTTCCAATTCAAGACGCTCCAAGAAATGACTCTTAACGGCAATGTCACCCTCGAAGATAGCCTTGTTACAATGGAAGGTGAGACAATTCTTATCGAATCAATCGGAACAGGCATCGTTAGTGAAACAAAACTAGACTCTAAGGGTAATTTCAAATACGTGGCCAAACCAGGGGAACAAATAATCGTAAAGCTCGCCAACAAAAAGTATGTAGATGCGCCTGATACGCTATTTCAATACCAAGTACCTCAAATTATCAAAGATCCAAATTCAAATCTTGGTAGAAAAAAACTCAAACTTCTAGCACCTATCAATCATGTCGGACCTTTGAAAGAATACAAAGAACCCGACTTAACCGCAATCGCTCTTCTCAATCCTGGAAATACCAAAACAGAGCCTAATGATGTCAAAAAAGATGAACTAGGAAAAACTAGTGGTACTGAAACAAAGAAGCCTGTAAAGGTTGTGAAACCCGAAGACAAGTTACCAGCCAAAACGCCCAACGAACAAAAACTCTCTGAGTTCGAAAAAACCGTTAGCGTTGTAAACATGGACTCTCTGCATATTCAAAATATCTATTTTGATTATAACAAGTCGGTCTTAAGAGAAGAGGACAAAATCATCCTCGATAAGATTGTTGCGCTGCTCAAAAACGACCCATCTATGACGGTTCTGGTGCAAGCACACTGTGATAGCAGAGGTAATCGCATCTATAATGAAAATCTCTCTATGTCAAGAGCATTCACCGTAAAAGCTTACTTGATAGGAAAAGGAATTCCAAGAAACAGAATGAAGATCAATTGGTATGGTGAATCACGCCAGGTGAACAACTGCGTTGATGAAAATGCCCCCTGCTCAGAAGAAGAATACATGGCAAATAGAAGGGCCGAGTTCAAAATAATTAAGCCAATAAACTAAGCAAGGTTTAAACCTTGCTTAGTTTTATCATGTTCGTCATTCCTCTTTCGAATATCGGCATTGAAGCAATATTGATGATGAATTCTCCCTCTTGAATGTAATCATGCTTCTTCAAGAAGTATCTGATGTCAGCAATCGTCTGGTCGGTACTCACCATTTTATCATAGTAAAAGGCTTTTACACCCCAAACCAAATTCATCTGCGTAAGAATTCTCTTATTCCCAGTGAATACAAAAACATTCGCTTTTGGTCGCCAGCTCGCTATCTTATAACCTGTATATCCGCTAAATGAATTGGTTACTATCGCAGCAGCATGAACTCTCTTTGCCAAACGACATGCACTAAAAATAACTGAATCAGTTACAAACCTCGACTCATCTACCGCAATCGGTGCTTCTTCCTTGTAATAAAGCCCTTCATAGTTTTCAGCTTCGCCAATGATATTATTCATCATTCGAATAGCTTCAACAGGATATTTACCCACCGAGGTCTCTCCACTCAACATCACTGCATCAGCTCCATCCAATACAGCATTGGCAACGTCTGTCACCTCCGCTCGCGTCGGCGTCATGTTGCTCACCATACTTTCCATCATCTGTGTCGCCACTATCACCGGACGCCCATGCTCAACACACTTCCTTACAATCATCTTTTGAACCAATGGCACATTCTGCAAAGGAATCTCAACACCCAAATCTCCTCTCGCCACCATCACAGCATCCGTCTCTGCTATAATGCCATCAATCTCATCCACTGCTTCTGGTTTCTCAATCTTCGCTACCACCTTTGCATGTTTCTCCGTAGCTTTAATAATCTCTTTCAAAGCTACCACATCACTGGCTGTGCGAACGAATGAAAGACCTATCCAATCCACATTTTCACCCAAAGCAAAATGTAAATCAGCCAAATCCTTCTCAGAAAGTGATGGAAGAGAAACTTTTGTATTCGGTAAGTTCAATCCTTTTTTAGAACTCAATGGTCCGCCTTGAATGATTTCGCAAATCACTTCGTCTTTACCATTCGTTTCTAAAATTCGCATCACAATTTTCCCATCGTCAAGCAACACCATTTCACCCGCCTTCACATCCGCAGCAAATTCTTTATATACCGTGTAAAGCACATTAGCAGTGCCAATTTGCTTTACCGTAGAAATCTTTATCTTTTTCCCCACTTCCAAATTAACACTGCCATTCTCCATCTCTCCCACTCTCAACTTCGGGCCTTGCAAGTCAGCCAAAAGTGAAGTATTCGTTCCCAACTCAGCATCAATCTCTCGAACGAAATCAATTACCTTTTTATGGTCATCATGTGTACCATGCGAAAAGTTTAGTCGCACCACATCCAAACCCTGCAGTATCATAGCTCGCAAAACTTCCTTGCTCGATGACACCGGCCCAATCGTTGCTACGATTTTGGTCTTCTTCATTTCATTGATAATGTCCTTATGCATAATTCCTTTTTAATCTGTAAGTAGATTATATTTTGATTTTATTTTATTTAAGTCTAATAATAAACTCGCCTGAACAAACGCAATACGTCGAAGCTTACCTGAAAGTTCGAGTATTTCATTTTTTCCAAATCCCTCAAGCAATAACACATAGTCAATCCCTTGAAGCTCCGGCAGTAGCGAACCTCCTTCACCTTTATTCACCAAGAGGCGAATAGCCTTTCCTTCTTGCTCATCCATAAATACAAAGCGAGAATGAAGCGTTGAGTGGGCCTTATAAATCACTTTGTGATCCAGGTCCCGCTCCAAATTCCAACCCATCTCCATATTGATAGCCCATACCAATCGATAATCCTTGTCCTGACAGGTCAGGCCGATGACTTCGAAATCATACTCATGTCCTATGTCAAATAGTTGAGAAGGCACTGAAAAACAACTTAGTGTACATTTTACACTAACTGAGCAAATGTACTGAATTGGACGCAAATCAAACTAAGATTTTCTAAAATTCAGCAAGAAACAAAAATGTTTTTCAATCAATTAACATCAACTCCACCTCAATACTGCTCTCCCCTCTTGTGCCGTAATCGTCACATGACGCCCGATATAAAAAGCCCTATTATCGCTCTGATGCCCAGCAGGAAAGCCCGAAACAACAGGTATTTGACACGCTTCACCAACACGTCGAATCATACTCAGCGCATCCCCTCCAAAAGGGTTATCAACTTGAAAACCAAAGCTCTTTGTATTATCCTTCATTTGAGTAAGCCCTCCAACCAAAATTGCCTTTACACCCGATAAAACACCAGCCCGCGCCAAGCCCATCATCATCCTATCGATGTGATAGACCATTTCATCCACATCCTCAACAAATAGAATAGTTTCTTCAAGTTTGGGATATGATACGCTGCCAAGTAAACTATACAACACTGAAAGATTACCTCCCACTAATCTTCCACTGGTTTCAACATTAGTTTCTGGGCTGGTTTCAAATTCAACTTTTCTTAAATCGCCTTTTAGGGCTTCACATAAAGTTGTCAACGCTGCCTCCGTGCAGTCATCAAAGGATACAGGCATGGATGAATGAATGGATGAATAACCCATTTTCACTAGATGTGATAATAATACCGTGATATCACTGTATCCACAAATCCAAGAGGGATGACTCTTCCATTTTGAAAAATCAAGTTGATCAATCACCCGCACCGTACCATATCCTCCCCTTGCAATCACGATAGCACGAATGTCTGGATCATCGAGCATTTTTTGAAGCCCTGATGCCCTCCTTGCATCATTTCCCGCCAACTGAAACTCTTGTTCAAAAACATTCTCAGCAACTACCAATTCCCATCCCTGTGCGGAAAAAAGAGATTTCGCTCGTTCCAAATGCGCTGGTGTTATCCACCTAGCGGTGGCTGCCACACCGATTTTATCGCCCGACTTTAAAAAAGGTGGTATCCATTGTTCCATACTACAATCTATCTTTGCTGCGTATTTCTCCATCGAAATACTGATTTGCAATCTTATGACAAAAGAACCAAAGAGACACCTTATCACTGCAGCATTACCTTATGCCAATGGCCCCATTCACATTGGTCACATCGCCGGCGCTTACTTGCCAGCAGATATTTATGTGCGCTATTTAAGGCTAAAAAATAAAGATGTCGCTTTTATCTGCGGTTCAGATGAACACGGCGCAGCCATCACTCTTCGCGCTAAAAAAGAAGGAAAATCTCCACGCGAAATCGTGGATCACTACCACCTTCTCATGGGAAAGGCATTTCAAGATTTTGGAATTTCATTCGATGAATATCATCGCACTTCATCTCCTGAACATCACAAAATGAGTCAGGAGATTTTTCTCAAACTGCTTGAAAAAGGTTCTTTTGATGTAGAAACTTCACAACAATATTTCGACGAAGAACAACAACAATTTCTAGCAGACCGCTACATCATGGGCACATGCCCCAATTGCGGCAATGACAAAGCATATGGCGACCAATGTGAAAAATGCGGCGCCGCACTTAGCCCACTCGACCTTATTGATCCGCATAGCACCATCAGCGGGAGCAAACCAGTTTTAAAAGAAACCTCCCATTGGTATCTCCCAATGGCACACCACGAAAAATGGGTTGGTGAATTCATCAAATCAGGTACTCTCGATGGTGTAGAGCATCACTCCACAAAAAATTGGAAAGCCCATGTAATTGGACAGTGTATGTCATGGGTTGATGGTGGCTTGCATTCCCGTGCCATGACGCGCGACCTCGACTGGGGCGTGCCGGTACCAGTAGAAGGTGCTGAAGGAAAAGTGCTATATGTATGGCTCGATGCCCCTATAGGTTATATCACCAACACAAAAGTTTGGGCCGACAAAAACGGTAAGAATTGGGAGGACTACTGGAAAAACGAAGACTCCGAACTTATTCACTTTATTGGAAAAGATAACATCGTCTTCCATTGCATTATCTTCCCAATCATTCTCAAGGAACACGGAGATTTTATCCTTCCTAAAAATGTTCCTGCAAACGAATTCATGAATCTCGAAGGTGATAAAATTTCTACATCGAGAAACTGGGCCGTTTGGCTTCATGAATACCTCGAAGAAAATCCTGGCAAACAAGACGAGCTTCGTTATGTCCTCTGCTCGATCATGCCCGAACAAAAAGATAGTGAATTCACTTGGACAGATTTTAAAGATCGCGTCAACAATGAGCTCGCAGATATTCTGGGCAACTTTATCAATCGCGTAGTGGTGCTCACTCAAAAGTATTACAATGGTGTTGTGCCCGCTCCGTCAGACGACCCCAGATGCGTTGCTGTGCGCAATGAAACAATCGAAACTTTTAATAAAATTGGTGAAAAATTAGACCAGTTCCGATTCCGCGAAGCCCTCGCTGAGGCTATGAATATTGCCCGCATAGGAAATAAATTCATGACCGAAACGGAGCCTTGGAAACTCGTTAAAACTGACGAGGCCCTCACCGCTGGTGTACTCTACGAATGCCTCAACCTCACAGCGCGCCTCACCATCGCACTCGAGCCTTTCCTTCCATTTACAGCAGATAAAATTCGTAAAGCACTCCAAATCGAACCTAAATCTTGGGAATGGGGAACACACAGTATTCTCATCTCAGAAAAACATCAAATTGCAACTTCTGGAATTCTCTTTGAAAAAATTACTGATGAATTTGTAGCCCTTCAAGTTGCTAAACTTGAAGCAGCTAAAAATAGCAATCAGTCAATAAATATTGAGGAAATAAAACCTAATATCGACTTCGACAGTTTTCAAAAAATGGACTTGAGAATCGTAAAAATCATCGAAGCGGAAAAGGTTCCAAAGACTAAAAAACTATTGAAACTAAAAGTAGATCTTGGCGGCGAAACAAGAACTGTTGTTAGTGGAATAGCAGAGTCTTATAGTCCTGAGGATGCTATAGGGAAAACTGTACTCTTCCTTGCTAATCTTGCTCCGAGAGAAATTAAAGGAATCGAAAGTCAAGGGATGATTTTAATGGCTGAAAATGCAGACGGAAGTCTATCTTTTATGACACCAGAAAAAGAAATTCACGCAGGCTCGATAGTGAAATAATAGACCTTTCAAAATCATTGTTACAATTCTCTAAAGATTACTTACACCATCGTAGCAGATTTTACTGATGTCTGCAACGATATTTGGAAGTAGTTCATTCTTTTTTCCCTTGGTCATTACCACCAAAGTGTATGGGTTTTCCTTTAAATAAACCACTCCACCTTCGTGAAAATTAAAACCATCTTGGTATGGCCTTTCTCCGAACTTATGCGCCACAGTCAAATTCGTTGGAAGATATTTGACAAATGCCCCTTTGTAATTAGACTGACTCAACAGTTGGAGCGCCCAATCACTATGCTCGCGGTTTACATAACTTCCATTGTAAAGTACGCGCAGATAACGATTGTACTCCATAACAGACATTTCAAAATTAGGATCGTCCAAGTCAGGAGTTCTTGATCCCAAGTCGGCCATTACTGAAGAAAAAGATGCGCGATTAATATTTCGGTTCAATAAATCAGTAGCGTCATTGTCACTATTTACAATCATTTCGGTTATCAATTGACGCACAGTATATGACTTCCCAACTTCTAAAGGAGGACTGGTTCGAATCTGCTTGATTCCAACATCATTTATTTTACTGGTCAAAACGAGCTCCCTATCAAGCAAAGCAGGCTGTTGTTCAGCATCACGCAAATAAGTCAACATGATCGCCACCTTCATCAAGCTACCAGGATTATACATGGCGTTTCCGTTGATCTCAAACCAATATCCCGAACGATGAGTCTTGAGGTATACGCTCGCTTGATCCAATTCTCCGTTCTTCCTTTTTTCTTGAATGTATTTATTAACGGAATATTTCAAAGAATCCAATTCAGGTGAACTACATGCTATATCAGCCAGCAGTAGAGGATTTACAAATTGATACTTATTTTTTACATTCAATCTCAAGACCTCCATCGGACAAGTGACGCGTTCCGACGCTTTCATTGCCTTTACTACCTTCTCAGATTTGTCTGACGTCTTAGAATTACTTACAAGCAAGTAGGTAGCAGAAGAACTAATAAGAGCAACAAGCACTAGTGCTCCAAAGAAGTACTTTTTGGACATGGAAAAATATTTGGTTTCAAAATCACTACGAATTTACACATAGACGGCAAAAAGCCCCACCCAAAAGGGTCTAAATGTATTTTTAAAGGGCTTAAGTTGATCTTATTTAACTTTGTCCCATGACTTTACAATCGAGAGAAAAAATTGCGGAATTCTATGACTCCTATGCACAGAGCCAAAAGAGGACTGGCATAAACATTCGACATAGAATGATAATCAAGAAGTTAAAATCCGCAGGACTTCAACCAAACGCGACGGTACTCGAAATTGGATGTGGCATTGGTACCTTAACTTCTCTTTTAGTCAAAAACTGTAAACATCTCACAGCAGTTGACATTAGCCCTGAGAGCATTCATCAGGCTAAACTCTTTTTGCAAAAACATTCAAACATCAGTTTTGCGGTTTCTGATATGTCCGATTTTCAATCGCCCCATCAATTTGATTTTATAGTGCTTCCAGATGTTTTAGAGCATATTCCAGTAGAACAGCACCCGATGCTTTTTGAAAAAATGAAGTCTTTGCTGAAAGAAAATGGAAAAATCTGCATCCACCTACCCGACCCCTATGCTCTTGACTTTGTGAGGAAAGAACACCCCGAGTTGCTTCAGATTATTGATCAAAGCATATACTCCGATATACTCGTTAAAAACATATACACCAACAATCTCACATTGCATAAGCTGGAACGGTATTGCTTACAAAAAGAACTTCCGGACTATCAATGGATAGAAGTAATTCATAAACCAAATTACATCCAATTCCCGAATAAAGTTTATTCTAAAGCAATGATTGATCAGCTGAAAGTGAGACTTTAGATTAACCCTTCAGAAATGAGAAGCTCTCCAATCTGAACGGCATTGGTTGCTGCTCCTTTTCTTAAATTATCACTTACAATCCAACAGTTAATAGTGTTGTTTTGAGTTTCATCCTTTCTTAATCGTCCTACAAACACAGCATCATTATTATGAGCATCCAACAATGGCATTGGATACTCAAACAAGTCAATATTATCTTTCAAAACAACCCCGCTTGTTTCAGAAAGCACACTTCTAATCTCCTGAAGGTTTGGCTCCTTTTCAAACTCGATGTTTACCGATTCAGAGTGCCCGCCAATTACAGGAACGCGCACAGCTGTTGCTGTAACTCGAACGCTATCATCGCCTAAAATCTTCTTAGTCTCCAACACCATCTTCATCTCTTCCTTGGTGTAACCATTTTCTAAGAAAACATCGATCTGAGGAATTAAATTGAGATCGATTGGATAGCGATAAGCCATCGGGCCATTGATGCCTGCCCTTTCATTCATCATTTGATCAACAGCAGCCACTCCTGTTCCCGTGACACTTTGATAGGTGCTCACCACCACTCGTTTTACTTTATACAATTTATGCAA
This sequence comes from Flavobacteriales bacterium, assembly GCA_046309775.1. Lineage (GTDB taxonomy): Bacteria > Bacteroidota > Bacteroidia > Flavobacteriales_D > Sanyastnellaceae > JAIXWP01. The sequence continues at coordinate 15,961 of JBKCOM010000083.1, forward strand.
TGGCGCCAAGACCATCACCATCTGTATGGTGCTGCAATTTGGATTGGCTATTATGAAATCTTCTTTTGTTAGACTACCTCCATTGATTTCTGGTACAATTAATTTCTTTGTCGGATCCATTCGCCATGCAGAAGAATTGTCCACAACACGGCAACCTATCTCTGCAAAACCCGGTGCCCACTGCAAACTAGTGGCCCCACCTGCGCTGAACAATGCCAATGCAGGCTTTTCTGCAATTCCCTGCTCAACTGAACGCACTCGCCAAGATTTGCCCTGCCACGAAATCTCCTTTCCTACCGACTTCTCCGAAGCTACCGGAATAAGCTCGGTTACTGGAAAATTTCTCTCATTTAGTACCTCTAACATTTTCGAGCCTACCAAACCCGTGGCCCCAACGACTGCGACTTTCATACTTCCAAAAAATTTGCCTACAAAGCTAATAAGATAATTCACCGCAAATTAACATTTATTACCCTGCAATTCTTAAGTTTGAGGCTAATATGAGAAGGATAGATTTTTTAGTGATGTGCCTACTGATGTTTTCAACACTGGCAGCTTTTTCTCAGTTAGAGGAAAACTTTAGTGATGGAAATTTCACAAGTAACCCTTCCTGGCTAGGCAACACCGACTTATTTACTGTCAACACAAGCGGTCAATTACAGACTATAGGAACCGTTGCTGGTCAGGCAGCGCTTTACACCTCATTTACCAATTCAAATTTGGATGAAAAAGAGTGGCAGTTTTTCATTCGACAAACTTTTGCTGGGAGTGACAACAATCAATCGCGAGTTTATCTCACCGCTTCGGCCGCACCAATAGCCTACACTGGCAATGGCAGCGCTGGCGTAGAAGGATATTTCCTTCGTTTTGGTGAAGGTGGCAGCAGCGACGCGATTAAACTTTTCAAAGACGCTGGCACTGGAACGCCAATAGAAGTAGCTGCCTGTACTGCAGGCGCCATAAGCGCTTCCTTCACCGCCAGAGTAAAGGTTACAAGATCTTCCACAGGTCAATGGACCATTTTCGCAGACTATACTGGTGGAACGGCCTTTGTTCAAGAAGCAACTACTACAGACACTCAGTTTAACTCCTCCAGCAATCTTGGAGTTATCTGCACCTATACAGCTTCCAATGCAGACAACTTCTTTTTTGACGACTTCTATTTTGGTGATATCATCGTTGACACCACACCACCCACTGTAATTTCAGCTAATGCCACGAGCGCCACAACACTCGAAGTACTTTTTTCAGAAGCAGTAAGCAATACGGCCACCACTACGTCCAACTTCCAAGTAAATGGAAGCATCAATCCTACCAGCGCAGTCATTTCTGGCTCAAACCCAGCATTGGTAACGCTTACATTCACTGCTCCTTTTGAGCCCAATGTCAATCTATTACTCAATGTTTCCAATATTCAGGATTTGAATGGAAATACGATTCTACCCGCTTCGATTCCTTTCCTTTTCTTCGTGCCAGCTTCACCGAACTTTCGTTCGGTTGTGTTCAACGAAATACTCGCCGACCCTACTCCGACGCAAGGTCTACCTGATGCAGAATTTATTGAATTATTCAACCCTACAAATGAAGTTTTTAACTTAGAAAATTGGGTACTGGTAAATTCAACAACACCAAAAACACTTCCCTCTTATAATCTCACACCTAATAGTTTTGTAATTCTAACCGATGCAAATAATGTCGGGCTATTTACAAATGCAATAGGCATCTCCTCTTTTACCGCACTCACCAATTCCACAGACAGCCTCACGCTCATTGATAATCTCGGAAATATCATTGATATTCTAGTGTATTCTGATGATTGGTTTATTACAAGTGAAAAAGTAGATGGTGGCTGGACACTTGAACAAATTAATCCGCTTTTCCCATGCTCCACCGCTACTAATTGGTCTGAAAGCAATGCTGAAATAGGAGGTACACCTGCTGCTCAAAATAGCGTTTATAATGAAGCACCTGACACTGCTTCACCTAGTATACTCAATTATGGAAGTTCAAGTGCCAATAGCATTTCCATTACGTTCAACGAAACAATGGAAATCAATGCATCTGATTTCATTGCTGAAATACAGCCATCGCTAGGAAACATTAGTTTTGATTGGATAAATAGCAATACGCTAAGCCTACAAACCGAACAACCATTCGGTATAGGAATATTTTATACTATTCAAATCTCAGGACCGAATGATTGCTCGGGTAATGAGCTAGATCCCGCGACTATAGAGTTCATCATTGGATTTGAGCCCGAAGAAAACGAACTCATCATAACCGAATTCATGGCCGCACCTTCTTCTTCCATCGGTGCGTATCGCGCAGAATATGTGGAAATATTTAATAAATCTAATCGTGTACTAGATATCACAGATATTAATCTCAATAGTGGTTCTTTCCTTCAGCAGAGAATCATCCTACCTAATAGCTACCTGACAATAGCAAACGTCACTAATGTTGGTGAACTTGACAACGTTTCCAACATTGCTTACATGTTGGGCTTTCCGGGACTCACGAATAGTGGTACCACGCTCACTCTATCCCACCCTTCGGTGGGCATTCTAGATGAAGTAAATTATTCGGATGATTGGTATAATGACACATCAAAAGATGACGGGGGTTGGTCTTTGGAGCTAATCAATCCCAATGATCCATGCAGCAATAAAGACAATTGGGCGGCATCAATCAATGCGAACGGCGGCACTCCGGGGGAGCAAAACAGCGTCTACGATGATACACCAGACACCACAGGCCCACAAATTGTCAATGTATACAGCGGTGGCCCTTTCGCCGTTATCATTGAATTTGACGAGCCTTTGAGCGCCGCATCTCTATTCGAATTCTTTTGGATTATTGATGGTGAACAAGTGGTACCTTCGAGTGCTTCGTTCACTGATAATAGCAACACCAGCATTGTAATCAATATTAGCGGAAGCATCCCATCTCAAGTATATAATTTTAGTCTACCTCCCATACTCGATTGCTGGGGTAATGCTTCTACAAATCTCACCGGTATTTATGCCATTGCAGAACCCGCAGCGCCTGGTGATTTAATCATCAATGAAATTCTCTCCGACCCATTTACTGGAGGAAGCGACTTCATCGAGATTTATAACAATTCGAATAAAGTAATAGGCCTTATTGATTGGGCTCTTGCTTCAGAATCTGATGGTGAACTTTCAACACCTGATGTAATTACAGAACAAGGAATTATTATTCTTCCCAAACAATACATCGTCCTCACCGAGGATGGCTCAGAATTGACCCAATTCTATCCCTTCACAAAAATGGATCGTGTGCTTCGAATTCCTGATATGCCGACTTACAATAACACAGAGGGTACTGTGGTTTTGATAATGCCCGACGGCTCTATCAGTGACAGAGTAGCATATACCGAAGAAATGCACTTTGTTTTACTCGAAGATTTGGATGGTGTTTCTCTTGAGCGTATAGACCCAGCTCGGCCAGCAAGCGACGTCACCAATTGGGGATCGGCTGCTGAAAGCCAAGGTTTCGCGACACCTGGTTACCAAAATTCACAAGCTCTTGCTGCTATTCTCGGTGAAGAAGACATTAACGTATTCCCCGAAATTTTCTCTCCTGATAATGACGGATTCCAAGACGTTGTAACGTTTACTTTTCAAAATACCAAACCAGGTATGGTCGGTAATATTTATATCTTCGATAGCAATGGTAGACAAGTATTACATCTTTTGAAAAATTCATTGATCGGTGAAAATAGCAGTGTAAGCTGGGATGGTCGAAACACAGATAATGGACTTGCACCAATTGGAATCTATATTGTTTACATTGAGGTTTTTGATGAAAACGGCAATACATCAAAAATTAAAAAAACCTGCGTTCTCGCTCATCAACTCGACTAAATGTATCTCGTCAAAACTCCTAGTGTTCTCCAGCCCCTTGTCAATGATCTGCTCTGGTCGGTGCATACATTTGAACGAGAAGTGTTTCTTACTTTCGATGATGGACCCACTCCTCAAATAACCGAACGAACGCTCGACTTGCTTGCAAAACACAACGCAAAAGCGACTTTCTTTTGCTTGGGAAAAAATGTAGATGCTCATCCTGAAATCTTCGAAAGAATCATTCAAGAAGGACACACGATAGGGAATCACACACACGACCATTTAAATGGACGTAAAACAAGCCACTTCGCGTATCTAAGAAATATAGCGAAAGCAGAAAAGACATTCGCTTCATCATATTTTCGACCACCGTATGGCAAAATTACAAGAGCCCAAATCGCCGCTCTAAAGTCTAAATACCGCATCGTAATGTGGGATATTATCACAGGTGACTTTGACCCCAAATTATCTGCTGCTAAGGTTTTGAAAAATGTCGTAGATAATGTACAGCCTGGAAGCATCATTGTATTTCACGACAGCATAAAAGCAGCGCCTCGCATGCTTCCAGCGCTCGAAGAGACTTTGCTCATTTTGAAACATCGTGGCTACAAATGCTCTCCCCTTCCAGCGCTTGGTAAGGAATAAGCTATATTTGTAACATGCACGTCAAACCCAAAAAGCACCTCGGTCAACATTTTCTCAAGAATCCTGAAATCTGTGAGCGTATTGCGGCCTCTATGACAGGCTATGGTGAATACAAAACCATTCTCGAAATTGGTCCAGGTACTGGGGCACTTACAGCCTGGCTGCTCAAATTAAACCAATTTACTACTCACGTTGCAGAAATAGACTCCGAATCCGTAGACTATCTCCGCGCTTATTATCCCGAACTTCGCGAACGCATTATCAC
>JBKCOM010000084.1:0-13778 GCA_046309775.1 Flavobacteriales bacterium
GAATCGTTTTTCTTGGAATACTGTTGTAAGCACATGCATGATAGCGGTGAATGAATTGACCGATTTGAAATGCAACAAGCGTTCGATATTGGAGCCATTGGCAATATTGGTTTCACCTTATGCACCGCACATTGCAGAGGAATTGTGGGAGCGCATGGGACATACGGAAAGCATTACCATTGCCGCTTGGCCAGCTTTGAATGAGCAACATTTGCAAGACGATGCCTTCGAATATCCTGTTTCATTCAATGGCAAGACGCGTTATTTTGTGACGATGCCGATCGACGCGACACCAGCAGAAGTGCAAGCCGCAGCGCTCGCTCATGAAAAGGCTGCTCATTGGCTCGAAGGAAAAGAACCCAAAAAGATTATCGTCGTCCCGAAGAGGATAGTGAATGTGGTGGTGTAGAGGCGAGGGATAGGAGTAGGAGTAGGAGTAGGAGTAGGGAATAGGAGTAGGGGATAGGAGTAGGAGATAGGATATTTTGAATTCCGAATTCCGAATTTTGAATTCCGAATGGCTTTTTGGCGGAAAGTACTATCTTTGATTTGTATCAATTTGATGAATAGTCGGATGTTAGTCTGATTTTCCATCAAGGTTGAAACATTAAACTTTACCAAAATGCTACTATCTCGACTGCTCTTTCTTTCGATATTATTGTGTTTTTCTTTGAATTTGTCTGCTCAACAAAGTGAGCGTATCAGCGAAAGTGTTGACAATTCTTTAGGGGTTTATCTTGCTGATATCAATAAAGACGGACATGAGGACATCGTGTCTAGTTCTATTTTCGGAATCTTCTGGAGCAAGTATATTGCACCGGGTGAGTTTGCAAAAGCGTCACTTCTAATCGAATATTCAGAGGATCACATCGGGATGAGTGGTTGCCGCGACTACGATGGTGATGGAGATATTGACTTCTTTATGAGAAGAGGGTCAGATATGTTTTTTTTCTATCGTTGCGATGGTGATCTTATCTATAATGAAACGGCATCTCAATCCGCGTTGGGTGATATTTTTCGCTTTTCATTTGAAGATTTGAATGGGGATGGATTGTTTGATTTTGTTAGTCTAAGTCAGGGCAGCTTAAGAAGTTGGATCAATCAAGGAAATTTACAATTCGAATCACAAATGCTTCAAAATAACTCACCGTTTCTATCCCTTGGTCATGTGATTCTAGATATCAATGAGGATGGCTTTAAGGATATTGTTTACAGAGCAAATCAAAGCAACTTGTACGCCATTCATTACAATGATGGGACGGGATATTTTTTTGATGAAGAAGACATGCTGATCACAAACGGAGCACACATCATCGATCATATTGATATGAATGGGGATGGGCATAAAGATTTGATTGCTTATATCTCTCCCGAGAGTATTTATCAATCAACTGGTTTGCTTTCAGTGGTGTCTATTTATTGGAACAGTGGTGAAAATACTTTTGATTCTAATGATAGAGTGGCGATGCAACTTCCTATCGCTACCTACAGAGGCGTGAAGGTCATGGATTGGAATCAAGATGGAGCTATGGATATTATAGCATTGCAAGAAAATGATGATGACAACTTAGCTGACGCCAATAACTTCTATTATACTACGAAGTATTTTGATATAAATGAGGATTGGAGCATCACTCTAGTAAAAGAGGCGAATTCGAATAGACCCTTACCATATTTACATCGAGATTTAAACGGAGACGGTTTTCTAGATGGCGTGCTACATGAAATAACAGAAGGCTTCGTTGGTTGGTTGGATTTTCATGACGCGCAGACCGATGTATTTCATCAGCTGGATCAATCGGTGGGTGCCGACGAGGATATCTTTATTGAGGATTTTACGAATGATGGCCTCAACGATGTGTTGGTGTCTAATTATGCTTTAGGGGCAGTTGGTATTTATCGCAATTCACCAAGTGGTCTAGGACAGGTCGAGTTGTTATACGATCCTCAATTCACAGTTTCTGAAATTTCTGTTCAAGATATTGATGGCGATGGTGACTTGGATTTTATCATTTGCAGCAATAATTGGCAAGTAGGAGAGGTAGTGATTGCTACCAATGATCAGGGAGAGTTTTCTTTTCAATTTTTTGAGCATCCAGCCGGATTTGATGTTCGTCACCATTTCACCGATTTGACAGGAGATGGCAGGGTTGATTACGTTTATTCAAAGGAAAGTGATACGCGTTTTTATATTAGTTCTGATACAGGTTTTTTTGATGAGGCGACTTATTCAATCAATTATCCAAGACCGGTAAGGGCAATAGATGACTACAATAAAGATGGATTTAAAGATTTATTTTTTTTAAATGAGCAATTTATCGGACAGTACTTTTTGGGCCAAAATCTTACAGGTATTTCATACACGTACAGTCAACCTGTTTCTGCTTTGATGGGAAGTGCACATTACAATCAAAAAATTTTTTATAATGCAGATACTATTCCTGATTTAATATCTACCAATACGAATCCTCATTGGATTTCAATTGGAACCGAGGATGGTTATCAAGCACCGATAATGGGGTCTCAATTTTCAGCGTATAGTAAATATCTTGATTTTAACGATGATGGACTCACGGATTATTGTTTTAGGACAAACGCGCAAGTGTGGTATTTGATGCAAAATGTGGGTGGTGCATTCGAGCCTGTGGGTATATTACAAGGTGTTACAAGCCTAGTTAGCACCGGGAAATTAACGGATAGCGATTTGGTTGAAGTTATTGATATGCGAAAAAGGCAATTGTACCGACAACCTGTAGAATTATTGCCAGCACCAGAGTATATTGAATGTTATGTTTTTTGGGATGAAAACGAAAATGGCCTTCGAGAATCAGATGAGAATTTGTTAGAAATGCCATTCATGGTTTCGACATCGGCATCAACTTATTACTCTTCCGCGAATGGTTATTTTAACTATGTCGCCAATGGTTTGCCTGGTCAAATAAGCCTTGTTTATGATCCAGATATCTGGGAGATCACTACAGACTCCACGGTTTATAGTTTTACTGGAGAGACCTTGAACGCTCTGTCTGTAATTATGTTTGGGCTTTCACCGCTGAATACATCACCCGCAGTCGAAGTAATACAAGAGATGGTTGATTTCGGCTGCACCACGACGTCATTCGACGTGTTGATCAGTGTCCGTAATGAAGGTAATACTCTGGAAAGTGGAAGTTTATTTATTCAATGGGATCAGTCGATTTTTCCAATTATCGACTCGCCGGATGATGCCATTGTAACAGCAGATGGGATACAGTTTGCAGTAGATAGTTTGTTGCCAGAGAGTGTTGAGAATTTTACGTTTAGGTTGGAACATCCGGGAGTAGAATATATGGATTCGCTCTTTGTATCGAACTCGATATATACAAGTTCCCTTCTAGAAATTACGGATGATGTAGCGGCTCTCATTGAGTGTGCCTATGATCCCAATATGATTGTTCAATCGCCTAAGGGAATGGGTACTCAAGGATTTGTCTTGCCTAGTCAAGAGATGGAATACACCATACATTTTGAAAATCTAGGTAATGCCCCAGCTTATTTGGTTCGAATAGAAAATGTATTCAGCGAGTATTTGGATTTTAATCAATTAGAAGTAATAGCTTCTTCTCATACCGTTGACTATAATTACTCGGAAGGCCGAGCGCAGTTTGTTTTTGATGAGATTGTATTGATGCCGTCAGCGTCCAGTTCATCGGAAAGTCGGGGATTTGTCACGTATAGAATACCCATTAAACCTGACGCTCCCATGATGTTGCCGCTACCGAATAGGGCGTATATATTTTTCGATTTGAATCCAGCGATTGAAACGAACGTGGCAACAAATCAGGTTTTTGATTGTGAATTACTACGTGGCTGGACCTTTGAGGATACTTCAATATGCGTGGGATTTTCTACGAGTGACGAAGCAAGAGCAAGCTATGCGATGAACTATAATTGGAGTGTAAATAGTACACCGGTATCCTCTGAATTTTCATTTGGTTCGGAGTGGTCAAATCAAGGTCTATATTATTTGTCATTAATCACATCGAATGATTTATGCTACGTCGAGAACTTAGGTGCCTTGCAGGTTCACGCATTACCAACGCCAACAATTCAGCAAGATGGTATGTATTTGTTTACCGAACCATACAACACAATTCAATGGCTTTTGGATGATGTGGAAATGGAGGGTGATAGTTTAAGCAACATAGTGCTTGGTGTGAATGGAAACTATTCTGTGCAGGTGGTGGATATGAATGGATGTACCAATAAGTCCGCACCCTGGGTGCATGTTATAAGTTCACCAGAGATATATCCAAATCCCGTGATCAATAAAACGTTGAACATCACGCTAACTAGCGAAAGCGGAAATGCGGTGTTTTACGATGCCACAGGACGCAAAGTGTTATCAACGACACTCGTGCGATGGAATACACTCGATCTATCAGGACTTTCTTTCGGCCTGTATTATATGCGCCTCTCCGAAGGATCTACCAGTTCGAAAATCTATTCCATACTGATACCGTAAGGAGTAGGAGTAACTTCCTTCTCCTACTTTTTACTGCTTCACAAACTCTACTCTTCTATTATTCGCCTTACCCGCAGGAGTGTCGTTTTTGTCAGAGGGTTGTGATTCGCCTTTGCCGTCTGTTTCCATGCGTGAAGCGTCAACATTGAACTCTTTACTGAGTGCTTCCTTAACAGCTGCCGCGCGCTTTTTGGAGAGCTCGAGATTTTTTGCATCGTCACCATCGCTATCGGTGTGACCGATGATCATCACGCGCACATCCATGTTTTCATTTAAAACTTGCGCAATGTCTTTCAACGTGCCGTAGGATTCTGGTTTGATTTTGTCGCTTCCCGAATCGAATAGAATACCGCGTGTGGTGAGTTTGCCTTCTGTAATTAGTTTACTACGCGTATCGGGTGCTCCAACAGCGAAGCGAATGTTGCCGAGTAAATATCGATCTCCTTCGGTACCGTCTTTTCTGGCAAATGTGATGCGGTTGTAATTGATAGACGAGGCAAAAGCTCGAGGTAAATCCAGAACTTTCTCTTCATTCAAGTAAACGCGAATTCTATTTTTTTGACGCCAAACAGATACGTGTACTTTATTTTTTTTAGAAGCAATGAATTGATTTGTTGAAATATCATTAGATATAATTTCATTTCCTTCTGTATCGAAATTTTTATAACGGATGACGCCCTCCACATCTGTTTGCAGCGTTGGATGAAGGCTGAATACAAAAGCATTTGGGGTACGTCCATAATCTCCATATGCGGTAAATTCAGCTTCAGGTTTTGTCATAGATGCAAGCCATACTTCAAGCGCTGAACTGTAGTATGAGAACTCTTCATTACAGATAAGGTCGAATTCTAAGGTGAAATTTTCTGGTAAATCGGTGATGAATTCGGGCATGAATACACCTGGATTATTCATCATTAGCCACTTACCGTTTTCACCATCTACATTCACGATTTCCGCACCTGAGTTGGTGTTCCAATCGACAGGGTAGTCACCAATCGCTACTTGTTCAAAGCCTTCTTGAGCAATGATTTTTTCACCGGGCACAAAATCATATTTTCCGTAAGTCTGGAGTGATTTTTTTGCAGGAGCACTAGTTGAAGTTTTGTTTGAACCTTCTTCGCTATTGCCTTCTGATTCTGAATTATTGTTTGAATCGTTGTTTTCAGTATTCGATTCGTTATCTTTTTCTTTTTTATTTTTCTTTTCTCCTTTTGCTGCTTTTTTAGCGCCTTCTTCTGTTTTGTCTAAAGCCTTGTCAATGGCTTCGTCTGTGCGCTGTTCGGCGCGTTGTTTTACTTTGTCTTTTACTCTTTGCTCTAGATCTATTTGAGCAGAACTGAGGTTGACAATTCCAAGAATTGCAATGATGGTGATTTGAAACGCTTTCATGAGGTTAAATTTTATCGCGAAGCTAGGTGGCTCAATTCGGAGATAATTAGTGGTTTTCCCTAGCTTTATTACATTTGCGCTATGAGCATTGTAACCTTAAGTGAGTTTATCATGGAGCGTCAGGGTGATTTTCCCTACGCCTCTGGTGATTTGTCGCGTCTATTGAGTGATATTGGTATTGCAGCCAAGATCATCAATCACAAAGTGAATAAGGCGGGACTTCAAGATATTCTGGGTGCCGTGGGTACCACCAATATCCAAGGAGAGACGCAGATGAAACTTGATGTGTTTGCGGATAATGCACTGCTCAATGCTGTAAAGTGGGGAGGACAAGTATGTGGTGTGGGAAGCGAAGAGAATGAAAAGTACACTGCTTTTGATTCAGAGGTCAATCGCAAATCCAAGTACGTAATGCTCTTTGATCCACTCGATGGTTCTTCAAACATCGATGTGAACGTGAGTATTGGTACCATTTTCAGCATTTTTAGAAGGAATAGCAGCGTTGGAGATTTAGCGAATATCAATGACTTTCTTCAACCCGGCGATCAGCAGGTGGCTGCTGGATATGTGATCTATGGTTCGAGTACTATGTTGGTCTATACCACTGGCCACGGAGTGAATGGATTCACCTTGGAACCGAGCATTGGTGAGTTTTGCCTCTCACACGAAAATATGAAAACGCCAGAAGATGGAAAGATTTATTCCATCAACGAAGGCAATCTCTTGACCTGTAGTGAAGGCGTGCAATCCTATGTGGGTTGGTGCAAGCAGACCGATAAGAAAACGTCCAGACCGTACAGTGGTCGCTACATAGGCAGTTTGGTGGCAGATTTTCATCGAAATCTAATTAAAGGTGGAATTTATATGTACCCAGGTACAACGGGCGCCCCCAATGGCAAACTTCGCCTGATGTATGAGGCGAATCCGCTGGCATTTATCGTAGAGCAGGCAGGGGGAAAAGCTTCGACAGGAACTGGACGAATTCTGGAGGTAAAACCAAAGGATTTGCATCAGCGCGTGCCCCTTTTTATCGGTTCAAAAAATATGGTCGAAAGAGTGGAGGCGCTTATCGCGGCTGAGAAAGCGAAGGCTTAACATCATTTGTTAAAAATCAAGTCCAAGCCGCTTATATTTGTGGCTTAATAATCCGTTTTTGTGAGCGATAGCCTCGTCATCATACCTACTTACAACGAAATCGAAAACATCGAACAAATGGTTCGTACGGTTTTCGGATTGCCAAAGGCGTTTCATGTTCTGATAGTAGATGATGGTAGTCCAGATGGCACGGCAGATGCGGTAAAGCGTTTGCAACAAGAATTTCCTGAAGCATTGCATTTAATGCAACGAAAAGGTAAGTTGGGTTTGGGCACCGCCTACATCGCGGGATTCAAATGGGCTTTGGAGCGTCATTACGAATATATTTTCGAAATGGATTGTGATTTCTCTCATGATCCAAAAGACCTTGTTCGCTTGTATGAAGGCTGCACGCAAAAGGGTGGAGATGTTGCGGTGGGTTCCCGCTACACCAAAGGTGGTCAGGTAGAAAACTGGCCATGGCACAGACTCTTCATTAGCAAAGGTGCTGGCATTTACGTGAATATTGTTTTGGGCCTTGGCGTACAAGACGCTACTGCTGGTTTTGTATGCTATCGCAGAGCGGTGCTTCAAAAGCTGAATTTGGATGGCATCCGCTTCATTGGATATGCATTTCAAATTGAAATGAAATACAAATCAAAGAAAGCAGGATTCAAAATTGTGGAAGTTCCCATTTTATTCAAAGACCGTCTCTATGGTGTGAGTAAAATGAGTATGAATATTTTCAAGGAGGCTTTTGTCGGAGTGCTTCAAATGCGATTCAGTTCAGAAAAGTAAAACTATTATGAGCGGAAAAACCTGCCTCAATTGCGGACATAAAACCCACGGAAAGTTTTGTTCAAATTGCGGACAGAAAACCGACACGCATCGAATCGATTGGCATTATGTGTGGCATGATTTACCCCATTCATTTCTTCATGTTGATAAAGGAATCTTATACACATTCAAGCAACTTACGATCCGTCCAGGACACGCCATCAATGAGTTTTTGGATGGGAAAAGGGCTGTTCATTTCAGACCCTTAATGTATATGATCATCACGGGTACCATCACGGGTTTAATCTACATTAGCCTTCCCGAGCATAGCTTATTTGCGCAAGACCAAGAGACCTTGAATTTTGTAACCGAGTTATCACGTTTTCAGGGTAAATATTTTAACTTAATTACAGTCGGATTTACACCTCTCACAGCATTGTTAGCGTGGTTTTTTTATAGAAAGCATCGCAACTATGTTGAAATATTAATATCGCTTTTTTTTATTACAGGCCACACCAATCTCATATCACTACTCAGCCTCGTCACCTTTCCGTTCGGAAATTTGTACTTGACAAGCGTTGTCTCAATGATAGGTGGAGTAGCTGCGATTGGTTTTTTTGTTTTTTCCTTTTTTCAGCAATATCAGAAGCTGTCAACAGTAAAAAGAATAGTGTATCCACTTATTATTGGTATCGTTAATAGCCTTTTGCTCTTTATTATTACACTTACGATATTCTTACGTTACATGGTATTATCAGGTAAAGGAAGCGGTTTTAATCTTCATTATAGTATCTAGAAGTTTCATGAAAACACTAATAAAAAACACATCAATCATCAATGAAGGAAAGATATTCATTGGTGATGTCTTGATAGATGGACAAATGATTTCGAAGCTTGGAAATGATTTGTCGGATCCAGCAGACAGAGTCATTGATGGAACCGGCAAGTTTTTACTTCCCGGTTTGATTGATGATCAGGTTCATTTCAGAGAGCCGGGACTCACGCATAAAGGTGATCTCTACACAGAGCCAAAAGCTGCGGTGGCGGGCGGTGTGACCTCATTTATGGAAATGCCGAACACTGTGCCCTCCGCTGTGACATTGGAATTATTGGAAGAAAAATATACCCGTGCATCAGAAGTTTCTTTGGCGAATTACTCCTTCTACATGGGCACCACTAATACAAACCTTAACGAGTTGTTGCGCGTGGATCCAAAGACCATTTGTGGGGTAAAAATATTTATGGGTTCTTCGACGGGCGATATGTTGGTGGATGATCCGCAGGCCTTAGAAAATATTTTTTCTCAAGTAAAAACCATCATCACTACGCACTGTGAAGACGATCCGATGATTAAAGGCAATGCTGCGGCATATCGCGAGAAGTATGGAGAGGATGTTCCAATGGAATATCATCCATTGATTCGCAGTGAAGAGGCGTGCTATAGCTCAAGCAGCTTTGCTGTAGGATTGGCGAAAAAGTACAAAACCCGTTTGCATATTTTGCACATCAGTACAGCGAAGGAATTGGAGCTTTTTAGAAATGATATTCCCATGAAGGAAAAGCACATCACTTCTGAGGCTTGCATCCATCACCTGTGGTTTTCGGATGAAGATTATAAGACGAAAGGTTCTTTGATTAAATGGAATCCTGCGGTGAAGACGGCGGCTGACCGTGATGCAATTCTGCAAGCAGTTTTGGATGATAGAATCGATGTGATTGCTACAGATCATGCGCCGCACACTGTAGATGAAAAAGGTCAGAAGTACTTCAAAGCCCCATCTGGCGGGCCTTTGGTGCAACATACATTGGTGGCGATGCTGGAGCTTCATCATCAGGGAAAAATTTCTCTTGAGAAAATAATCGAAAAAATGGCACACAATGTTGCGGATATGTTTGACATTGATCGCCGTGGATTCATTCGTGAAGGTTATTATGCTGATTTGGTATTGGTAGACTTGAATGACCCATGGACGGTATCAAAAGATAACATCCTTTACAAATGTGGGTGGTCGCCATTTGAGGGAACCACTTTTAAATCAAAGGTGAAAGCAACATTTGTCAATGGTCATTTGGTGTATAACGATGGTCAGTTTGACGAATCGAAAAGAGGTGCGAGATTAAGTTTTAATCGATGAGAATTTTCATTTTCATATTCGGTATACTCACAATCTTGGCTTGTTCAAATGGTCAAAAGAAAAAACGCGTCGCTTCCATAGAAAAGAATAAATTCATGGATGTCATGGTAGACGTGCGTTTGCTAGAAGGCACCTACACCATTCGTTATCAAAGAATCGATTCTACGAATGGCTTAATGAACGCATATTATGATCAGGTGTTTAACAAGCATCAGGTCTCGCGAAAGGATTTTGAGGATAGCTATGTCGCCTATTCGCTAGATTCCAAGCAGATGATAGAAATAGAAGACAGTGTCTTGGCGCGTCTTCAAAGAATAGTAATAGAAACGGATACGATTAAGAAATGAATTTAGTCACAGGGGCGACAGGATTATTGGGAGCGCATGTGCTCCTAGAACTATTGAGCAGAGGGGAAGATGTGAAAGCGCTTTATCGCAGCGAAGCCTCGAAAGAAGAGGTAAAACGCGTTTTTCAATTTTATAATTCGGAAGGATTATTTTCTAAAATACAATGGGTTCACGGCGACGTGATGGATGTCTTTTCACTCATTGACGCTATGGAGAAGGTGGATTATGTGGTGCATTGTGCCGCTATCGTCTCATATCACAAAAAGGATAGAAAACAAATGTATCGCATCAATGTGGAAGGCACCACCAATGTGGTAAGCGCCGCATTGGAAGTGGGAGTGAAGAAGCTATGTCACGTCAGCTCCATCGCGGCTTTGCGAAGAGCGGAGGATGGTGCGACTGTCACCGAAGAAGGTGAATGGGTGGATTCAGATTTGAACACACATTATGGAATCACCAAACATTTGGCTGAAATGGAGGTTTGGAGGGGCATTCAAGAAGGATTGAATGCAGTCATTGTAAATCCCGGATTAATCATTGGTCCTGGTAATTTTGATCGAAGCAGTGGAAGTTTATTTTCAAAACTAGATGAAGGGTTGAAATTTTATCCCCCCGGAGGAACAGGCTTTGTTGGTGCTGCGGATACAGCAAGACTTATTGTACTTTCTACAAAAAGTGAAATAAATGAAGAGCGCTTTATAGCTGTGAGTGAGAGTTTGACGATGAAAGAAGTGTTTACGAAGATTTGCCAAGAATTGGGAAAACCCCTCCCAGATCGTGAGGCCAAACCTTGGATGCTAAAGGTGGCGCGGTTTGCAGAGGCAGTGAAGGAGCTTTTCACTGGAAAAAAGGCGCTTGTGACGCGTGAAACGGTTCTCAACGCCTCATCGCGCTATTTTTATTCTGCTCAAAAATCAAAGACTCAGTTCGGAATGGAATACACGCCCATTGCTCAATGTATTGAACAAACGGCGGTGTATTTTAAGCAGAAGCGTTGAGCCCAAAATGGGGTAAATTTGACGCGTGGAGACATCCGAGTACATCCAATCCATTTTAAAAGTATTGCCTCACAAACCGGGGGTGTATCAATATTTTGATAGTGCCGGAACGATTATCTATGTCGGCAAGGCCAAGAGTCTGCGCAATCGGGTGAGCAGCTATTTTAATAAAAACCAATATGAGAGCGGTAAGACCGCTGTGTTGGTGCGTCGTATCGCCGATATCAAGTATATGGTGGTGGAAAGTGAAATGGATGCGTTGTTGTTGGAAAACTCACTTATCAAAAAGCACAAGCCACGTTACAATATCATTTGGAAAGACGACAAGTCGTATCCGAGTATTGTGATTAAAAAAGAACCTTTTCCAAGAATTTTCGCAACGCGCCAATTGATCAAGGACGGTTCAGAATATCACGGGCCTTACGCTTCTGTGAAAGTGATGCACACCGTGTTGGATCTTGTTCGCAAGCTATATCCCATTCGCAGTTGCTCGCTCCCTCTTACAAAACCGAATATCGAAGCAGGGAAGTTCAAAGTATGTCTTGAATATCATCTTGGCAATTGCAAAGGACCCTGCGAAGGCAAACAATCGCTGGATGATTATGAACAGAACGTGGAAAATATACGAAAGATTATCCGCGGGAATTTTGGTGAAGCCATTCGTGAATTGAAGGCGATGATGCAGGAAAAGGCTGCCAATTATGAGTTTGAGGAAGCCCATATTTTAAAAGAAAAAATAGAAACGCTCGAAAATTTCCAAGCGCGGAGCACAATTGTAAACCCTGGAATTCACAATGTGGATGTGTTTAGCATCGCCACGGATAATCACAGTGGGTATGTGAATTTCATGAAAATTAATAATGGAGTTATTGTGCAAGGCTACACCGCCGAGGTGAAGAAAAAGATGGATGAGAGCGATGAAGAATTACTCGAATATAGTATCATCGAGATTCGCGAAAAACTTCAGAGTAATTCACGAGAAATCATCGTACCGATGGAGCTTGATCTGAGGCTTCCCAACGTGGAACTGACCGTGCCGCAAAGAGGGGATAAAAAGAAGCTTCTTGATTTGTCAATGCGCAACAGCAAGCATTATATGCTGGATATGCAGAAGCAACAGGAAATCATCGATCCTGAGCGGCATACGAGTCGATTGTTGGAGACTATAAAAAATGATTTACACCTCAAAGAATTGCCCGTTCATATTGAGTGTTTTGACAACTCGAATATTCAGGGCACCAATCCTGTGAGTGCTTGTGTGGTGTTTAAGAACGCAAAGCCCTCTAAGAATGATTACCGAAAGTTCAATGTAAAGACAGTGCAAGGGCCGAACGACTTTGATACGATGAAAGAAGCGGTACATCGCCGATATAGCCGGTTGGTGGAAGAAGGCGAAAGTCTGCCTCAGTTGATTGTAATTGATGGAGGCAAGGGGCAGTTGGGGGCGGCGCTCGAAAGTTTGGACTTATTGGGATTGCGAGGAAAGATTGCGATAATCGGCATCGCCAAACGATTGGAGGAAATATATTTCCCAGGGGATAGTTTACCCATCTATCTGGATAAACGATCGGAGACTTTAAAAGTGATACAACAACTGCGGGATGAGGCACATAGGTTTGGACTTTCGCATCACCGCGACAGACGCAGCAAGGAGGCGTTACGATCGGAATTGACAGAGATTCCAGGCGTTGGTTTCCGTACCACGCAGCAGTTAATTTTTCATTTCAAAACCGTGAAAAAAGTAAAAGAAGCTAGTTTGGAGGAGTTGGAAGAAGTGGTGAATAAAAAGCTTGCACGCCTTGTTTTTGATTATTTTTCCAAACAGAAAGATCAAAATGACTAGGTAAGGATAAATTTGCATTAAATACGTTACGAAAATCAAATGGCATCATCGAAAGCAGGAAAAATAAATTATAGCAAACGCCTTTGGCTGATAGGATTATCGCCTCTCATTTTTGCGACTTTGTTGTTGAGTATTGCTTTTCTAAGCGGATTGCCCAACATTGAAACATTGGCCAATCCAAAAATTAATCTGGCCACGGAGATTATTTCGTCAGATGGTAAGACTTTGGGCTCTTATTATAAAGAAAACCGATCGGACGTTCGGTTTGATGCTTTGCCGCCGCACTTGGTGAATGCACTGATTGCTACGGAAGATGCCAGATTTAGAGAGCATTCCGGAATAGACTTTAGAGGCTTGACAAGGGCAGTGGTTAAGTTGGGTAGCAGCGGTGGAGCCAGTACAATTACACAACAGCTTGCCAAACTTCAGTTTACCGAAGATTATGAGAACGTGAGTATCTTCAGAAGGGTGTGGCAAAAAATCAGAGAGATGATTATTGCAGCGCGCTTGGAGCGCACGTACACCAAAGACGAGATCATTATCCTCTATTTAAACCAAGTTGATTTTTTATATCAAGCGGTGGGAATTAAATCTGCAGCTCACGTCTATTTTAATACCGTTCCCGATTCACTTACTGTAGATCAAAGTGCAATGTTGGTAGGTATGTTGCAGAATCCGAGTCGTTGGAATCCGATGAAAAAAGACACTACT
>JBKCOM010000085.1:0-9590 GCA_046309775.1 Flavobacteriales bacterium
ATGTTTAGGCGCTTGGCTTCAGCCACGGCGATGTGTTCTTTCATAATATCGATTACGAATAGAGCTGCCGGTACACGGTTCATGTCAGCGATAGAACCAAGGTTCTTTTGCATCTTCATGTAAGTACGGTCCAACTGCAGACGCTCACGCTTGCTAAGTGTAGCAGCAGTACCATCAGCACCCATCTTCTCGATGTTCGACATCTTGCGAACAGCCTTACGAATGGTAACGAAGTTCGTAAGCATTCCACCAGGCCATCTTTCTGTTACGAAAGGCATACCGATAGCGCTCACTTTCTCTGCTACGATGTCTTTTGCTTGTTTTTTTGTAGCTACGAAGAGGATTTTCTTTCCTGACTTAGCAATCTGCTTTAAAGCAGATGATGCTTCTTCGAGCTTAACGACCGTCTTGTTGAGGTCGATGATATGGATTCCCTTCTTCTCACCGAAGATGTAAGGGGCCATGTTTGGATTCCATTTGCGGCTGAGGTGACCGAAGTGTACACCTGCATCCAGCAATTCGTCAAAACTAACTTTTGCCATTTGTATTAAATTGATCTTGTTTACTTTCTCTAAATGTCAACTGCCTGGTAGCCGACCCACGAAAACAATACAGACTTGTATGATTTTCGTGGGGCGAGTCCTGGCAGTTTGGATGCTAAACAAGCAGCTACTCGAGCCAATAAGCGATTAACGCTTAGAGAACTGGAAGCGCTTTCTTGCTTTCTTCTGACCGAACTTCTTACGCTCAACCATACGTGGGTCGCGCGTAGTAAGACCTTCAGCCTTCAATAATGTTTTCCATTCAGGGTTGAGTTCAATCAACGCCTTACTGATTGCCAAACGGAGAGCTTCAGCTTGACCAGTGATACCACCGCCGTCAAGGTTAGCTTTGAAATCATACTTACCCTCATTACCAGTTAACGCGAATGGTTGATTCACGCGGTACTGGAGTACCATTGTTGGGAAATATGTCTTATAGTCTTTACCGTTGATGGTAAAGTTACCGGTACCTTCAGAAAGGTAAACGCGAGCAACTGCTGTCTTTCTGCGTCCGGATGTATTTGTTACTTCAGCCATTTGACTAAATTATTATCCTTTTAATTTGTATTCCTTTGGTTGTTGTGCATCCTGATCATGGTTTGGACCAGAGTAAACGTAAAGGTTGCGATAAACCGCGCGACCCAAACGATTCTTTGGAAGCATACCACGAACTGCCATCTCGATCATCGCGGTTGGGTGCTTAGCCATTGTCTCTTTTGGAGTGGCAAAGCGCTGACCACCAGGATAACCTGTGTAGCGGATATAAACCTTCTCATCCCACTTCTTACCTGTGAGCTGAATCTTCTCTGCATTAATGATAACAACGTTATCACCGCAGTCAGCGTGAGGTGTGAAATTAGTCTTATGCTTACCGCGGAGGATGTATGCCACCTCGCTGCTAAGACGTCCTAATGTTTGTCCTTCAGCATCGATAAGAAGCCACTGCTTGTTGGCATTCTCCTTATTGGCTGAAATTGTTTTATAGCTCAACGTATCCATTGCTATTGATTTCTAGTGTTTTTCCTTTTTGAAAAACGGGCTGCGAAAATACTACCTTTTTCCGAAACTGCAAATACTTTTCAACATACTTTTTTGAAAAAAGCGAAAAAACCCCGAAAAACCTGAGTTTTTTCTATTTCGGACCGCAAAAATACGGCGTTTGTCCGTTCCCCAATTTTTTTTGACCGTTGACGATCCCAGCACTACCGTTGCTTCATCACACCTTATATATATGTAAAGATAATTCCATATTTACGTTATGAATCACAGCAGATTCAACACCTGTTTCACCTCTTAAAACAACACGTTATGAAAAACAGTAATGAATTCCCCAAGTCGATTCAAGGTCTCTGGATCTTCAACGACAAATGATATGAACTCAAAGTGAGTTTTTGTTTGGTTTTGTTTGGTTTTGGAAATCCTCCCCGGTGGTTCGGGGAGGATTTTTTTTTCTAGAAAAAAGCCCTCAATTGCACACCACCGGCGTGAATGGTCCGAACATCATCTGGCTTGCGACCATTGTAGGTAATGTTCAACTGTAAACTCTTGCCAAGAGTCCGCTGCAGCCCAACATTCCATGTCACATTAAAACCAGGATTCAAGCCTTCAAGCATATCAAACGACAAACTATTGTTAGCTGCGCCATCATATCGAATATTAAAAAAGTTGACTCCTCCTTGAAAAAGTCCTTTTTCTAAGCTATTCCAATTAAACTCTATTCCATAACTAAGTATTTCTGCCGTCTCCGCACCCTGAGTATTTCGCTTATCACTCCATTCACCTACCAATGCAAACCGCCGCGTATTATCTGGTTGCCAACTCAATTTAGGTTTTACAGTCAAATATTCGATGCTATAATTTCTTCCCGATAAAAAATCCGATGCTATAGTGCGTGTTCCAATTTTCTGCTCGCTATTTAAAATGATGGAAAGCGGTAATGCCCAACGAAACGCTAATTGATGAAACTGCTCCTCGCGCGATTCAAATCCATTGCTCAACAAATTTTTACCTCTGGTATCTTGAACAGTATAATCCGCCCCAAAGGTTGGGTTTGCTTTATTGAAAAACAGCACGCTTCGAACGGATCCCGATAAAGCTATCAACACACTGTCCTCAGGAGTATTTGCAAATGGATTGAAACGCTCCGAACTCAACTCACGCCCCGTCTTCCTATCCACCTTATAAGACGTTTGATTGCTCCACCGTCCGATGAATTTCTTCCAAGGCTTGTCATTCTTCCAATTTCTTCCCGTCTGAATTTGCAATGATTGACTGAATTGATTGGTATAAGTTCTAACGTAATCTGTAGTTTGAATAAAACTGCGGATATAATTTGCTTCGTATTCAAATTGCGCGACTTCAAACTCATTCAAATCTTTTATTCCATCACCGTTATAGTCTATCCAAACATAAACTCCTTGTCCAGGTTGTACTTCCAAATAGATAAACTCTCGTCGCTGCTCCAAACCGCTACCTACTTCATAAAACGTGCTGCTCAACAACCAAGCACTTGGTGTGCGGTAATAATATTCCAATCGCATCACAAGCGTGTTTTCTGGTTCACGTGTAAACAGCTCCGGATCTACACTTCTCAATCTTCTATTGCTTATGATTGACTTAAATCGATTTTCCTTTTTACCGCGGTGTTCGAAAAGAAAACCATACTCATCAGCACGAGCACTTCCACTGAGCAGACCTTCCTTTGGCAACCAATCAAGACGATCGCGATAATAGATAGAAGCACTATATTTAGTGGAGTCAACGATACCCACACTTACTTGCCAATCATAGAATCGATAGGCGCCAGTTACCACACTATCATTTCGGGCACCATAAATCTGATTCAATTCGTGTTCGTCTTTAAAACCAATCCTCCATTTCCCAAATGACCTGCTGATATCACTGATGTGGCGAACGAATGTAGTGTTGCGATTCCCTTCTGTTTGCAGGGCCGAAGCCTTGATATTGGATTTCCATTTAGAAGTAAGAATATCGGTGGCTGCATTGACTTTTCTACCGCTAAATCCTGAGCCTACGTTGAGAAACTCTACACCGGCGCTGACCTTGCCAAACTTTTCGCGCTGCCAACCAAGATTCGCTCCACCCCAATGCAAATCAGAAATCAAATTCAAATCCCTGATATTCCAGTTGCGATCAAATTCCACCTCCCGAAAGCGCTCGATACCCACAAAGTTGACGTTCGCATATTCGTACTGACCAGTAGTAAACAACTCTGTCTTCACTTTGGTCACCGAGTCCACTCGCTGTCTCAAAGCCGCATCCCAATTCAATTTGAGCGCATAACCCAAATCATCCTCACTATCAATGTCAGAAAATGTATTGAGGTCATTGTTTGAAAGACTGCCCTCTATTCCAAGCTTATTTCTCTTCTTCCATGTGACTTGATGACCTGCTGTCAACATCTGTCTTTTCTTTGGAGTTGCCAATAAAACTACTGGGGCATAATTTCCTCTTCTCACGAGCACATCGCCCGCCAACTCTGGAGCTACCCATCTATACTTTCTTCCCGCCGAAGTAAAACCATCTTCAACATAATCTCCATTGCCCTGTCCTACAAGATTAAATTGAACTCTGTAAAATGCATTTTCACTATTTGTAGAAAATACAAAAACACTATCAAAACCCAGTGAGTCGATCACCAATCGGTAAAGCACATTTGAATTATTATATCCCGTGCTATCTACCCCTGAGCGAATAGCATTGAGCAAACCATCACCAGCACCCGCTAAGATGCGCTTATCTTCTTGCGTCAGATCTTGTTGCAAGGGTTGATTCTTGGCGTCTGACTCTGAAAAAAAATTGAGATATGTTGAGTTGCGTTCATCCCCAAAAGTGACAGCGGTGCTAATCATCGGGCGTGCGAAGCGACGTTCAGAATATTGAAATTCAACTACGATTCGCCTATCCTTGGTAATGAATTGACGCGGAGTGAATATGATTTCCGCAGAATTATAATCGATGATATAGTCTTTATCCTGCCCGCGCTCAAGTAATCTTCCGTCAATGAAAACTTGTTCTGTCCCCGCCAAAATCACAATGAAGAGTTCATTGTCCGCTCCCGTCAATCGATAAGGGCCCTGATTGCCCTCAATTCCTTGAATGAGATTGCGTGCAAAGCGCCCTTTTGAAATCGATCCACTTGCCTCTACAGTTAGCTTCTTCTTTGCTTTAGAAAAATTCAAATCTTGTTCGGTGAAAACATAAGCACCTTGGGCACGTTTAAAATAATTCATAAAATAGCCATTGGGCTTTTTCAGAATAAAATCTCCTGCAATCAATTTTGTACGAGCATCATAAACCTGAATGAATACTTGGTCAAAATCCTGCAACTGCTGAGTATTTCCATTGGGTTGAATAGGAATATTATCATCACTCACCGATCCCATAATACTGAACCGATCATTTAGTTTTCCGCTCACTTGTAAATTTAGGGTAGAGCTTACTGTTAAATTCTGAGCATTTCCTACAGCTATTCCTCTTGATATTGAACCTGACTTTTTGATACCTGAATCGTCAAATAAAGAAGCGGTAGAAGGCGATTCGATGCGATAACCGCTAATCATAGTTCCATTTCCCTTTAGGATCATTGTTGTATCCTTATTTCGAAACGAATCAGGAATTCTAGTCGGAAAAACTGCATAGTTGATAATGACGCTATCCTTTTCGTTGGTAGCTGGTAGCACTATTAGAGCTTTTCTAATGTCAATGAAAACGGGTTGAATGAATTCACCCTTGCTATTTTTTATTTTTATTGAATAAGGAATAATACTCAATGAATCCAACACTAACGTATCGGCATATGCCAGCTTCTTTTCACGTAAAGAAGTAATTTGTGCAGACGCAGAGTTCCAGCTCCAAACGATAAAGACCGTGAAGATGAACTTTAAAATGATATTTTTCCCGACGGCAGACAAAAGAGGCGTTGGACAAATGTGTTTTTTGGTTAAAAATTGTATTCGCGGGCCTAAATTACCGCTCATCACAAGTTTATCCCCACATTCGGCTACATTCTATTAGTTTCGTGCTAATGTTTTTAAGACTCATCAAAGAAAGTTTCGTCTTTGCTCGGCAAGCGCTAGTGGTAAATAAGCTCCGCACCACGCTTTCGCTACTAGGCGTCACCATTGGTATTTTCTCAATCATTTTCGTATTGAGTGTGGTGGATTCCATGGAGGCGGATATGAAATCGAGTCTCGACATGATTGGCAGCGATATCCTATTCGTTCAAAAATGGCCCATGGGACCTGAGGAGGGCGATAAAGAGTTTGAATGGTGGAAGTATATGAGCCGCCGTCAACCTTCGCTCAAGGATATGGAGAAGTTGGATAAGAGATTGGATGTGCACTCCGCTATGGCCTTTCAAACAAGCAATCAAAAAGCGGCAGAGTACAAAAACAATTTTTTAGATCCTGTATTTGTTACGGCCGTATCATACGAGTACAATCAGACCATAACCCTAAAAATCGAGCAAGGTCGCTACTTTACCAAACAAGAATGTGATGCGGGAAAAAATGTAGCCATTATCGGTTCGTTGGTCGCAGAGCAGCTTTTCGGAACCGAAGAACCACTCGGTAAAGACATCAAAGTTGGCGGACTTAAGTGCTCTGTGATTGGTGTTTTGAAAAAGGAAGGTGCTTCCTTATTTGGAAACGGAACCGATCAAGCCGTGTTTCTTCCCATTGAATATGGATTGCGTTTAATGGATATTGATAGCCAGGACGGCTCCATCATTGTAAAAGCAAAAGAAGGAATTAGCAATCAGGAATTAAAGGATCAAGTAATCGCTACTTTCCGGGAAATACGCAGTATCAAACCTGGACACGATCGCGATTTCTCCATCATCGAGTCCAAAATGATCTCTGGAATGGTCGATAGCATAGTCGGTGTTTTCAATATAGCAGGGATGATCATTGGTGTCTTTGCCATTCTCGTGGGTGCATTCAGCATTGCCAATATCATGTTTGTGAGTGTGCGAGAACGTACCAATATTATCGGAATACAAAAGTCATTGGGCGCCAAAAATTACTTTATCCTTTTCCAATTTCTTTTTGAATCCATAGCATTGTGTCTCATCGGAGGCGCCATAGGACTGTTGTTAGTTTTTCTATTGGCACAAATACTAACAGCGGCATTTGACTTTGAATTCATCCTGCCGCTGTCGCGTATTGCAATGGGAATAAGTATCTCTGTAATTGTGGGTGTCATCAGCGGATTCGTGCCTGCTTGGCGAGCCAGTCGCCTCAATCCGGTGGACGCTATTCGTTCGAAATAAAATTAGAAGTGAACCGCTATACCTAATTGGTATGTAAACTTATCGGTGCGTGACTCATTGGTGGTATAGTTCAAGGTATTGTCGAACGCATCCACTTCGATTGAATCTGGGTTAACATATGTCGCCACACCGCCCTCTAATTTTTCAAAACGTGCATCCAAGAAAAAAGTATTTGAGAGTCTGACGCGTGCACCAGCCGCCCATCCTAATGTCCAACCAAAATCTCTTTCTACTGTATTGGCGTCTGTTACCTCGGAGTATCCGTTGCTATTAATTTGAATATCGGTGCTTGTTGTAAAGCGCTCCACACCCGCTATCAAATCCCCATAAATCTGTATTCTTCTCACGAAAGGACGAAAACGCGCCACTGCCTGGTAACGATAATTGTTGCTTCGAATTCTCATTTCTGCCTCTTCAAACACATCATTTCCTTGGGCATCTTGGCCCGCTATAATGGCTACATCCTCATTTCTCGCTGCCATACTATTCCATGCGAAGCCTACACCAAATTCGAAAGGGGAGTTTGCAACAGGGGCTGTGAAGTTTCCGGCAACACCAAAAGGCAAGCCGTCGATATTATTCGCAAATTCCCCTTTAGGTTCTGATAGCTGAAGACCCACCGCCAATGAAGGATCTCTTCGGTCTCTCCAGTCACCCCTCTGTGAAAAGGCAGAAACCGCAACGAATGCAAACATGATTGTAAAGTAGATCTGTTTCATGGCTTTAATTTTATTGGCCTGTACCTAACATTATGCCATACAAAGATAATCTGTATCCAACAAAGGTAATTTCCATTTGAATTGGTTAATTTGGCCGCCGATGAACGTATCTTACGATAAAATAAAAGTAGCAGTAACAGGCGCTTCAGGTCAACTGGGACAAGACTTTCGCGCCATTGCTAGTGAATATCCTAGAATAGATTTCTTCTTCTTTTCTAGGACTGAATTGGACGTGACTAATGAAGAAGCCTGTTTAAAGATTTTAACAAACCTTCGACCCGATTTCATAATTAACGCTGCCGCCTATACCAACGTGGAGAAAGCAGAGGAAGATCATGAAGCTAATAAAGCTGGTAACGAGCGCGCACCCCTTTATCTAGCTCGTGTCGCCAAATCTATTGATGCAACGCTCATTCACATTTCCACAGATTATGTTTTTGATGGAAAAAAAGAAGAGCCCCTCAACGAATCAGCAGCTGTTAATCCCCTGAATGAATATGGGCGGGCTAAATTACTTGGTGAACGCCTAGTCCTGGAATCTGGAGCTAAGGCCTTTGTAATCCGCACATCATGGCTATACAGTACCTTTGGTCATAATTTTTTGAAAACAATGATTCGCCTCGCGAAAGAAAAAGGTGAACTCAACGTAGTCAATGACCAATTCGCTTCCCCTACCTATGCGCGTTCGCTAGCACATGACATCAACCGAATGATCGTTCGGTTGGATGCGGGACAAAATATTGAAATGGGGCTCTATCATTATTCGCAACACGGTGTGGCCTCATGGTTTGATTTCGCAAAAGAAATCGTCAACGTTTTTGACTTAAATGTTCCTGTTCACCCCGTTGATAGCAATCGATTTCCAACAAAAGCGATTCGCCCAAAGTACTCTAAATTAGCAGCAGATAAGTTTGAAAAAAATACCGGCATTGAGCTACTAACTTGGCAAGAGGGTTTGATGCAATGTAAAAAAGATATTCAATAATGGAAATTTCAGCAGAAATACAAGCAAAAGTCAATGCGTGGTTGACTCCAGAGGTTGACGACGCGACGCAGCAGGCCATCAAGGATATGATGGCAAACGATCCAAAAAACCTGATCGAGTCCTTTTACACGGATTTGGATTTTGGCACCGGCGGCCTCCGTGGCGTGATGGGCCCCGGTACCAATCGCATCAATCGCTATACAATCGGAATGGCCACACAAGGTCTGGCCAATTATATCAAGAGCCAATTTCCAAACTCTCAAAGCTCAGTGGCTATCGCTTACGACAGCCGCAATAACTCTGAATTCTTTGCACGCACCGCTGCAGACGTTCTCTCCGCTAATGATATCCGCGTAAAGCTTTTTAAAGAGTTGCGCCCCACTCCACTGCTTTCTTTTGCAGTAAGAGAATTAAAATGTCAAGCCGGTATAGTCATCACCGCTTCACACAATCCACCCGAGTACAATGGGTATAAAGTATATTGGGAAGATGGTGCGCAAGTTTTGCCTCCACACGACAATGGCATCATTAAGGAAGTACGCGCGGTTAGCGGAATTGGCGCGGTCAACTTCAATGCAAAAGAATATCTCATCGACTATATTGACGAGAAGGTAGAACAGGCATATTTCACTAAACTCAATGAAATCATTCTTTCGAAAGAAGAAATAAAAAAAGCCTCCAACTTAAAAGTAGTCTACACTTCTATTCACGGCACCGGAATCACCATGGTTCCAAAAGCGCTTAAAGAGCTAGGGTTTGCGAATGTGTTGGTGGTAGAACAACAAGCTATTCCAGATGGCAACTTCCCGACAGTTCATTCTCCCAATCCAGAAGAAAGAGACGCATTGAATCTCGCACTTCAATTGGCAGAAAAAGAAAACGCAGACATGCTCTTTGGTACAGACCCAGACGCTGACCGCGTAGGCATTGCTGTTCGCAATGATGAAAATGAGCTCATCTTACTCAACGGAAATCAAACAGGTAGCCTTTTAGTACATTATCAAATAAGTCAGCGCAAGAAAAGAAACTTATTGAAAGGCAATGAATATGTG
>JBKCOM010000086.1:0-18030 GCA_046309775.1 Flavobacteriales bacterium
TTGTAGAAAG
Source organism: Flavobacteriales bacterium (assembly GCA_046309775.1). Classification (GTDB taxonomy): domain Bacteria; phylum Bacteroidota; class Bacteroidia; order Flavobacteriales_D; family Sanyastnellaceae; genus JAIXWP01. Next base: position 11 of record JBKCOM010000086.1, read on the forward strand.
GGTAAATTTAAAAATACAAGAAATTAAAAGACTAGCCAAGGGGTATAGAAATATGCAAAACTTTATCACGATGATATACTTCCACCTCGGTAAACTTCAATTACCAACCCACATAAAACAGTAAAGAACCGATTCAATCAATAACTTGCTTGTGGAAAATGGATATTCTCTTTATAATGAAGAAAAGTTCGGTGATCGGCAGTCGTTACTTCTTCAATGGACGAATGAAGTAAAAAATCATACATTTCAATTGAAATGGGATATCCGAGAACAATGGTTTGATCTGGGTGAGTTTGTTAGAACAAATAATCTCAATTTTGTCGAATGCAGTGAGATTGAAGTGTTTCCTTTCTCTATAATCGGTGTTATTTTCAGAGACAGATATAATGCTAAATACACTAGGACAATTGAATTGAGAATCAAAGAAAAATTAAGTACAACAAAACCTAAACTGCATTAAAAAGCGGTTTGGTCAAACCATTACCTACAATCAAATCAAAATATCATATGAGCTTTTTTAAAAAACTTTTTGGAGTTAAAGATGATTCTGCAAAAAAGGATAGAAATGGAGAAATTGAAACTCCTGTGAAACAAGCAAATTTAGCCAATCAGAATAGTGACGAAGTAAAAACTGTTGTACACCCTGATTTGGAGAAATTTAAGCAAGTACCCTGGATGACCGAGTTGAGACTGGCAAATGTATCCATTTGTCTTAGCGCGGGCTTCAGGCCATCTAATTCTCTTCCTACTGAATTAGACCGCAAATTGCGCCCTTCTATTGAAATAGCTAAAAGGTTGAATGCTATTAAAGCGCTTGTCCTTTGGTTAATGGTGCCCCAAGAAAGTTTAGAAAGCGATGTAATTTTAAACTTCATTGAAAAAAATGACCTGAGAGATATGATGACCGAGGATGAAAGGGAAATCCTTAAAGCGTCAAGAGATGACGAACAAGCCAGAAATGAGATTGGTTGGAAATTTGAAAACGCATGGTCATTAGCTTGGTACTTTGGATATTCAGAACCAGAAATTACAGGTCAAATGATGTCTGGTGAGCAAATGCGAGAAATTTTACATAGTTTTAGTTGTCCGCTCGAGGGTAACGTTGAAGAATGGGCAAAAGATAGACAGACTCTTTCGGAGAATGAATTAATACAGAAGGAAGATTTGTTTTATTGTTTGCATAATGCAGTCAGAAGTGCTCAATTGGGCAGGCAAACAGTGCCTAATGGTTTTGACCCAATAGGAAATGGTGGAGTAATTCATGAGCGAAGACATTCATTAACTTGGATGTTGTCTGAAGGGGTAGAGTGGGACGAAACAGATTTAAGTACATAAATAACAGCAGCCAACAAATAAGACTTCGTCCCCGCCTGCAATACACGCGATATTCCAACTCAAAACCCGAATAAAAAACCGAACTCTCTAGTCTCTATCCGTTAGTATCTATCCGTTCACTAGTCACTAGTCGTTAGTATCTAGTCTCTAAATTGGCGCTGCCTAGCGGCCCGGGCTTTCCGCTTCAATCCCTAGCGCAGCAGCCACGGGCGGGGAGGGCAGCAATTCGCAATTGACAATTCGCAATGCAGATAGATTGGATTTCAAAAGAATTACGCTATCCAGCTGAGGATGGAGAGTATGAAAAAGCGCCCTTAGAAAGTTATCTAGAGCAATATAAAAAAAGAAAGAATCAGAAATAGGCATCACATAACAGCCGTTTTGCAAAGGCGGGGGGTTAGTGCTTAGAATTTCCGCCTTCGCAAAGCGCCAAACCGTTATGTGCAACCCTGTAAGACTATCAATTAAACCTTTGACAATTTTGACAGTCTTACACTAAACATTTGCAAAATGAAAAAATTAGTTTTACTATTCTTTTTCAACTTTATTATGCTGACTTTTTGCTTCGGACAAACAGATGTTTACGACAGCATATTCGTTGAGAATGTTTGGAGAAAGTATAACATTCATTTGCCACTCGGCTATAATTCAAACACAAATTATCCATTAATATTAGGTTTCCATGGCGGCCAACAGGCAGCGACAAGCTCGCAGGGTTGGACAGTGTTTGCATATCAGAGTAAACTTTCTGAAAAGTCTGACAATTCCGGTTTTATTGTAGTTTATCCAGAAGGCCGGGTTTATAATCAAAATCGTTCGTGGAACGCAGGCAATTGTTGTCCGCCTGCAATAAATCAAAATGTTGATGATGTTGGCTTCATCGATAATTTATTAGATACTTTATTCTCAAATTATCCAATTGACACGACCCGAGTTTACGCAACAGGTTCTTCAAATGGCGGTATGCTCTGCTATAGATTAGCTTGCGAATTAAGCCATCGTTTTGCGGCTATTGCACCCAATGCATGCTCTCAAATGTACTTTCCTTGTAATCCAACAAACAAAATACCTATAATTAGTTTTCATTCAAAAGTTGACCCGATTGTATTTTACAATGGTGGTATGGGTGGTGATCCTCCTTTAACAACTATATTTTTCCCATCACAGGACAGTACAATGAATACATGGTCACAGAAAAACAATTGTCAATCAAGAGACACAATTATAAATGGCAACGGAACGAATTACGACTTCATTAAAATACATAACTGTTCATGTAATGTAGAAATTCATCATTATGCCACCACTGACGGTAGTCATAGTTGGCCAGGCGGAAATCCGAACAGCAATCCTGTTTCAACTCAAATTAGTGCGACTGATTTACTTTGGTCTTTCTTCCAGAATTATACATTAGGCTGCTTTACAACTGGAATTATCGACTTCAACGAAACTAATGAAGCCATCAAAGCATTTCCGAATCCATTTTCAGAAAGAATCAATCTGATAAACACGAGTGGAAAAGAATTTTTCACACTAATTGATTATTTTGGCCAAGTAATTTGGTCAGGAATGAACATTGAGCAGCAAAATTTTTCATACTTATCAAATGGTTTTTATTTCCTGAGAATTGACAATAGGACAATTAAGTTAGTGAAACAATGAGAAGAAGGGCAGCACATAAAAGCACATAATCGCCAGTTAGTTTTTTCAGAAAATTTGAGCTCAAGGTCCTTTGGAAATTTTGTAGTGAACTGATAACTTTCGGTCAAAAAACCCAACGGGTGTTTATGCGACAAACCGTTATGGACAATTTTAGAGAACATAGGAAATGATTACGAGCCTAGATCCTGAATATAAAGACACAATTCAAATTATAAGTGGAGAAAGAACTCTTCCCGAAATTTCTCAGCGCTTAATAAAATGGATAAACAAAGAGTACGAAGTTCAAGCCATTAATGTTTATTACGACAAGATTATTCCTGACGACCGACGAAGAATTCAAATAATTTTTGAAAATAGCGAAGACAATGCAAAGTTCCATGAAAATGGAATAGGAAATTATTTGGTAGAAAAGCAAAAAGCGATATCTGAAAAATACATTGAACTTGTTAAACAAATGGGCTTGAAGGATGACTATCCAACGGACAATGTTTTTGTATGCTTTTCAGAATTCTCAAGTATATATCGATCTAATATTTACAACTCTGTTCCGAAAGATCAACTGAACGAGCTATTTGAAAAATACAAAAATCAACACGTGTGGGAAATTAAAGTTTATGGTTCTGGTCTTATAGTTTTCTTTTACACCAACGATGAAAAGAATAGTCGAGATTATGACAAAATGATTGAGAATCTCCAAACCGAGTATTTTTCACTTCTCAAACCATTTGATGAGTTTGGATATTTGAACAACACCTGGGTTAAGAAAGAGAGTAAAGAGGACTTTGATAATATATATGAAGGAAATTGGTTTTATTGGAGTCGAGACCATTGACTGAGAAAAAACGGCCCATAACACATAAGGTTTCGTCGCCTCTTGAAAGGCACGCGATGATTCCGATAGCTATCGGAACTGTTCGCGGCCCTGAGCTTTCCGAAGGATTGTAAGCCAGTCCCATGGGAGAACAGGTCGCGCAAATATGGAAAAGTCGTGTTTAAGGCTTGTTCTCAAGACGGTCTACTTGAGAAGTCAGAAGACCAAGTATTAGATAATTGACGGTTTATTTAACTCTCCGTCAGGCCTCAGGTTATGAATCTTTAAATAAGGATATGAAACATTCGACAATATCACTTACTAGTACTCTCTTTTTTTTGAATGTGTTTTTAATAGGTTGTAGTGAGTCATTCCATAGGTATAATAGAGTTACTGGATATAAATTTATGGCTCCAGATAGATCTTCCGTTCTTCCAGATATTTTGCACGAGATATCTGGACTGACTGACATTGACTCCACGACATTTGCTTGCATTCAAGACGAAAACGGCATTCTGTTCATCTATGACACAGGAAAGGACGCAATAACAGAACAATACAAGTTTAACATTGACGGCGACTATGAAGGCATAACGCGTGTTGATAGAACAATTTATGTGCTGAAGAGTGATGGCGTCCTGTTCGAAATTACGGACTATGATTCAAAAGACTTTAAATTGACATCGTACGTGACAGGTATTCCTGCAAATAATAATGAAGGGCTTTGTTATGACATGGATAATAAGAGACTTCTCATTGCCTGCAAAGGAAATATTGGAAAGGGTCCGGAATTCAAAGACAAGCGGGTTATTTATGGCTTTGACTTGAAGACAAAGACATTGAGTCAAGAACCCGTTTTTGACTTTGACCTTCAAGTTATCAAGGAGTTTGCAACAAAAAATAATATTGAAACTCCCACCAAAACGCGCAAACGAAAGGGGAAACAGATCTCAGAACCTTTTATCAAATTTAGAACATCTGACATTGACATTCATCCGCTGACGAATAAACTCTTCCTCCTATCTGCATCGGATCATTTATTGTTCATTTTCGACATGAAAGGAAATCTTGAACATATCGAACAGCTTGACCCAACAATGTTTAACAAAGCAGAGGGTATTACCTTTTATGACAATGGTGACATGCTAATAACGAACGAAGGGCAAGACAAAAAGCCAACAGTATTATTCTTTAAATATAAAAAGTAAAACTCGGTTTTTATTTCAAACAACTAGTCACTAGTCGTTAGTATCTATCCGTTCACTAGTCACTAGTCGTTAGTATCTAGTCTCTAAATTGGCGCTGCCTAGCGGCCCGGGCTTTCCGCTTCAATCTTTTCTTCGCTTCGCTCAAAAAAGGATTTCCGCTTCAATCCCTAGCGCAGCAGCCACGGGCGGGGGAGTAGTAGTGACTCCGTAGGAGTCGAATCTTTCTAACGAAAAAATGCGCACTTGTGAATCCCCGACCCCGTAGGGGTCGAACCTTATACGTCACGATCTAGTGCGACCCTTACAGGGTCGGGTTGGGGTGTTCGCTGTCTTTTCGGTGTTACAAAGTTGCGACTCCTACGGAGTCGTGTTGTCCCCTCGCCCCTTGCCTTTTATTCATTCCCATTCTCATTCTGATTCTCATTCTAAAAAAAAAAAAAACTAGTCACTAGTCGTTAGTATCTAGTATCTAAAGAAGTCGCTTGTCGCTTTTTTGGGCGCTTCCCGCATTCGCGAAGGTTTTCATTAAAGTTAGGAAAGCACTTATGTTGCAGCATTAAAACTGATGTTGACGAAAGAAATAGAAGATTTTGTTTAGGTCATCTATTACCTTAATAACTTTGATTTTTCTTATAGTTATTGGCAATTAATGTCAATATATATAAGAAAAGTGATAGTTAAAGAATATTTTCGTATATTTGAAATAACTTTAAGTTTACTAATGGTTAGGATTCAAAATGCTCATTAACTATCAGTATATTAATATTAATCCGGTAACAAATGGAAAATTGGTTGTTTTTAACTGAACAAGAGATTTTAAAAGAGATCGGTATTCGGCTCAAGAAAATTAGAGTTCAGCATAACCTTACGCAACAAGAGTTGTGCGAAGAAGTTGGCCTTAGCGTTACAACCATCAGTCAAATCGAGCAAGGTAAATCAACAACAGTCGAGAGTTTGATTAGGATATTGACTAGATTAAATCGAATCCAAGATTTCGAGTCTGTTTTTAGAGTCGGAGAAAATTTGGAGCTAAAATTAAAGTTTGAAAAGGCCAAGTTAAAGTCTGACCGTGTAAGGGCGTCTAAAAAAGTGAAATAACATGATAGTAGAAGTGTCGCTTTATGGTCAGTCTCTCGGCACTGCCGATTGGAATAATGAAAAACGAAGTGCAATTTTTCAATACAACAGTAAGGTCGTCGGAAAGATTGAACCTTCTCCTATTGTGATGCCCACAGAAGCGAGAGTGTTTGAAACTACAAGAGATCATAAGAATTTTCATGATTTGCCATATTTGTTGTCTGACTCTTTACCGGATTACTTTGGTAATGTTATGATGAAGGCTTGGTTAAAACAAAATAGCTTATCCTTAGATGATATTAATCCAGTGGATCGCTTAACCTTTGTTGGACAAAGAGGCATGGGAGCATTGGAGTTTGCACCCATCAACCATAAGCAAAACGCCGACTACAGAGTAAATGTTGAACAATTATTGGAAGTGGCCAAGATCGTTTTGCAGAACAAAGAGGGAATTTCTTATAACGACTTAGATAAAGACAGCTTAATAGATATACTTAGAATTGGCACATCGGTTGGCGGCGCAAGAGCAAAAGCTTTAATCGCTATTAGAAAAGACCAGAAAGGTAAAATCCAAGAAATTAGACCAGGTGACATTATTCAACCCCAAGGCTATTCATACTGGTTGTTAAAAATAGATGGAGCAAATGAACAAAGCCTAGGCGAAGGAGAAGGTATGGGGAAAGTGGAATTTGCTTACTACAAGTTGGCGAAGGAGGCTGGAATTGAAATCTCTGAAAGCGTTTTGCATGAAGAAAATAATAGATTTCATTTTCTAACAAAACGGTTTGACAGAACGGATGATGGCAAAAAAATCCACATGCAGACTTTCGGTTCTTTAACGGGTATTGACTATAAAATTCCCAAAGCCAGTTCCTATGAAGTGTTATTTAGAACAATGAAAAGGCTTCAGCTTCCCTATAATCAATTCGAACAGCAGTATAGACGAATGTTATTCAATGTGGTCGCTAGAAATCATGATGATCATGTAAAGAATTTTTCGTTTATGATGGACGAAGAGGGAAAATGGAAAATTACACCAGCCTACGATATTTGTTTTTCATATAGTCCAACTGGAAATTGGACTGGCGTGCATCAATCATCAATAAATGGCAAATATGATAATTTCACGAAGCAAGATTTGCAAGAATTTGCCAAAACATTTGGAATCAAAAAAGCAAATGATATTTTAAAAGAAGTTGTTGATGGAGTGAGTCAATGGAGTAAAATTGCAACTGAATTGGAGATTCCAAAAAAGAAGATTAAATACATTAATTCTAACTTGAGAGTTAACAACTTCAAGTGAGAATAAAATTATTGATAGGCTATATTCCTTGCCATGGACAAGACGATATTCTAAATAAGCATTACGCATGGCCTATAAAAAGTATTTCATTTCCTCCTAACCCTCCAAAAGATACTTCGTTCCCCACTTTTCCATTGCACGAAGAACGGGGCCGAGGCTTTTTCCAAGCTCCGTTAGCTCATATTCCACACGCGGTGGAATCTCCTTGTATTGCTTGCGTTTTATAAGTCCGTCTGCTTCCAATTCTTTCAGTTGGTCGGTCAATACTTTTCGAGATAAATTGGGAATGCGCGCGGATATTTCACCAAATCGACGCTTGTCTGATCGGAGGCAATACAATATCACAGGCTTCCACTTGCCGCCAATGAGCTGCAGAAGTTGCGTTACTGGACATTGAAATTCTCTATCAATTGCAGTTTTAGTTACCATTTTGTTACCACTTTTTAGCCAGTTACATTAAGGTAACTGGTTACATTAATGAACTATCTTTAGTTACTTTGCGTAACAAAAGTAATAATAATTTTTTAAAAAGTAAAAAAATGATACTAGTAACAGGAGCAGCAGGACATTTCGGAAAGGCGACTATTGATTTTCTTTTGAAGAAAGGAATAGCGCCTTCGCAAATCATCGGTATGGTCAGGGATGATGAAAAGGCGAGCGATTTGAAAGCAAAAGGAGTACAAAGTAGAATGGGTGATTATAACAATTATGCTTCTTTAGTAAGTGCTTTTTCAGGTGCAGAGAAACTTCTTTTTATTTCTGGAAGTGAAATTGAGAATCGTTCTATTCAACATCAAAACGTTGTGAATGCCGCGAAGGAAGCGGGTGTTAAACATGTAGTGTATACGAGTTTTTTAGGAAAGAATGAAACTGAGTCATCTCCGTTATGGATGGTAGCTGAGTCTCATCTTAAAACTGAAAATTGGCTGAGAGAAAGTGGAATGGACTATACGATTTTAAAGAATACACTTTATATGGATTTTGTGCCAGTATTTATGGGCGAGAACGTTTTGGATGTCGGAATTATTTATTTGCCTGCAGGAAGTGGACGGGTTGCAGCGGCCTTAAGATCCGAAATGGCTGAGGCAACTGCGAATATTTTTGTAAGCGATAATCATGTGGGAAAAGTATACAGATTTACCAATAGTGAATCTTTCTCTTATCATGAAGTAGCGCAAATACTCGGCGATATTTCTAAGAAGGACATGAAATATATTTCACCCACGGTGGAAGAATTTTCAAGCACATTAAAAGGATTTGGAGTGCCAGACGGTATCATTGGACTAACAGCAGGTTTTGCGATTGCCCAAGCACAAGGGGAGTTAGAGGAAGTCGGAAGTGATTTAGAGAATCTACTAGGCCGCAAACCCACTACGGTAAAAGCTTTTTTGAATCAGATAATGCAAAACTAAAAACGAGAACAATCGGGATATAATTATTTGAAAGCCTTGAGTGCATAAAATGACTATATTGCATTATAATAGTTCTTGTTTTTATTAACGAATTCATTGATGGGTATGAGATATGCTAAATTTCTATTTGTTGTATTTATGACGGTAGGGTGGATTCATTCACTGGCCATCAATTACTACGTTAGTAATTCGGGAAGTGATGTAAATAATGGCTTGTCAATAGTGTCGCCATTTCAAACTTTGCAACATGCTGCCAATCTCACTGTTCCTGGTGACACTGTTTTTGCTATGAACGGAGTCTATACCAATATGAGCGAGGCTAGCAATGTCTTGAACATTTATAATTCAGGCAATGAATCGCAATGGATAGTTTATAAGAATTATCCGGGGCATATTCCCACTATTCAGTTAGGCTCTAACAATTGGTCGGGTATTCAAATTCAAGGAGCTGATTATATTGTGGTTGAGGGCTTCACAATCATAGGAAATAATGATTCAATTACACTAGATTATGCATTGTCCGAACAAGAGAATTTAAATAATCCATCAACATCAGGCAATGGCATTGGTTGCACAGCAGAATATGGAAATGATTCAAATAAGCCACATCATTTTACGGTCCGAAGATGTAATATAAGTAAATGTGGCGGTGCTGGAATTTATACCTACGGTGGCGATTATTTGAGAATTGAAAAGAACACAGTTTCAGAATGTGCATGGTATGCACCCTATGGAAACAGTGGTATCTCTCTTTATCAATGTTGGAATTCAGATTTATCTTCCGGGATTAGAAATTTAGTAATTGACAACATCTGTTTTCGAAATGAGAATTATATCCCATTTTTTGCTGTTGGCAGTATTACAGATGGCAACGGAATAATTGTCGATGATGGACGAAACACTCAGAGCAATTCAACACTAGGAGTCTATCTGGGGACCACGTATATCGCGAATAACTTGATTTATGACAATGGAGGGCGCGGTATTCATTGTTATCTTTCAGATAATGTTATTGTAGTGAACAATACTTGCTATAAAAACAATCAATCTCCCGCTATTTCAGATGGTGAGCTTACAGCCTACTCTTCAAGTAATGTTGAGTTTATAAACAATATTTCTTGGCCGGCAAACGGTATACCTCCTTTAGATACGTTTGATGCTGAATCTTTGGTGATTCTGAATAATTTATGGGTAGAAAATCCGGAGATGGCAGATCCCTATGGTACCAATTCGCTTACTGGTTTACCAGACTTTGTATTCGCTTCTTCCATACCTGATGAGGCAAACTTTCGCCTTCAAGCCTCTAGTATAGCAATAGATGCCGGGGTTTTGAACAATGCTCCAATTTTTGATTTAGATGGAAATATAAGATATGCTTCCGATTTCTCGATGGATTTGGGTTGTTATGAGTATCAAATTCCATTATCACTCGAAGACTCTAGTACTATTGATGAGAGATTTTTGATTTATCCGAATCCCTCTTCAACAACTATTTATTTTGAGCAGCAACTATTGGATCGAGAATCCATTGAGGTCGCAGTGTTTAATAGTCTTGGTCAAAATGTGTCTGAGATGACTTCTATAAATGGATACAACAGTATTGACATTTCCAAGCTTCATGTTGGAAGCTATCATGTTCAAGTGCTAAAAGAAGGCGTTGTCATTTGGAAAGGAAGTTTTATTAAAAGAGAAAATTAAGCCTCAGGAATCACAATTGAATTCATTATTCTTCTTTTCTCCTATAAATTCATTTGCAATCGGGACAAACACCAGAAATGGTGAGGTGGATGTCTTGTACTTGGTACTTTCTAGGAAGCGTGATTTGTGGAGTTACCTTTTCGAGACAGGTTACGGATTTGCAAACCACACAACTAAAATGTGCATGTGCATCATGATGATGTCCAGCTTCGCAGGCATGGCATGAGGCGTATTTTGCTACGCCATCGGTATCTAATACTTTGTGAATCTTTCCTTCATCTACAAGTCGATCCAGCACCCGATAAATCGTTACGCGATCACAAAGCCCATTAAGTGATTGCTGGATGTCGGCGTGAGATAGCGCCACCTCCGACGATGCAATCAATTCAATAATACTCAATTTAGCTTCGGTATTCCTTCCCATGACGCGAAGATAATAACGGGAATTTGGAATTTGGAAATTGGAAATTGGAATTTGGAGATTGGAATTCCGAATTCCGAATTGTGAATTCCGAATCCAAAGCCGTCTCTCATTATTTTTTGTATAATTGCAACATTGTTGCAATAAGGATACAATGAAAAAATTACCAGTAACAGTCTTAAGTGGCTTTCTTGGGGCGGGAAAAACGACTCTGCTCAATCATGTTCTTCATAATAAGGCAGGTCTAAAAGTGGCCGTGATTGTTAACGACATGAGTGAGGTAAATGTCGATGCTCGTCTCGTAAATGATCAAAATGTACTTTCGAGGACAGAGGAAAAACTAGTGGAAATGAGCAATGGATGCATTTGCTGCACACTCCGTGAAGATTTGATGATTGAGGTAGAACGTCTTGCCAAGGAAGGACGATTTGATTATTTACTCATCGAAAGTACTGGTATCAGCGAGCCCGTACCCGTAGCTCAGACTTTTTCTTTCGTGAATGAAGAAAGTGGCATTGACCTTTCCAGATTTAGCTATATCGATACAATGGTCACCGTGGTGGATTGTTTCAATTTTATGAAAGATTTTGGCAGTGCCGAACGTTTGGAGGATCGTCAACTTACCAACATGGAAGGGGATGACCGAACGATCGTGAATCTCCTCACGGATCAAATCGAATTTGCTGATGTAATTATACTTAACAAAACAGATTTGGTGGATGCTGATACGGTGGGGATGATCAGAGCCGCCTTGAAAAAATTAAATCCCGAAGCGAACATTATCACTTCCGAGTTTGGGAAAGTAGACTTGAAGAATGTGGTCAATACAGGACGTTTTGATTTTGAGAAAGCTCAGGAAAATGCGGGCTGGAAGCGTGAACTTACAATGGAGCATCATACTCCAGAAACGGAAGAGTACGGTATTTCATCATTTGTGTATCGCGAACATCGCCCATTCAATCAAAAGCGTTTGTGGGATTACCTTAGAGAAAAGTATCCTCAAACAATTATTCGAGCGAAAGGACTTTTTTGGTTAAAGAATAAACCAGATGAGGCCGTGAATTTCTCCCAAGCTGGCGGATCGTCTCGCATCGATAAGGCAGGCGTTTGGTGGGCAAGCATGCCTTTTGGTGAGCGCATTCAATATACTTCTTTTTTAGAAAATAGGGAGTTTATAGAAAGCCGATGGCATCCTCAATTTGGAGATCGCCTGAATGAAATTGTATTTATAGGACAGGATATGAATAAGGAAGAGATCATTAGTGATCTAAACAAGTGCTTGGATTAACATAGCGCTCACATAGGCTTTACATCACAAACTCACCCTTTATAGTTAATAACTCATACTTTTGTAGAAGTGAAATAGACTATTTCGCGGTATATATTCGTTCACGTCAATGAAGGTAGTTTCTCAACGGAGAAATGCCGACAAGGGAAAATTTATATACACCTAATTACATTGTGCGTATGCCAGCACCGCGAAGTAAAGCCAAGAAGATTTATGTGCTAGACACCTCTGTTCTTCTCCATGATCACAATTCGATCAACAGTTTCGAAGACAACTACGTCGCCATCCCCATCACTGTCCTAGAAGAGCTCGACAAATTCAAAGTAGGAAATGATATTAAAAATTTTGAAGCGCGAGAATGCATCCGCATCATCGATCGCCTCTCAGAAAATCATTCCCTCCAACAATGGATTCCGCTCAACAATGGTTCTGGGGGTAAACTCAAAATCATTCTCAACACCAGTGATGAACTGCCTTCCAATGCAGAACGCATCTTTGATGTAAAAAAGAATGATCATAAAATACTCAACGCTGCTCTTCAACTCACAATAGAGGAGAAGAAGGCTAGAGTAGTAATGGTCACAAAAGATATCAACCTTCGCCTCAAAGCAAAGGCGCTCGATTTACCGGCCGAAGATTATAAAACAGGCAAGGTAAAAGACAGCATGATGATGTACAGCGGTATGTCGCTTGTCGAAGATGTGGAAAGCGAATTCATTCGCAAACTGTATCAAGACGGTGAATCAAAAAAACTCACCATGCTGGGTAAGGAGAAGATGAGCAATCATTTTTATATTCTAAAAAATGGTCAGTCATCCGCCCTCGCTTTTTATAATGGTAAGGAAAAGTCATTGCAACGCGTAGATAAGGTCTATGCTTATGGCATCAAGCCTAAGAATGCCGAACAAGCATTTGCTATGCACGCGATCCTGAACCCCGAAATAAAATTGGTTACCATCAGCGGTGTTGCTGGTACTGGTAAGACGTTATTGGCATTGGCGGGTTCTCTTGAATTAAAGAATACATACGATCAACTTTTCTTGGCGCGCCCTATCGTACCGCTTTCAAATAAGGAAATAGGTTTCTTGCCGGGTGATGCAGAAGAGAAGGTGAATCCATACATGCAGCCGCTTTGGGACAATCTCAATTTTATCAAAAATCAATTTGGTGAAAATGAGAAAAAACGCAAAGCGATTGATGAAATGCAAGCTGCGGGAAAGATTACCATTTGTCCTCTTGCATTCATTCGCGGTCGCAGCTTGAGCAATTGCATTATGATTGTCGATGAAGCACAAAATCTCACGCCACATGAAGTGAAAACCATCATCACACGTGCGGGAGAAAACACGAAGATTATCCTCACCGGTGACGTTCGACAAATAGATACACCGTATCTCGACGAACAAAGCAATGGTCTTTCATTCGTCATCGAACGATTGAAAGGGCAGGAGCTCTACTGTCACGTGACGCTCGAAAAAGGCGAGCGTAGCGAGTTGGCCAATTTGGCGAATGAGATGCTTTGAGGAATTAGGGTTAGATAAAATCAAATAGCGCATTACATTTGAGGTCAAATTCATTTGTAATGCGTTATTTCTTTTTATCCCTTTTTGTAGTTTTTACAATAAGTCTGTCTGCACAATCCAAGGCGGACAAAGCCATTCTCACCAAGTTAGATGCGACTTTTGAAAAGGCTTTGAAAGATTTCAATGTGCCAGGAATGGCTATTGCGATTGTCAAAGACGATCAAGTGATTTTTAATAAAGGCTATGGGGTAAAAAATACAAAGACGGGTGAGGCTGTCACGCCGAACACTTCTTTCGCTATTGCAAGTAATACAAAAGCATTCACTGCCGCCGCGCTCGCTATTTTGGTGGACGAAGGCAAAATCAAATGGACAGACAAAGTGCGCAAATATTTGCCCTATTTTCAATTGTACAGTCCTTTTGTGAGCGAAGAAATGACCATTCGCGATTTGCTTTGCCATCGCACCGGGTTGGCTACATTTTCAGGCGATTTGATATGGTATGGCACCACGCATTCTCGCGAAGAGGTGATTCGCCGTGCAAAGTATTTAGAACCAGTGTATGGATTCAGAGAAACCTATGGGTATTCGAATATCATGTTCTTGGCGGCCGGTGAAATTATCCCTGCGGTTACTGGGCAGTCATGGGATGACTTTATCAAAGAGCGTTTTTTCACACCACTCAATATGCCTTTTGCGAATACTTCGATCAAACAGTTCAAACGCGGGCAGGACATTGCTGCGCCGCACAACGAAGTGAAAGGTGTCAATACGCCCATCGATTATGTGGATTGGGATAATATAGGTCCTGCCGGAAGTATCAATGCTTCAACTACAGACGTAGTACAGTGGATTCGACTTCAATTGGGCAAAGGAACTTTGGATGGAAAGAAGTATTGGTCGGAGGCGCGCACATGGGAGATGTGGGAGAATATTACCCCAAAGAATGTGAGCAAATGGCAACGAGAAAATATGCCCACGCGCCATTTCAATAGTTATGGTTTAGGTTGGGAGTTGATGGAATATGGAGGTGAAAAGGTGGTGAGCCATGGAGGCGGATATGATGGTATGATATCGAAAACGATGATGGTTCCGGGGAAAAACTTTGGGTTCGTCATTTTGACCAATAACATCAATGGACTCTCGACCTATCTCAGTTTTAGCATCTTGGATGCATTTTTAAAAGTGACTCCTGCTCGCGATTGGCCTGCTATTTTTAAAGAAATGGAAGCAAAGAATAAATTGGAGGATGCAGTTCATGCTGCAGAACGCGATGCCATGCGTAATGCTAATAGCAAGCCTGGTCTTGCACCCGAAGCCTATGCGGGCGTGTATGCCTCCGATATGTATGGCGAAGTGGAGGTCAAGTATGAGAATGGGAATTACAGCATTGATTTCAAGCCCACGGCCTTGTTTAAAGGCCGATTGGTGCACTGGCAATACGAGACCTTTACGTTGGAGTGGACCACGCAGATGATGCTTCCCTCAGGCACGGCCACATTTGTTCAGGATGCTGAGGGTAAGGTGAATGAGTTGAGAATCATCGTAGAAAACCCTGATTTTGACTTTAGTGAGTTGAAATTGTACAAAAAATAGGGATTTTCAAAAAAATCTGTATATTTGCGCCCGCTTTACGCGATGGCACCGTAGCTCAATTGGATAGAGCATCTGACTACGGATCAGAAGGTTTGGGGTTCGACTCCCTACGGTGTCACAGGAGAAATAGACGTCTAATTGGACGTCTTTTTTTTTGGGTAAAAGTGAAATCAATAGAACTTGGAAAATCAACGTTTTCTGGGATTGTCATTATGGTTATTGCCCATAATTATCAATATTAAAACGAATTACATTTTTGTTTATAAGAATAGGATTATATTCGCCGCCTAAACAAAAACCTTTTATTTATGAAAAAATTAATCTTCATTGGATTAGTTGCTGTAGGAAGCCTTTCTTCTTGCGTAATTAGTCATAATGTCCAATTGACTGGCCAGCCAATTGGAACTAAGACTGGAGTTTCTAAAGTTGGTCCTTTTGTAGGAAAGGATGGCTCTGTGAAAGCTGCTGCACAAAATGGTGGAATCACCACTATCGGTGCATGGGAAAGAACAACGAAACTGTTCATTATTCCATGGACTGTAACTAAAGCTTACGGCAACTAATATTCAAATTAAATTAGAACTACAATGAAAAAAATCTCAATATTCGCTATCCTGACAAGCATTATGCTTTTTGGTGCATCTTGTTCAACCACTATGACAGTTGCTGTATCAGATGCAGAACTTGGATCAAAGCGTGGTGTTTCAACTACAGGAGTATTTCTTGGAATTCCTTTAAACTCTAATTTTAGTGTGAAAGAGGCTGCTGAGAATGGCGGCATTACTGGCCCAATCGCTACTGTAGATGTGAAAGTAACAAGCTTCATCATCTTCCAAAAAAGAGAGTTAATCGTTACAGCTAAATAATAAGAACATGAAAAAAATTATCTTCATACTTGCTGTAGCAGTGTCTATGGCATCTTGCAGTCTTCCTGGTTATACAACTGCTACAGGAAATAAAGGCGCAAAGGAAAGTGAAACTGTTTACAAAGCTTTCTTGAATATTCGTCTTAAGCCATGGGATTTGAGCGTAGCTTCATGCGCTCAAAAGGCTGGTATTACTAAAGTGGCTACAGTTGACTACGATCTTAGGGCTGGTTTGTTTATCACAACATATCGCCTTCGTATCACTGGAGAATAATGCGATAAAAGAATATTATTTCAAATAAAAACCTCCTATTGGAGGTTTTTATTTTTTATTAAAGTAGGGAAGAGCCAATAGATTTAATTATAATGAAACAACCAAGTTTATTCATATTCATTGCTATTCTGCTTTCTGCAATAGCCTGCGAGACCACCAAAAGGGAACCTCGAAATACCGATCCCATCGTATCATTTCATCTCAAGAATACCAAGTCGAATAATCTATTGATTTATGCTTGTTCAGGGTCTCGTCAACTCTTGCTCGACTCTATTCCGATAAAAAACGACAGCGCTGCTTTCTTCATTCCAAAGGGCACGCCCAATGGCATTTATCGCTTTGTCTCTAGTGAGATGGTAATTGATCTTATTCTCTCTAATGAAAATGTCAAGGTAGTGGCCGATCCCAGCAATCTCGATAAGAGCATTGATATTGTGGAGTCGCGCGAGAATGCTCACTTTTATAATTTCCTATATGAGTACATGAAAGCATCTGCCAATGATTCTATTTCATGCGAAAAAGTAGAAGCAATTCGAGCAAAATATAATGCCAATAAAGAAGCGAAACTGGCTAATCAAGTCATCAATCTTGTACTGTTTGAATCTGACTGCGGTGGCAATGACTTTTGTATGAATGAATTTTTGCTCTCCTCACCCTACGCGGATGGCATGTTTAAAAAATTAGCCATCAAACGAAGCAAGGAGGGAAATGCGGGGCAGTTTTATGCTTCTGTCACTTCTTGCAGTGATACAAGTTCCGCTGTGAAACACTCCTTGGCAATTGCGTTTTATGATGCCGGGGTGTTTTCTAAAAACCTTGAAATGATAAAAACCATCATCGGTGATAGCATCGTAAAAGATTCTGAAAAAAATATTACACAAAATATTTTGCCAGCCTTAACCACTATCGAACCAGGAAGTTTGTTTCCTTCAAATTTTCTTCTACCCAACAATCAACCCGCAGGAGCTAACTTGTATTATATTATAATCACCGACAAAAAGTCCAATGCCACCGCACAGAATAGAGTGGTAGACTTTCTTAAAAGGTCTGGTGAACGTTATTTCTTATTCGATTCAAACGACATCGAGCAGAATGTGAAAAATCAAATAGGGTATGTTGCCGGCACCATGGTTTATATGATTGGTAAATATGATATCCTTGCCGACAAGTGGATAGGGGAGAACGACCTCAAAAATCTCATAGCAAACTAGTCCAGGGAAATTCGGAATTCGCAATTCGGAATTCGGAATTCGCAATTCCAAACTCCAACTTCTAACTTCCAATTTCCAATTTCCAAATTCCCGTTCCCGTTCCCGTTCTCGTTCTTGTTCTCGTTCCTGTTCTTTAATATTTTTTTAACTTGTCTGTTAGTTTCAATGCTATATCTTTGCCCCACGAAAAATAATCCATGATAAAGTTTTGCTTTTATAAACACGATATGATGCACCAACAGATGTGGTGTAAACATATTTTTTATAATCAAAAGCATCGTGGCGAGTAGTGATAATATACGAATAACATTACATAACCCCTTACAAAAGGCCCGA
>JBKCOM010000087.1:0-6477 GCA_046309775.1 Flavobacteriales bacterium
TCTCAATTCATTCTCATTCTGATTGTGATTCTGATTCTAAAAAGAGCTTGCGGGCCGAGTCATGCTCGATTCGGAATTCGGACTTCTGAAAGCGGATTTATATTCCCTGTTCTTTTCCTCCTTGTTCATTGTTCTTTTTAAGAATCACAATCACAATCAGAAACAGAATGAATAGAGAGGTGAGGTGAGAGTATTGAATTCTAATCTCCAAACTCCTCATGATCGCTATCTGGGCTCCAATCCCTCCAAATTCCAAACTCCAGCTTCCAAATTCCAGCCTCCAAAGTTCCCTAGCGCAGCCGCCACGGTCTGGGGGAGGGAATTTATTTTTATTATTCATTTCAAAAAGGGATCTTCGACACGTAGAAATACGCATAAGCGCTCACAAAAAGCGAAATACCTTTGGCGTACCGACCTTAAGAGCAACGCCCCCCCACATAAACTGTTCAAGGCTAAAGAACACTGAATTCGAATAACTAAGCCCGAAATAGATTAATTGGACATTTAATTAGAATGTGTACTTTTAAGGCAGCTACCCGCACCTGGAGGTGCGGGTATGAAATAGCTAGTGGCAAGGCAAATTGACCAATAGATATGAAAAAAGTAGCAAAAGAATTAGGACAATATCTTAATGAGAATCATGATCTTGAAAAGGACAGTGAAGAATTTTTAGATGAGACAGCTCCTTTGATTGGATATATTGTTCACTTCTTTAATTCATTAGAACAAACTTTAGACCACGCAATATGCGAAAGTGTTAGTGACAGAACGGATGAACCCGGTGCAATTATTATTCATAAATTATCTTATTCAGCGAAGGTAGACTTATTTTACAGGATGATTAGATCAATGGAATTGGGGTTTGGTAGAGACCTTCCTTCTTTTAATACATTGATTCAGGACTTAAGAAAATGTGGAACTTTGCGCAATGCGGTTGTGCATGCAGATTGGAATCATGTGAATGAGGACGGCTTTACATATGTAAAGTTAGACTTTAACAAAGACGGACTCAAGCAACATTATTGGCAATTCAGGGCTGAATCTTTAATGGACATAATCAAATTAATTAGTGAAACGAATCACGCATTTGACAAATATGAAGAAGAGAAGCAAGAGATGCTCAGCAGCTAACGGCACCTACCAGCAATTGGCGGTTCAGTAGTTTGATGAAGATGTGTGCTAGAAGAAGGTTCAGGAATATATTTGAAAAGTAGTGCCGGAAGTCGCCAACTGCTAGTAGCTGCAAACCGTGTGTGTCTTGAAAGACTGCTGCGAAGCAGTAGTCAATGCTGTACAAAAGATGGAAGACATTTTGAACTTTCAGAATCATGAGTGCGAAGCGCGAGCGAACAGGATGGTCGACTCACCGGTAGTAAGAAACTGATAGGCCTTCCGAAGACGCCAGATAGGAGGAGTCTAGCAAATCACCTAATGCTGCATCAGAATGAATATTCTTTTGTGGTGAGCGATAAGGAAATAAGAGGCACTTTGGGAGAAGCAAGCAAGAAGGCTACAAGAAAAGTACAAGGCATCTCTTTTACTTTTTCGACATTGGGCAATGGTTCATCGGTAGTTTTTACTACATTAGTGACTGAACAAGAAAAGCCTCATGAAGGGAGCCCCATAAGTACGGTTTTGTGAGAACGCAGGGGTCAAATTCCCTTGCGTGACTGGATTAGCAGTAATAATTAAAGAACACAACTTGAATGGAGACAAACGAAAAATTTGAAAAACCAATTAAACCGAAGTTAGACGAGTTTGACCTAGACGAACAAAAAGTCAAGACTTTGAGAGATTTTAAATCGCAATGCGAAAAGAAATTCAACCTCTATTTGTGGCTAACCTTTGGACTACTCTCAGCAACGGGTATTATTCTCATACAGACGACTGAGACAAAATTTGGGTTTATAGCTTTGGTTTTAATCGCATCAGCAATACTTTCTTGGGGCATAGTTCCTTTTCTTTTTAAGGCTATATTCAAAAGTGAAATCAAAGACTTCATTTTTGAAAAAACAAAAGACGCAATTATTACTACCATTAACAGTAATAACAACACATATAATTCTGCAATGGGAGATTATAAAAGAAAGAACGACTTATATGAAAGAGTATTACGCAGAGCTACATGGCAATATTGGTTGTCACTTACTCCCACAGACTTTGAGGAAGCGGTCGGCGACTTGTTTTTGGACAAGGGTTATGAAGTTTGGACGACAAGTGCAACTGGCGATCACGGTGTTGACCTATATTTAGAAAAGGATGGCAAGAAATACGTTGTTCAGTGTAAGACTTATAAAAAGGTTTTAGGACCAAATGCAGCGAGAGATTTATATGGAACCATGACTGCACAAGGAGCGGATGAAGCCTTTTTGGCAGCACCTTCAGGCTTTAGCGCTGCGACCAAAGAATTTTGTAAAGGAAAACCAATCAAATTGCTAGACATTGATGAACTCACTAAAATGACTTACGACTTTGAAAGTTACACCCCATATTGGCTTGACAACGCTAAATCAATGGATGATGTTATTAAAGGAATAAATAGACATGTATTAGGTGTAAAAAAATATAGAAGACGATACTGACCGTAAAATTACGACTGCTAAAAGATAAGCCTTCGTCGCGTCCATTCGGTACGAATGATGAAGTATGTGTTGTATTGAACAGGTTGGGTAAAAATGAATATGCCGACTTCAAGACTTAGTCCGGAGTCGTTTTGCTTTGGCACTATGCTGACATTTTGTTAGATCAATTTTAGTTTGGTAAATGCTTCTCTAGGCCCTAAGTCATGAAGGTTTTTGGACAAAGGGCCATTACCTATGCACAAGTTTGAATTGACTACCTGAAAAGATCAAGGTTATACCTACACTTTTTCTACATTAGGCAATGGTTCATCACTAGTTTTTACTACATTAGTGACTGAACAACAAAAGCCGCATGAAGGGAGACCTTCAAGTACGGTTTTGTGAGAACGCAGGGGTGAAATTCCCTTGCGTGACTCGATTAT
Source organism: Flavobacteriales bacterium (assembly GCA_046309775.1). GTDB lineage: Bacteria > Bacteroidota > Bacteroidia > Flavobacteriales_D > Sanyastnellaceae > JAIXWP01. Next base: position 3,005 of record JBKCOM010000087.1, read on the forward strand.
CGGCAACCCTATGACGACAGTGCGGCATTGAACAGACAGACCAAAAATCAACAGTTTTTTTTAAATTAATTCATGACATTTTCAGGTATATTTGCAATGAAAATTATTATAAAAATAGATGAAAGCAGACGCAAAATTTATTGAGGTTGATATTCAAAATTTGAAGTTAGACCATATCAATCCAAGACTGCCTGAAAGATTAAAAGGAGCAGAGGATAAAGACGTTTTAAACTGGATGCTTTCTGATGCAACTTTAATTGATTTAATGGCCTCAATTTCTGAAAACGGATTCTTTTCAGGAGAACCAATAATTGTTATTCCTGATGATCAAACCTACATTGTTATTGAAGGAAACCGGAGATTAGCTGCAATTAAATTACTTGCCAATCCAGGATTAGCAGCAATAAGCCCAAAAGCGGTTGAAAGTTTGTCAAATGAGGCAAAAGCTAAAAGCAATATTCCTGAAAAACTTTGGGTTTATATTGTAAAAGAAAGAAGTGAAGTAGAGAATTATTTAGCGTTTAGGCATGTTACAGGCGTAAAGCAGTGGCCCGTAATTTCAAAAGCAAGGTATTTAAATCATCTATATCAACAGAAACCAATTAAAAACATTTCGGTTTACAAGGACTTAGCAAAAGAGATTGGAAGCAAAGCCCCTTATGTCAGAAGGCTTCTTACAGGATATAAGGCTTTCGAAATTATTCAAAGTAGAAAGTATTACAATATACCTGACCTTGATGAAGAAAATTTTGACCTTTCATTAATTACCGATGCTATAACAATGCATTCAGCAATTGCCGAATTTATGGGAATTGACATGGAGTCTGAAACTCCTTTTGAAAATGTAAGCCTAGAAAGATTAAAAGAAGTAACGGAATGGCTTTATCAAAAACTTTCAAATGGAAAGACAAGAATTGGTGACAATAGAAATTTAAGAGTTTTAAATAAAGTAATTCAAAATATCGAAGCAAGAGAATCATTCATTAGTGGAGAGAAAAATTTAAAAGAGGCGGCAGAACTCACTGATTTAGCTGATGAAAATATCAGATTGTATCTTACAAAAGCTCTGCAAAATTTAGTTGAAGCCCAAAAAATAGTTCACAGAAGTTCTAATCCAGATAAGAATGATAAAAAAGTTGCCGATGAAATTATAGACTCTGCCGAACTTATTAGCCGGACAATCACAAAAAAAATAAGAGAAAAAGAAAAAATATAACGGCTATGGCATACTTAAAATATTTAGACCTTAGTTTGCCCAAGCTAAATTCCGAACCTAATCATTGGGCAGACCATATTGAATTCTTCTGTTTAATTTCACAAGAAGGCAAAATTAGTGAGGAGCAAATAACAGATAGGTTATTAGATGAGAATTCTAACAACCCATCGGTTGCAATTGAGGATGTTGCAGAAGAAGATGAAATTAATGAACTCATTGGTGCATTATCTTCAACAGAATATATGATTGAAGACGAAGTTATTGACGAAACTGACGTTAATTCAGCCTTTAGAGATAAAATATCATCAAAAATAAATTCGTATTTCAACTTACTTAAAGCAAGGCAATTAAATTTTGGTGACGACTATCCTTTTAGTATTACAAATAATGACATAACATTAAAAGAAAACCTAACGACAAGTCAAACACTATACGCTATTTTGCTTTGTTCATCCCTTTTAAGACTTGCTACCAAAAGTGGCCTTAACAAACTAGGACATCATTTTGAAGAGTTGTGTGGCCCAGCATTCAAAAAGCTAACTCCAATTGACACACAAAATATATTTTTTGGTTCAGGTTCTGGAGAAAATCTATTGCCTTCAATAACTGGTAAGTTCTACGACAAAGTGATTGAATTGTGTAATTTGCTTCATGTAACTCCACGAACAAATTTCACAGAAGAAAATGCAGGTATTCATAATGTTGGAGATGGCGGGTTGGATTGGGTTGGAGTTTTCAATTTCCCAGACAATCAATTTTCTCAACCAACTTTTTTTGGGCAATGTGCTTGTGGAACTGACTGGATTAGTAAAGAATTTGACGCTCACAGTTCGAAATGGAATAAATACATACAGTTTGAAAATGGTTATTTGACATACCATTTTGTGCCTCGACACTTACGTGACGAATCACTAAATTGGTCTAATCCATTAGACATATATGACGTTGTCCTAATAGATAGATATAGACTCATAAACTTATTAAAGTCAGAAGCAAATCTTCCGAATTTAATTACAACAACTTATGATTCTTTTCTTTTAGAAGTCAGCCAAAACAAAATTGATTTTTTTATGTAATGGGGACAGAAGGGCAGCTGAAAACAGTTAATGCTGCGTCGCCACCTGAAAGGCACGCGATGAATCCTCTGCGCCGCCCTGAGCTTGCCGAAGAGTTGTACGCCTGTCCCCATGGGAGAACCGGTCATGCAAATATGGAGTTGTCGATTTTAAGACATATTCTCTGAGTGATTTTCTCGAGAAGAAAGATGAGAGGATTAGATCAGTTTCGGTTTAGTCAGAGCTGTGCCAAACCGCCCTCTAGGCAGTCTTTTTGGATCGGTGTTTTCATTTACTTTTTTAGTTTGCTTGGAGAGAGTTTGGAGTATTGTTGCTGGTGGTCCTCTAAAGTCAAAATCCAATATTCTCACCATGCCCTCTTTTTTACAAACCGAACAAACACTCGGGTTGTATACTTTTCGTTCTTGAACGGACTTTCTTTTTTGTTTTCTGACACGGTCTTTCAGCGGCGCTTTGACGTTTTCAAACTTTCCTTGTTTGACGTTGCTACGGAGAGAAAAATCCCCTATTTTTATCCTATGAATAATAAACATAAGACTGGATGTTTTTTCAGACCCAATAGCTATCAGGTCTGACGTTATGTGTAATGTTAAGGCGACCTATTAAACAATGGACAATGACACCGAAACAACAAGAACGGATAAAAAGTAAAATCAAAAAAGTTAAAGCTGCTCTTGCAGCGGATAAAAAACGATGGGGCGGACAATATCACGATGGACAAGGACTGCGTTACTTTCCACCACAACTATACATAGAACTTAACGACTTTACAGGCGGACTTCGGTATTTTAACTGGTTCAACAAAAACTTCCCAGGCGACAGTGGATACCCTGACTTTTTGTTTGAGTGGACAATTATTCTTTTTAAGACCGGCAGACTTAAAGAAGCTGAGAAAAAAGCATTTGAAACGTTTCGAAGAAACACGTATTTATTCGATATTTTTTTCGGAAGACAAGCGAAAAAAATCGAAAAATGGGAAGGTTCAGGTCTCGAAACTCAAGGCTTCGCAGAAATACAATTTAGTTACAACAATAAACAGAATGAACCTGCAACAAAAAACCGGACAAAAAGTTAAGCTGCATTTTTGATTTTCGTTAATTCTTCGAACTCTTCGATTGTCAAGTAGTCCAATGTACCGTGTCTCCTGTTTTTATTATACCATATTTCAATCCATTCAAATA
>JBKCOM010000088.1:0-16505 GCA_046309775.1 Flavobacteriales bacterium
CCGACGTATGATTAAAATCGCCTTCGACCCCATCTATTGTCATCCCCTTCCTGAGGGACATCGGTTTCCGATGTTGAAGTATGAACTCATACCCGGACAGCTTATACATGAAGGCAGTTTTAGCGAAGCCAATTTTTTTTCACCAAAAAAAATGGATGAAGCAACAGCGCTGCTCGCACATGATGTAGAGTACGTGCGCAAACTTCAAAATCTAGCATTAACAAAGCAAGAAGAACGAAAGACCGGATTTCCATTGAGTGCTCAATTGGTGGAACGTGAATTCATCATCATGCAAGGTACGCTAGACATGAGTTTGGCCGCGATTGAAAATGGCATCGGCTTCAATGTAGCCGGTGGCACCCATCATGCCTATCGCGATCGAGGCGAAGGATTTTGTTTGCTCAATGACATAGCGATTTCGGCACTTTATTTATTAGAAAAAAAATTAAGAAATAAAATTCTCGTCGTCGATTTGGACGTCCATCAAGGGAATGGCACCGCATCGATTTTTGAGAATGATCCTCGCGTATTTACATTTTCGATGCATGGTGGAAATAATTATCCCCTGCATAAGGAAAAAAGCGATCTCGACATCCCCTTGCCCGATGGCATCCGCGACGAAGCATATCTTGAGTTGTTATATCAACATTTGCCCGCCCTCATCGACACCGTGCAGCCTGATTTTATCTTTTATCAATGCGGCGTTGATATATTGGAAACGGACAAATTGGGAAGGTTGAAAGTAAGTTTGGAAGGCTGCAAGAAGCGCGATGAATTCGTTCTCGAAACCGCGCGCCGCCACAACATTCCCGTCTGCTGTTCAATGGGCGGCGGCTACAGCGAAGACATCCGCATCATCGTCGAAGCGCACTGTAATACGTTCCGGATTGCTGGGGAGCTGCACTAGAAAAGGAACAAAGAACATAAGAACAAGGGATTATTGGGGACAAAGAACAGGGGAAGCCAAGTAGATACGCCATTTATGGCGTCTGAAGTTAGCGATATCAAGGTTTACACAAGCCTTTTATTTGTTACAAATCTTCGAAATCGAAAAGCATCAACTAAACGCAAAGGCGCGGAGAACGCAAAGTTGCGCAAAGAGGTATATTTACATCCAAGAAACTAGATTCATACTTTAAGTAAAAAAAGAGAGTTTATCATTCCTTTCTCCAGCCGCCATCCTCTGCGGAACTTTGCGCCCTTTGCGCCTCTGCGGTAAAAAAAGTTTTCGAATTCGAGGTTTACACAAGTCTTTTGTTGTTACAAATCTTCGAAATCGAAAAGCATCAACTAAACGCAAAGGTCCCAAAGGGACACGGCGCGGAGAACGCAAAGTTGCGCAGAGAGGTATATTTACATCCAAGAAACTAGATTCAAATTTCCAATCTTCCAATCTCCAAATTCCAATCTCCCATTCTTCCAATCTCCAAATTCCAATCTCCCATTCTTCCAATCTCCAAATTCCAATCTCCAAATTCCAATCTCCAAATTCCAAATTCCCTCATTCTACAACGATTTTATCAAATCGCAATAAAGCGACGTGAGTAATACTTCTGCTTTTTTGGCGGTGGCGATGATCTCGCTGATGTCCACGGGTGCTAGATGTTCGGGGTCGCACTCGTCGGTGAGGACGCTGATGCAACAACAAGGTAGCGACATGTGATTGCATGCGATTACTTCTGGAACAGTACTCATACCTACCGCGTCAGCACCCAGTATTTTGAGCATCCGATATTCCGCGCGTGTCTCGAGGTTGGGACCTTGCACACTGGCGTAAACACCTTTATTCAACTTGATATTTTTTTCTGATGCAATTTCTTCAAGACGACTGTTGAGCAATTTGCTATACGGCGCGCTCATGTCCGGGAATCGAGGACCGAGTTCGTCGAGATTCATGCCTCGCAATGGATTCTCCGATTGCAAATTGATATGATCATCGAGCAACATCAACTCGCCTTTTTTGAAATCCAAATTCACCGCGCCTGCGGCATTGCTGAGCAGTACATATTTTACTCCTAGCATTTTCATCACACGCACAGGCATCACTACTTGTTGCATACTATAGCCTTCGTAGTAATGAAAACGGCCTTGGCAAGCGATTACTTTTTTACCACCAAGATTCCCAAACAATAATTTTCCAAAATGAAATTCCACTGTTGATAACGGGAAATTCGGAATCACGGAATAGTTAAATTCCTTTTCTACTTCGATTTGTTTGGCCAAGCCATCGAGGCCTGTGCCGAGGATAATGCCGACTTCGGCGTTATCTATTCCTCTTGATTGTAGCCATTCAACGGCTTCTAAAATTTCTTCCATAAACTATTTTCTTTATTGATATATTCTATCCAATCCTTTTCTTCGTCAACGTCTGTAAGCGTCTCCAAAAGTCGGTACTTCAATCCATTCTTCTCGCAAATCTCCAAACTTTGTTGCAATACCTTTTCAGTACTCCATGCTATTCCATCTAAAACTTCTGAAGAAAAAGTTTTCATTCCAATGAGATAATAACCGCCATCATTTGCGGGACCAAAGACACAATCGACTTCTTGTAATGCGTTTACCGCTGCACTCAAGACTTCAGGCGTCACCTCAGGACAGTCGGTTCCAATCATGATAACGGGAGAATGATCGGCAAATGAATCTTCAAAAGCTGCCTTCATTTTTTCACCCAAATCTCCTTCAACTTGTAAAAAAATCTCTCCCGAATGATCATTCGGTCGCGTTGTCCAATAGATGCGATGGGAAAAACCCGATTCATCAACATTTTGAAGCGTAAGATGAAGTAAGAATTCATAGATCTTCAAGGTCTCATCGTTTCCCAACGTAATAGCCAAACGTGTTTTTACCTTGCCCAATTCAGGCGCCTTGGCCATGACCACTACCAACGGTTCACTCATAAGATTTTACTCCTTTCGTCAACCATTGCCCCCATTTTTCATTGTACGGATGCACTCTATCTGTCGGGCCATTTGAATCTTCCACTTTTTTACCAGAATTTATAAAATGAAAAATACCACCCCAAAGATTGAAAGCGTTAAACCCTTTTTGATTCATTTTTTTAGCATAGACTCCACTGCGATAACCGACGCTGCAATAAACGATGTATTTTTTATTTTTATCAAAACTCTCTACAGCTTTGATCTCATCGCCCACCCAAATCGCACCGGGGATATGAGACACTTCATATTCTTCGCGTGCCCTGCAATCGAGCAATACCACATTCGAGTCGATGGCATCGAATTGTACGATCGGAGCTTTATTAGCAGCCATTTCATCGGCCATTTCTTTGAAAGTCTTTTGCCCGCAACTCGTGGCTGTGACGAGCAACAAAAGCACAAGCGATAAATATTTCGATATGTTATTGGTCATGCTACTGTTCCTTGGCAACTGCTGCCCGCTCCTGCCGTGCAGCCGTAACAATGTTGTGATACAATGATATTTCTATTATTCCACGTATTCAAATCAAAATTGGAAATATGACCAATACCTTGTTGCAATGATAAATCCAACATTTGATTGAAATCGCAATCGTACAATTGCCCGTCCCAACCGACGCTAAGCGTATTGCGGCACATCACGCCATCTACTGCCGCTGGATTAAATGAGGACACCAACAAGTCCATGTAGTCTTCATAATTGTCAGAGGCTACAAGGTAATCTAGAAAGCGAGATATGGGAATATTCGTGATTGCAAACAAGCTATTGAAGATAATACCATGTTCTTCAAAGAGACTCTTTTTAAAATCGCGCTCTAGTCCCGCTTGATCAGAGGGCAAAAAAGCACCGGACGGGTTGTAAACAAGATCCAATTTCAAATTGGTATCTGGCCTTCCATAACCAACTGCATTGAGCATTTTCAGCGCCTCAATGGATTTTGAAAACACCCCCTCGCCTCTTTGCTTGTCTGTTTTTTCTGGCTTGTAATAAGGCAATGAAGACACTACGTGAACATTATGTTTCGCAAAGAACTCAGGCAAGTCATGGTATTTTTTATTCGCAAGAATGATGGTTAAATTGCATCGAACGATAAAATCCTTGACACCTAGTTTGGAAGCCTCCTCAACAAACCAACGAAAGTGTGGATTCATCTCGGGCGCACCTCCAGTTAAATCTAATGTATGCGCTCCACTCGCAGCAATTTTCGAAAGAATAATATCCATCGTTTCTTGCGTCATGATTTCTTTTCTATCGGGTCCCGCATCAACGTGGCAGTGCGCACATACCTGATTGCACATTTTGCCGAGATTTACCTGAAAAATTTCAAGGTTTGACGGCTTCAAAGGAGCACGACCGATGGAATGAAGTTTCTGTGCAAACGTAGGCAATTGACCATCCTGAAAAGCTCCAGCAGCGAGGAATTCCAACTGTTTGGTTGGATTCGCCCACATACTTTCTTTTGCTTTAAGTGACTTCGTTTGTAATGTCATTACATCGACAATTTTTCTACTTTATTCATCATCTGAACGCCGTGAACCAAGGCAGCGCCACCTTTGATAGCCGCAGCCACATGCACCGCTTCCATCATCTGTTCGTTGTTGACTCCTTTTTGTAAACAATCGGTAGCATACGCATCAATGCAATAAGGACATTGCACGGCATGAGCCACAGCAAGCGCAACAATTGCTTTTTCACGAGCAGTGAGCGCACCTTCTTCAAACACTTCTCCGTACCAAGAAAAGAATTTGTCAGCCAATGGCTTATCCCATTCTGAAATGTTCCCGAATTTCTTTAAGTCTTTTGCGTTGTAATAATGATTTTCCATTCGTATATATTTTGACGCAACTTACGATATAGATTCATTCTCAAATGTCTCGAAATTGTATATTTTTAATGACATTCGTTAAAAAAAAGTAACTCAATCGCCCTTGTGGCGTCTCAATACAAACCTAGAAGGTATTTCCTCTTATATTTGACAACGATGAAAGGCATCATAACCATATTTTTTTGTTTGGCAATAGCTACGAGCTACTGTCAAACCGAAACATCAGCGCCTGCGCCTCGTGTGGTGCAGGTTTCGGGAGTGGTGCTAGCCTCAGATTCTTTGTACCCAGCGCAATTTGTAGGAATCTTCCGATCTAAAGATATGCGCGGCACCTTCAGCGATCTCAATGGCTACTTTACCCTCCCCGTGATGGCTGGAGATACGCTCAACTTTAGATGTCTTGGGTTAAAACCCAGTGTCTTTGTGGTTCCGCAAAACTCTACCGAATCTCAAATATCCCTAGTGCAATGGATGGAGGCAGACACCACTACATTGTCCACGGTATATGTATTGCCCTACCCTGCGCCACATAAATTACGTCAAGAAATTCTTTCATTAGACCTTCCCGGCGATAACTACTTCGCTTTCAGAAGAGGAACAGCATCTTACAGTTATGATGGTCTGGCCGACTTTAATGATCAAGCCGCACAAAACGCTATGTCGACCCTTGATGCCCGCTACAGCGGTGGATTCAAGTCTGGAGGTAATGTGTTGAGCCCTGCTGCCTGGAGCCAATTCATGCAGTCGATGCGCCGAAAAAAGCGGTAGATTTCTAAAATATTCATGTAGTTTCATCGTTCGGGGCTATTTTTGGCCTCTGTATGATTTTACGCCTCCTCTTCTTTTTGCTGTTGTTACCACTATGCGGCCTTACTCAGACGGGCATTCTCACCGGAAAGGTGGTGGATCCTGACAAGCAAGCCGTGCCTTCAGTGCTATTATTCGAAAAAAAGAATCCCAAGAATTTTGTCAATACAGATGCCGAAGGTGGCTTCAAGATTACAATACCCGCAAACCAAGACGTAATCATTGTTTTCAAATTCCCCGGCGTTGAACAAGAAAAGACATTCAAAGTAGAGGCTTTTGAAGAAAAATATGTGACGGTCACTTTCAATCCAACCCTTGAGCGCGATCCTGTCATTATCCAAGAATCAAAACGACCCGTATCTGTAATCCGCATCAATCCAAGACTTCCTGTGCCTCTTCCAAATCCGCAGGGTGGCATCGAAGGCTTTCTTTTGCAAGCTCCTGTAAACTTCAGCTCCGAGCTTAGTTCAAGCTATAGCGTTCGCGGTGGTAGCTTTGATGAAAACCTTGTTTATGTAAACGACATCCAAGTATATCGTCCTTTTTTGGTGAGAGCGGGCGAACAAGAAGGTTTGAGCTTTCCGAACGCCGACATGGTGGAAAGTATCAACTTCAGCGCTGGTGGTTTTGACGCGAAGTATGGAGATAAAATGAGTTCTGTGCTCGACATTCGTTATTCCCGCCCGGATTCGTTTAGCGTTCGAACAATGGCAAGTCTCCTCGGAGCGAACCTTACGGTGCAGGGAATTTCCAAAAACGAAAAGTTTACACACAACACAGGCGTTCGATATAAGCGCAACACGTATTTGCTCAACTCTTTGGATGTGGATGCTGAATACGATCCAAGATATACAGACTTACAGAGTTATCTCACATATCGTCCCGGTGGAAAATACGGTCCTTGGGAATTCAGCTTTTTAGGAAACTACTCGCGCAATCAATATAACTTCATCCCCAATACGCGCGAGACTGATGTAGGAACAATCAATGAAGCACTAAGACTTACGGTATTCTTTGAAGGACAAGAGCGCACAGAATTTGAAACTTTTTTTGGAGCATTCTCTACCCGCTACAATCCTTCTGAAATGTCGCAGTTGAGATTTACAGTTAGTGCATTTAGAACCTATGAAAACGAATACTTCGATATACTAGGAGCTTATCGACTGGACGAATTGGAACGTGATCTAGGTGATGATGAATTTGGTGAGGTGCTCGCCAATCGCGGTGTTGGTGCATTTTTAGACCATGCTCGTAATGACTTAGAAGCTACTGTTTTTAGTTTTACACATAGAGGATATAAAGAATTCGATCGCACTCGTCACTATGTTCAATGGGGTGCGGATGTGCAAGTAGAAAGCATTCAAGATCAGCTTTCAGAATGGAGTATCATTGATTCTGCTGGGTATGCCGCACCACGTCCACCCGACTCAATAGGTTATACATTTCCTCAATTGCAGCTTTCTCAGAATATAGCCATTCAAGATTTGATACGAGCTAATAGCGATATCACCTCCACACGGACGAGTGCTTTTATTCAAGATAATTACACAATCAAAAGTGATTCAAGCTCTATCATCAATGCTACCATTGGTGTTCGTGCAAACCACTGGTCTTACAATAATCAGCTTGTCGTGAGCCCGAGGGCGAAGTTTTCATACAATCCTTTTTGGAATCAAATCAGACGTAATAAAGAAACTGGCGATCAAGACACTGTGCGAAAAGACATTGTATTCAGTGCAAGCGTTGGCTATTATTATCAACCGCCGTTCTATCGCGAGATGCGGGGTTTTGACGGCACTGTCAATCCTGATATTCGCGCGCAGCGCAGCATTCACTTTATCCTAGGTGCAGATTACATTTTCCAAGCGTGGGGCCGCCCCATAAAAATGATTGCCGAGGCTTATTACAAAAAACTAGACAACCTCATTCCATACGAATTGGAAAATGTGCGTCAGCGCTACTTTGCCGAAAACATCGCCAAAGGCTATGCATACGGAGCTGACCTCATGCTCAACGGTGAATTCATTGATGGCGTGCAGTCATGGTTGCGTATGTCGTATCTCAAAACAGAAGAAGATTTGAATAACGACTTTGTGGTGACGCGCTTCAACTCTGATGGAGAAATTATTCGTCCGGGATTCACTGCTAATAATGTCGCCGTTGACAGCACGATCACTTTCCCTGGTTATATCCCGCGTCCTAGCGACCAACGCTTCAGCGTTTCGCTATTGTTCCTCGACGAGATGCCTCGTAAAAAAGAATACAAAGTATTGTTGAGTTTATTCTTTGGAACGGGAGTTCCTTATGGCCCGCCTACACGCGACCGCTATCAAGATGTGTTTAGAACCAAATCCTATTTCAGAACGGATATCGGTTTTTCAAGAGATCTTTTTGTAAAAAAGAAAAAAGACAATTGGTTGAATCGCAACATAGACAGCGGCGTCATCGCCTTGGAAGTATTCAATTTACTCGGGGTAAACAACACCATCAATTATCAATGGATTGAAGACGTGAATGGCAGACAGTATGGTATTCCAACCTACTTAACAGGCCGACGCATCAATTTGAGATTGGGACTTAATTTCTAAACAGGCATGCGCCAACCGCGCAAGAACTCCTCTACTCCCATTCTTTTCTTTCCCTCGTATTGAAGTTCTGTGATGCTGTAATAGCCATCACTGCAAGCAATGTTCAGATACTTTTTACCATCACTTTGCAAAGATCCGACTGGATTTGAGTGTGACTCCTCTATCTTTTTTCCAGAAAAAATCTTAGCCGTTTTGTCACCGAGCACAGTCCACGCAGCAGGATAGGGAGAAAGACCACGCACCTTGTTGTGAATCTGATTTACGGACAAAGACCAATCTATTTTGCAATCTTCTTTGAAGATTTTGGGAGCGTGCAGCACTTGAGAACCTGCTGCAATCATGTCATCTTGTGAGATGGGCGTCGCCTTGCCTTGAGCGATGAGGTCTACGGTTTCTTTGAGTGTTTGTGCGCCGATAATCATCATTCGATCATGAACTGCACCGGCATTATCTTCTTCGTAGATGGGAATCGCTGTTTGCTGGATAACGCTACCTGTATCAATTTCATGGCGAAGGAAAAAAGTGGTAACGCCCGTTTCCATTTCTCCATTGATGACCGCCCAATTAATGGGAGCTGCGCCTCGATATTTGGGCAATAAACTGCCATGAAGATTGATCGTTCCAAGCGGAGGCATTGTCCAAACGAGTTCGGGTAGCATCCTAAATGCGACTACTACAAACAAATCTGCATTCAACGACTTGAGCTCTTCTACAAAAGCCTCATCCTTCAATTTGACGGGCTGCATCAATCTAAGCTCATGGCGAACGGCATAATCTTTAACAGCGCTGGTGCTGAGCTGCTGCCCGCGGCCCGCGGGTTTGTCTGCAACAGTAACAACACCCACCACTTGATGTTCAGAGTTTACCAGTGCATCAAGTGACGCAACTGCAAACTCTGGCGTGCCCATAAATACTATTCGTAATGACTTCATCAATCAACATCGAAATACTGCGAGCTTTCTTGGTAAGAGCTCGTGACTTTGTAAAAATATTTCCCTGGACTTAAATTTTGGCGGCTAAATTCAAAAGTGTGTTCGCCAATCGGATATTCTCCTTCAGCAACGGATTGCACCAAAGTGCCTTCTTTTGTGAAAATCTCAATGATCAGATAAGTTTCCTTCTTCAGATCCACCTTCACTTTAGCGATATCGCCGCTCCACTCGAGTGCATTGCCAATAGCAGGATATTTACTTTGAATATTATCCTTGCCAAGCACCCTCAACATTCTCTTGTAAAGCACATAAATGAGCATTAACAAAAGGGAAATGAGCAGTGCATTCTTTATCGTTTCTAATGTACTCATTATCTATAAACTAATAATTCCCGGAATAGTTCCCGCCTGACGATACCGATCGAAGATATCATCCGCGCTGAGCATCATTTCATAGATGGTGACACTCGTATAATTTCCGTTGCTGCTAAGTCGTTTTTTAAATTCGGCGCTTTCCCCAAAAATGAGTTTTAGCTTCGAGATTCGCTCTTCGTCGGAAGGCAAAACAAACTTGAACATGTATTTACTGGGCCAACGGTGGATCTCGTTGAGACGCGCTCTCAATCGATTTAACTGCTCTTCATCCATGGTACAAAGATAGATTAGAAGGATGAAATTTTAACCAAACCAACTCTCGCGAATTTGAGTAAAAAATCTGATAAGATAGTCGATGTCTAATAAAACCACGAAGAGAATACCTGCTAAAGCACCGTAGATGTGGGCATCGTGAGCGATATTGGTGCCGCCTCGCTTTTGTAGAAAATGTTCCATCACAAAAAATACTAATACCCCAAGGTAGGCGGGCATTGGAATGATGAAAAAGAAACTTAACCGCGCCATTGGAAACATGATCATAAAAGCCATCATCACTGCACTCACCGCACCTGAAGCTCCCACTGCGTTGTAGGATGAATTATCACTGTGTTTTCTCAATGCTGGCAAAGACGCCACAATGGCGCCTCCTATATACAAAACCAAAAAAAGAACGATTCCTTTTTGTTGGCCCCAAAGGTTATTAAAATACTGTTCGAGAAAAGAACCGAAGGAATAAAACGTAATCATGTTAAAAGCCAAGTGCGTGAAATCACTGTGCACGAGGGTATGAGAAAGTACACGATAGTATTCGTTTCTGTTTTTTACGCTCCAAGGGTTGAAGAGTAATTTTTGAAACAATGAGTAATTATTGAACGCTTGATAAGAAATGATTGCTGTAGCAGCTGCAATGATAAGCGTAAGGGGTGCGGCGAAATCCATATTAACTCGAATGGTCAGCTATGATTTTCAAAGATCCATTCTTCACTGCCCAAATTAAAGAATAATGTCCGCTAAGTGTATCGGCAGTTCTAAATAATTCCCACTTGCCTATCACCAGCGCACGTTCTTCTCCGAGCGCTTCGATTTGCAAATTGGTAAACTGCAAAGTACCCATTGCTTCCTTATTGGGATATGATTTTTTGTAATTCTCCAATGTCTGTTTCCAACCGTAAGTGGGGCCTCTTTTTCCTATAAAAATTAGAGAATCTGAATTCCAATAAGGCTCCATGAAAGCTTCCAAATCTCCGCTATTCCAAGCCTTTTCCTGAGATTTCATGAGCTCATCAATCTTACTCAAATCGAGCGACTCTTTTGGCTTTGCGATTTGAGTGCAAGAATTGAAGAAAAGAATAAGAATGAACAAGGCGACTGCGCGCATCTCCTTATACATTGAAGCGGAAGTGCATTACATCACCGTCTTGGACGATATATTCCTTTCCTTCTACCGACAATTTACCTGCTTCTTTCACAGCAGCCTCTGACTTGAAGTTTACAAAATCATTGAACTTGATCACCTCCGCACGGATAAATCCTTTTTCAAAATCTGTGTGGATCACGCCGGCCGCTTGAGGCGCTGTATCGCCCTTGTGAATAGTCCAAGCGCGCACTTCCTTCTCACCTGCTGTAAAGTATGTTTGAAGGTTGAGCAAACGGTAAGCTGCTTTGATCAATTTAGAAACTCCGGGCTCATCCAGCCCCAAATCCGCGAGGAACATTTGTCTTTCTTCGAATGTCTCTAGCTCTGCAATATCCGATTCAATCGCCGCACCAATAACAATGACCTCTGCGTTTTCATCTTTAACAGCCACTCTAACTTTTTCTACGTGGGCATTGCCTGTCGCCACCGAAGACTCCTCTACGTTGCAGAGATAAAGCACGGGCTTGGCCGTGAGCAATTGCAACTCTTGGTTCAGCTTCTCCTCTTCTTCATTATCGTGTGGCACTGTGCGGGCTGACTTTCCACTTTCAAGCGCCTTTTTAATGCGCATGAGGTAGTCATATATCTTCTTCGCTGCTGAATCGCCTGAGTTGGCGGCGCGCTGCACCTTAGCGATGCGCTGATCTACCGACTCGAGGTCTTTCAATTGCAATTCTATGTCAATGATTTCTTTATCACGAACCGGATCCACGCTGCCATCAACGTGTACCACGTTTGGATCGTCAAAACAACGCAATACGTGAATGATAGCGTCTGTCTCACGGATATTTGCTAAGAATTTATTACCGAGACCTTCGCCCTTACTTGCACCCTTTACCAATCCAGCGATATCAACGATTTCGATAGTTGTAGGTACGATGCGCTGCGGATTTATCAAATCTGCGAGTGCAGTCAAACGCTCGTCTGGAACGGTAATCGTTCCAACGTTAGGTTCAATAGTACAGAATGGGAAGTTTGCTGCCTGCGCTTTCGCGTTGCTCAAACAGTTGAAAAGGGTTGATTTACCTACGTTGGGAAGACCAACAATGCCGCATTTTAGTGCCATACCTTAATTTATTCGGGCGGCAAAGATAGGTATTATTCTAATCGCAGCGTACAATAGCCGCTTTGGAAGGTACTTGAAAATTCTTTATAGACGTACCTCTGCCCCTTTTCGTCAAATTTGTAGAGCCTCAGGCTGAACCACTGTGTCGTAAAATCTACCAAAGCCGATTGACTCGGCGCTAACTTACGATCCATTTGGAATAATCGCGTATTGTCAGAGGCTTTGCGATTTCTCCGACCATCAAAGGCCATTGAATTATTGATAAATTCGACTACTATAGTTTCATCGGAAACATTGATTAGTTCTAATGTATTGCTACCTCTAGCATTTAGCCGACGATCACCCAATAGTCTTTGAGCTGTGGATTCTGTAGCAAAAACTGTTATTAATAATAAAGTGTATACTATATTTTTCATTTCTATTTCGTTTAAGTTAGACTTTCACTCGGAATTGATTCTGACGTGAATTCATGATAATTCTCTTTACAATTACCATCTGGCCATTTGCGTCCAATTTAAAAATGGTCAAATCAAAGGATTCGGAAGCTTGGTCAATTTGCTCTGTTCTATTGGGCCTTAAATTACCTCTTCTAACTTCAAGCTGTCCTTGATATGGCTGCAAGCGGTCAACATTATTTATGCTACCGCCATAGTTGCATTTTAAAAGGAAAAATAAAGTATCGGAGTTGGAATTTTCAATGAACAAGGTAGTTCCAAGATACCGCGAACTTGGTATTTCTCTCCTTTGAGCTTTCCTCGTCATGTAATTGTCAAGCCCTTCTATTTGAGCTAGAGCATTCATCGAGAACGCCACCGATAAAATCAATGAACTAATTAAAAGCTTCATATCATTCAAGTTTTTATATCCAACAAAATATTGAAATTGCAAAAAAAACTATCAATTAGATTATCCAATTCTCAACACCACAGTTCCTTGTTGCGGGCGAGAAACGCGCTGATTCACCAATTCAAATGTACCGTCTACCCTTTTTCTATATATCGACGCTCCGAAGGACTGACCAATCATTCTAATGCTTACTGATTTTAGCGGCTCAATGAGCTGCATATTGCTAGCCATGGGATTGCCCAAAAGTTGTCGATCGAAGTCGGTAAAAAATGATCTATCAGAAGAATTATAAAGCACGTAAAGCGTATCAGAAGACTCGTTGATGATATCAAAACTTGCTGGAACCATAGCACTCATTGCATAGTCTCTATCACAATTGCGCCATCTAGCAACAAAATCCCAAATTAAAACAGTACGTGGCAAATAAACAGATTGAAACAAATATGCACCATTCATTCCTCTCAAGGTATTGCAACGATCGAAGTTGAAAGGGAGATTTACAAAACCCTGATCCAATTTCGGCGTCTCTATTTGTGCTGGTTGGTTTTCTGGAGATTTATAATTTGAAGGTTTATCGTAAGGAGAAGGTGTTGGACGATCTGCCCCTTGATAACCTACGTGATCCGGTCTGGATGAACGCTCGTTCTGATTGAGCCTACTGGTCTTGCTCGATCTGCCAGAGGAAGTCCTATTGCTATTCTTTGAATAATTATCTACCCGCTCTTTTGAACCAGAAGTCGAACTGAGAGGAGAAGTCTTTGATTGAGCATCCGCGAAGCATACGCTGAGAGCTAAACTGATTACGAGTAAAGATTTAACTTTCATAAGAATAAGGTTTTAAAATTTCAATTCGAAGTTACAAAAACAATTCCCTATTTTAACTTTAGGTTAAAATAAAAAAACTAAAAAATCACAAATCAATAGGCGACTGTTGTCGCCGGCGTATCAACCGTGATGCTATATTCATTACCAGATGGAATATCTACCAAATAGACGGTTACTTTTTTAATGGGTGAATTAAAATCCCACTCTCTTAACACCGCCTCTAGCGTTGGGCTATCCATACCGAAATCATGAATTTCGGTCAAGGCTATTTTATCTTTCTTCAAACCATAATCAAGTTCAACGTGCGTCATTCCGAACACCGATTGAATATTTGCACCATTTAGTTCCTGCAATATCAAAATCATATAATCCTTTCGCGCCTGTCCATCCATAGTAGGCATGGCATTTTGAACGATCGTAGGCTTGAATTGAAGATCATACTTTCCTATTCTAAAAACCGATTTTTTAATAGCCACCCCACTCAACAACTCCTCCGTTTGAGCTACCTTCTTTTCCTTTGAACAAGAGGAAATTATTACCATTAATAAAAAGGCTAGAAAAATGGACAATGGTCTATTACCGGTGAGAACTTTCATATTGAATCAAATATAATCAAAATTCGGATTCGGGATTCGGGATTCGGAATTCAGAATTCGGAATTCAGAATTCAGAATTCAGAATTGATGAAATAGATTTCCACAATATTCCAACAATAAAACCAACCCCTTATTCAAAGCGGTACATTTGCGGGCACAAATTTTAGCCATTAACCAAATGTCGCAAATCCAAGAACTCGAACGCGTTGCTTCTCAAGTAAGAAGAGATATCGTTCGAATGGTACACGCCGTCAATAGCGGTCACCCAGGCGGTAGCCTCGGTTGTACTGATTACTTTGTAGCCCTATATTTCAACACCCTACGCATCCAACCCGAAAAGTGGAATATGGATGGAATTGGTGAAGACTTGTTCTTCTTGAGCAATGGCCACATTTCTCCCGTTTGGTATAGCGTGCTTTCACGCAAAGGATATTTTCCAGTTGCTGAATTGGCGACATTTAGAAAAATCAACTCACGTCTTCAAGGTCACCCCACTACACACGAAGGTCTTGAAGGCATTCGCGTGGCAAGCGGCAGCCTCGGTCAGGGCCTCAGCGTGGCGCTTGGTGCAGCACAAGCTAAAAAATTGAACAACGATCCTCACCTCGTGTACACTCTCCACGGAGACGGCGAGTTGCAAGAGGGTCAAATCTGGGAAGCGGCCATGTACGCTTCACACCACAAGATTGACAATATCATCAGCGCGATCGATGTAAACGGTCAACAAATCGATGGTCCTACAGAAAAGGTAATGAGTCTCGGAAACCTCCGCGCCAAGTGGGAAGCATTCGGTTGGGATGTGATGGAGATGGACGGAAATAATATGTCTGAAGTGGTAGCTGGTCTCGATAAAGCCAAAGGTCTTACTGGCAAAGGAAAGCCTGTGATGATCCTTATGACCACTTCAATGGGCAAGGGTGTCGACTTTATGGAAGGCACACACAAATGGCACGGCGTAGCGCCCAATGACGCCGAATTGGCAAGTGCTCTCGGACAACTTGAAGAAACACTTGGAGACTATTAATCCTTAATCATCACCACGACATGTTAGATTTTCAAATACTCGGTTCAAACGATACACGCTCAGGCTTCGGAGAAGGCCTCCACGAATTAGGCAAATCCAACCCCAAGGTGGTAGGACTTTGCGCGGATTTGATCGGTTCTCTCAAAATGGACGCTTTCAAAAAAGATTTTCCTGAACGCTTCTTCCAAGTAGGTATTGCGGAGGCCAATATGATGGGCGTTGCTGCAGGACTTACCATCGGCGGATACATTCCCTTCACGGGCACATTTGCAAATTTTTCTACTGGCCGCGTATATGACCAGATTCGTCAAAGCATTGCTTACAGCGACAAGAATGTAAAAATATGCGCTTCACACGCCGGCCTCACGCTCGGCGAAGATGGAGCCACACACCAAATACTCGAAGACATCGGTATGATGGCGATGTTGCCCAATATGACTGTCATCAACCCTTGTGATTTCAATCAAACCAAAGCCGCTACGATTGCCATCGCGGCGCATCACGGCCCTGTTTATCTCCGATTCGGAAGACCTAAAGTGCCAACCTTCACTGCTCCTGACCAAAAATTTGAAATCGGAAAGGCTTGGAACATTCACGAAGGAAAGGACGTGACAGTGATTGCCACAGGACACATGGTCTGGAAAGCGATAGAAGCCGCCAAAGCCCTCGAAGCCGAAGGCATCAGCGTAGATCTCATCAACATACACACTATCAAACCACTGGATGTAGAAGCGATTGTAAAAAGCGCCATGAAAACAGGTGCGGTCGTAACAGCCGAAGAACATCAAATCAATGGTGGATTAGGTTCATTGGTGGCTCAAGCCCTCGCCAAACATCACCCCACAAAGATTGAATTTGTAGGCGTAAACGACAGTTTCGGCGAAAGCGGCACCCCCGATCAACTCATGGAAAAATACGGCCTCGGAGTGAAGGACATTATAGCGGCGGTGAAAAAACTGCGGTAGAACTAGAACGAGAACTAGAACAAGAACTAGAACTAGAACTAGAACAAGAGCTGGTTGGGAAGTGCTTATAGTATTTTCAGATTTTCAATTAGAATTTGAAAATATCTCATCACTACCAATACAATAGAAAATAGCCACTATAAGATAAGGGAGCACAAAAGAATAAAATCACTAAAATCCCTCAGCACCGTATTGCAGTTCCCATTCTTGTTCTCGTTCTTGTTCTCGTTCTCGTTCTTTTTTTCCCCAATTCATTAACAATGCTTGTCCACGGATGGGGGGTGCGTTAGTTTTGTGTGTTAC
>JBKCOM010000089.1:0-7507 GCA_046309775.1 Flavobacteriales bacterium
TAAAGTGACCATCCAAAAATTGGATCCGTATATCAACGTGGATCCAGGTACACTCAACCCATACGAGCACGGTGAATGTTTTGTAACCGATGACGGCGCGGAAACGGACCTCGACCTCGGACACTACGAGCGTTTTCTCAACGTGCCAACGTCGCAAGCGAACAACATCACGACTGGTCGCATCTATCAAAGCGTGATCGAAAAGGAGAGACGAGGAGAGTATTTGGGCAAAACCGTCCAGATCATTCCTCACATCACCGATGAAATCAAGCGTTGCATTCAAATTCTTGGTTCAAAGAATGATTTTGAATTTGTAATCACCGAGATTGGTGGCACTGTGGGCGACATCGAATCTTTACCTTACATCGAGGCTGTACGTCAGATGAAATGGGAAAAAGATGAGGATGTAATCGTGATTCATCTTACGCTCATTCCTTTCTTGAGCGCTGCGGGCGAATTGAAAACGAAGCCAACGCAACACAGCGTGAAAATGCTTTTGGAAAATGGTGTGCAGCCGGATATTCTCGTTTGTCGCACCGAACACAAATTGAATTCTGCAATAAGAAATAAAATTGCCAAGTTCTGTAATGTCACGTCCAACGCGGTGATCGAGAGCATCGATGCGGAGACCATTTATGATGTGCCCGTGCTCATGCTCGAAGAGAAGTTGGATGAAGTGGTGTTGGAAAAACTTGGAGTGAAATCAAAGAAAAAGCCTGACTTGAAAAAGTGGGAAGACTTCCTTTCTCGTTTCAAAAATCCAAAGAGCCATGTGACGATTGCATTGGTGGGAAAATATGTGGAGTTGAAAGATGCCTACAAATCGATTGCTGAGGCCTTCAATCATGCCGGTGCGGCAAACGAAACACATGTCGATATCAAGTGGGTACACAGTGAAGAAATTTATGCAAAGAATGTAGCCGAGAAATTGGATGGAGTGGATGGAATCCTTGTGGCGCCTGGCTTTGGAAGCCGTGGCATCGATGGGAAAATTGAGGCAATTAAATTCGCTCGCGAAAATAATATTCCCTTCTTCGGAATCTGTTTGGGTATGCAAATCGCTACCATCGAATTCGCGCGCAATGTGCTCGGCCTTACAGACGCGCATTCTACAGAAATGAAAGAATACACGCAGCATCCTGTGATTTGTTTGATGGCCGAACAGAAGACCATCGTCAACAAAGGCGGAACGATGCGTTTGGGAAGTTACCCTTGCAAAGTGGTGAAAGGTTCGAAGGCATACAAAGCCTACGGCAAAGACATGATTGAAGAGCGTCACCGTCACCGTTTTGAGTTCAACAATGATTATAAAGAGATGTATGAGAAGGCGGGATTTAAAGCCACAGGAATCAATCCTGACAGCAATCTTGTTGAGATCATCGAGTTGGACAATCACCCTTACTTCGTAGCCGCACAGTTTCACCCCGAATACAAGAGTACCGTCATGAATCCGCATCCGCTTTTCGTATCCTTCGTGAAAGCTGCGTTGGTGAAGGCGAAGGGGGAGTAGGAGTAGGGAGTAGGGAGTAGGAGTAGGGAGTAGGAGTAGGGGATAGGAAATAGGGGATAGGGGATAGGAGTAGGAATAGGAAATAGGAGTTGTTCATCAATTTCAGACAAACCTCTTTGCGCAACTTTGCGTGCTTTGCGGCTTTGCGGTGAAATGATACTTTGAGAATTAGAACAATTAATTAAATAACAAGAGTAATTTAATTCTAAACCCGCACATTACTGGAAACTCTTTTTTAGAATGAGAATCACAAGGAGAATCAGAATGAATAGAGAAACGAGGGACTTAGAGGGAATGGAGATTTTGTGAAATTCTATTTTCAAGTGAGCGACTCACCTTCGCGAGTTTGGCGAAGTGCTTCCACGATTTTACCACCTCATTAGTTTCTTGTATAATTTTTTCTCCCTCTTTTATGGAGTTGTCGTTAGCAATTGAAAGGAGATCTTTTTTATTTATGCCTTTCCTCTTGCCATTCACGCTCAATGTTTGTTGATTTACCCAGTAGTTATCGGCGTCATAAGCATAGCAAATGTCAAACGCTGGCGCTAGTCTCCAAGCTTCATTTTGTTTTAAGATAAAAGAAAAATTCTTCGTGTGGTCGTCACAGTTTCTAGCCATGACATTAAACACCATTCTTCTAAACATTTGTTCTGCATCTGCATAGGGACAGCGCAACAACCGCATCGTTCGGAAGAGTTGTTCATAGCTAAAACTCAGCATTTCATTGTAATCATAATGTTGCAATGCGCACAATGATTGTACGTGATGTTTGATATTCCCGTCGCGATCGAAGCGTTTGGTGAGGAAGTGAGCTCTATGATTTTCCTCGAGAAGTTGACATTCCGACATATCTATTTGACACTCTTTTGCCATTAGATAATAGGCGTACTCCACTCTTCCCCAGCCATTACTGCTTCCGAACTGTTCAGAGCTGACGCCGTCGAGTTTTATCAACCAATGAGAAAATCCCTTCGGTACGTTGGTTTGTCCTGATCGTACTTCACCCGTGGATGGATTGAGTGCAATCACTGCTTTTGGTCTCGCTCCTCCAGCCGATGTTCCTATTTTTAGGATATCCAGCATGGCTTTTTCATCGTCTTTTGAGAGCTTGGTGAGGAATTGGTCACGCTTATGTAGAATACGTTTCGCCACGTCTACTAGCGGCTCCAATTCTACTGACGAAGTATTGTGATTTGACTTAATGATACTTGGCTCGAATTCTAACGCGCCCATTCCACGTGTTCCAATGAAGCAAAGTTTTTCCACTGGATTCATGCTATTTTCTGGACGATTATTTTTGACGAGCCACGTGTTGATGAGGGCATTTCCGTAGCGGTCGGGAAGGGCGTCTGCGAGCAGACCAGGAAGGCCTTTAAAAGTATTTTCGCCATCTATTTTTCCAGAGCGCAACTCAGGAAATCTCCAGATCCGCGAACCTTGACTCAAGGGCATTTTAATAGGTGACAACTCCCAATTGTTTTTGATGAATTTGTAGTCATACTGAAACGAAGCCAATTGCTCATCTTCGTGCCAACGAATGGCACCCACGAACTCGCCCCACAGATTGATGTTTGCAACATCTACCATCCGATTTCCTCCTCAGAATCATTGGTTTTGGCGCTTTTGCGAACACGCTTTTTGGGCTTGTTGCGCAGCATCATCTTCGCATATTCTATTGGGCCAATTTCGTCTTTCACTAAAAATACCTCCAAAACTTGCAATTGATCCAAAGCACGCAAGACTTGAATTAAAGAACGCAGGTTAATGGTTTGTCCTTTTTCAATTTGGCTTATAGTCCAGCGATTTAAACCTGCTATTGTCGCCAAATCATCTTGCGTCTTGCGCTGAGCGATTCGTGTGTGCTTCACAAAATTGCCAATCATCTCTACTAGCGCAATATCACTATTTTCGTGAATATTTTTGTTGGGATTTACAATCATTATGAATGTTATGGAAATATAAAGATGGTAATTACTAGCAAATATACTTAAAAATTGCATTTATGATCTATTTTGAACGTTTTGTTTTCTGAAAGTTTTCCTTGGACAGCGAAAAGGGGGACTAGTTTTATATATTATCAAAGAAATAGATATTAAAAAAAAATAAAAACTATCCAACCATATTATAGACAAACCTCTCTGCGGTTCTCCGCGCCCTCCGCGCCTTTGCGGTAAAAAAGTTTTCGAATTCGAGTTAGTACAACTCTTTTAATTGCAACAAATCTTCAACATCGAAGAGTATCAACTAAACGCAAAGACGCCAAGGGCGCCAAGTTTCGCAAAGAGACGCAGCGCAAAGGAGCTTAGCGCAAAGGGGACTAGTTTTATATACTATCAAAGAAATAGATATTTAAAAAAAATAATAACTATCCATTCATATTGTAGACAAACCTCTCTGCGCTACTTTGCGCCCTCCGCGCCGTGTCCCCTCGGGATCTTTGCGGTAAATTGATACTTTAAAAATTAGAACAATTAATTAAATCACAAGAGTGAATATATTCTGAACGCGCTCATTACCGGAAACTCTTTTTTAGAATGAGAATCACAATGAGAATGAGAATGAATAGAGAAACGAGACGGGAGTAGGAGTAAAGACCTGTTCTACTCTCCCAATCGCCTCACGTTCTTCAATATTATCCCCAAATCCCCCGACAACTTATAATCCTTCGCATAGACAATATTCAACTTACGAATGTTCTCTGCGTTGATCAACGCCGCGGGTAGGCCCATCAAGGGATGCAGGACTCCTGGCTTCAAACGGGGTAATTTGAAATCGCTAGAACTGGCTTCGGGATAAAAACCAACCCACGTTTTTTTACCAATAATTACTTCAATAATATTTTGAAAAAATCCGATCGGTCTTTTTTGTATCCAAATCAATAAGGGTAATGCTGCTATACACAACACGCCGAAACTTACGTCAAACGCACGTTTGATGCGTACATTATCAGTGCGCGCAATGCTATTCACATCCAGCATATACACGTCGCCGCTGGTGTCGATGCTATTGCTACCAATGATATAAAGAGCTTCCGGTGGCGCAATTTTAAACTCCAAGTCAGGCGAACTCATCTCACTCATGCTCTTGATGATCGCGGCAGAACTAATATCCTTGGAACAAAAAACGACACTGTTAATTTTCAATACACGTATCACATCCGACAAATTCTCTGCGGCGGGCGCCATGATGTGTACCTCTCCAATGCTCGGATACGTTTGTTCGAGAATCGCCTTCACACGCTTGCTTTCGTCTTCATGACCGATAATGGCGAAGTTGCGCATCTCCTTCACGCGCCAACCAGCCTTGCCGTCTGCGATGATATTGCGCACTACACGCGTCAATACAAAGATGATAGGCATCATCACAGTGGCTGCTAAGATCATCGCGCGAGAAAAGCGCATGTCTTCTGGTAAGAGCGAGTAGGCCGCGAGAATGATGACGCTCACCGCAATATTTCCTTTGATGGTTTTTAATGGAAAATAAGGCTTATCGTAGCCGCCATTGATCCATGTACCCAACATCCACAATGCGGTCATCACACAGAAGGCAGGCACCACCAGACTGTCGCTATAGACTTTGTCTGTAATCGATGCGTAGATGTCTTTTAAAATGAAAAGCGATGCGAGTGAAAATGATACATCGAGGAGGGGCATGAAAAGCTTTTTCAAAAAGCGATTCAAAACCGCCACAGACGCGCGAAGCCAGATGGCTATTTGAATGAAAAAAACGAAGAGCTTCGCATTATTTCCACTAAAATGTTTGCGCGCAAAAATGATCATCGCATTGTAAAAAACGAAGACATAATTGAGGCTTCCCTTTTTCGTGCTTTCGCCTTTGTAGTGTATGATCGTGGTTTCGGGCAGATAATAATTTTTATATCCTCCTTGAATGATGCGCCATGAAAGGTCGATGTCTTCGCCATACATGAAAAACGCTTCATCCAACAGTCCCACTTTGTCGAGTGCAGACTTGCGCATCATCATGAATGCTCCGGAGAGGATTTCAATTTCATGCGTCTGATCTGCATCGAGATGTCCGAGGTAGTAGCGATTGAATCGCTTCGAACGCGGGAAGAGACGAGAGATGCCGAAGATTTTATAAAAGGATGTTTCCGGTGTTGTAAGTCCACGCTTGGATTCGGGCAGGTAGTTTCCTTTGCCATCCACCATTTTCACGCCCAATCCGCCTGCATCCGGATGCGCATCCATGAATTCAATTACTTTTTGCAAGGTATCCTCTTCAATCACCGTGTCCGGATTGAGGAGAAGGATATATTCTCCTTTTGCCTCGCGCATCGCTTGATTATTCGCGCGCGAAAAGCCAGTGTTCTCCGTATTAGCAATCACCTTAACGCTCGGAAAACGTTCACGCACCATTTGCACCGAACCGTCCACCGAATTGTTGTCCACCATCCACACCTCGCCGTTGTGTCCAAAGCGATGCATCGCTTTTTCCACACTGATGAGGCATTGTTCGAGGAAATAGCGAACGTTGTAGTTGACAATCACGATAGAGATTTTCATGCGCATCTATCGTTTTAATGAGACTTCGTATGGGGTGCGCAACACGATGCTGCGACCGAGCGTCACTTCATCGGTGTATTCGAGTTCGCCGCCCACGGCCACGCCACGAGCGATCGAAGATATTTTTACATTGTAAGGAGCAAGTTTTTTGTAAATAAAAAAACACGTTGTTTCGCCTTCCATTGTAGCGCTCAAGGCGAGGATCACTTCTTTCACTTCGTCTCCACTCACGCGTTCGATGAGCGAGTCGATCGTAAGGTCGCTAGGACTCACGCCATCCATCGGACTGATGATGCCGCCTAGCACGTGATAGAGACCGTTGTATTGTTCTGTCCCTTCGATGGCCATCACATCGCGGATATCGCTCACTACACAAAGCGTAGTGCGATCGCGGCGTGTGTCGAGGCAGATAGAACAAGTCTCTTCATCGGAGAGGTTGTGGCACACCTTGCAATGGTGAATTTGTTCGCGCATATCCACAAAGGCATCCGCGAAGCGGCGAATCTCCTCGGGTTTGCGACGGAGCATTTCGAGCACCAGTCTCAAGGCCGTTTTTTTGCCGATACCCGGCAAGCTAGCCATTTGATCCACTGCTGTTTCGATGAGTTTGCTTGGAATATTCACGGCGTAAATATACAACGACCGCGACAGGTTATATTTGTCGCATGTCGCAACTACTCATACTCGGAATATTATTGGCCTATTTCCTCGTGTTATTGGGCATTTCATACATCACAGGAAAGGCTGCTACCAACCAAACCTTCTTTGCCGCCAACAAGAGTGCACCGTGGTATTTGGTCGCCTTCGGCATGGTGGGCACCTCCCTTTCTGGCGTCACATTCGTGAGTGTGCCAGGAACCGTGCAAGCGGCGGGCTTCACCTATTTTCAAGTCGTGCTCGGTTATTTCATCGGGTATTTCATCGTTGCCTTTGTCTTGCTGCCGCTTTATTACCGCCTCAATCTCACCTCCATCTACACGTACCTCCAAGGGCGGTTGGGAATGACATCGTATAAAACTGGTGCCTTGTTTTTCATCATATCACGCACGCTCGGAGCCACCTTGCGACTCTACATCGTGGTGAATGTATTGCAAGTGTATATCGTGGACAAAATGACTTTTACCATCGGCGGTGAAGCCATGCACGTGCCCTTTGCGGTTACCGCATTCATCATCATGTTGATGATCTTGCTCTACACCTACAAAGGCGGAGTGAAGACTATTGTATGGACCGACACGTTGCAAACATTTTTCATGTTGTTGGCGCTCGTGGTATGTGTTGTTTTCATATTGCAAGATTTGAATCTTAACCTTGGACAAGCCTTTGCCACCATGGGTGATGCGGGGTATTTGAATATTTTTGAAACGAATCCTTCGGACAAAAAATTCTTTTTAAAACAAATCATCGGCGGCGCCTTCATTACCGTATCCATGACAGGCTTGGATCAAGAGATGATGCAAAAGAATATCAGTGT
>JBKCOM010000090.1:0-26017 GCA_046309775.1 Flavobacteriales bacterium
CTGAACAGCATTTTCTTCAGGTACGTTCTTTTTCACTACGTTTTTCTCTTTATACAAAGTGATTTTACCTGGGCCAGTGCCTACATAACCATAGTCTGCATCAGCCATTTCACCAGGACCATTCACAATGCAACCCATGATCCCAATCTTTACTCCTTTGAGATGCGAAGTGCGTGCACGAATCTTGGCGGTAGTTTCCTGTAGATCGAAGAGCGTACGTCCGCAACTTGGACAAGAGATATATTCCGTTTTTGAAATACGAGTGCGAGTAGCTTGCAAGATACCGAATGCAGTGCTGTTGATGCGCTGTTGCGATATTCCCTCGGCATGAATCATAATGCCGTCGCCTAATCCGTCGATGAGAAGGGCTCCTGCATCGGTGGGGGCGTAGAGCATGAATTGATCCTCATTCAAAGCGGGATATGTACGTGAAATGACAACGGGATTTTCTATATCGGCATTGATAAATTTGAAAAATCCTGCACGCATATCAGCGACAGCATGCGCGTTGGATGTTTCAATAATGAAAACCGTATTTTTAAGTTCTTTGAGACTACCGAGTGTTTGTTCGGTTACGTCTTTATTTTCTATTTTTAAAAAACTCATTACCGAATGATCGTTCGGTAGTGAAGGATAGGTATAGAGCGGATAAGAGCGGGGTTTGTCTTTTACATCTTCCCATTTTTCGGCATCAAAAATGAGTCCGAGGGTTCCAGGGATTTCAAAGTTCACTTCATTTTTGCCGCAATAAATATAATCAGCAGCAGTGTCTGTAAGATTCCATTTGTCAAGTGGTACACTATAGTTGAGCCCTACGGCAAAGAGGGAAGCAGCGGTAATTTCTTTTTTGTGGCTGTAGTCAGCGATGACGCGAGGTACATTTTTTTCACCAAAATTTTGAATATGAAAAGTGTGTCTTCTCGTGTATTCAAAAGGATTAATAGGATAATGTACGGGTGCAATGGGAGACTGCTGTTCGGCTCTATGGGTATAGCGCTCCGCGAGGATCCGTGCCACGGGTATTTCAGCTTCAGGCTCCTCGGTGAGTGATACGCGAATCGTGTCTCCAATGCCGTCTTCGAGCAAGGTTCCTATACCAACGGCAGATTTAATACGACCGTCTTCGCCATCTCCCGCCTCTGTAACTCCCAAGTGGAGCGGATAGCTCATGTTTTGCTTTATCATTTCTGCTACGAGCAGGCGATAAGCTTGCACCATCACTTGTGGGTTTGAAGCTTTCATCGAAATCACTATTTCGTGAAAGTCATTGTCGCGACAAATTCTCAAGAATTCCATTGCACTTTCAACCATGCCCTGCGGCGTGTCGCCGTAACGACTTAAGATGCGATCGCTCAATGAACCGTGATTGGTTCCAATGCGCATTGCGGTGCCATTTTGTTTGCAGAGCAATACGAGCGGAGTGAAACGCTCGCGAATGCGCTCCAATTCTGCTTGGTAGCTTTCGTCGGTATATTCTATTTCTTCGAATTTCTTCTTATCCGCGTAATTGCCCGGATTGACACGAACTTTTTCCACAATACCAGCCGCAATTTCTGCTGCATTCGGGGTGAAGTGAATATCGGCTACTAGGGGCGTGTCATAGCCTTGTGCACGCAGTTCTTTTTTTATTTCAGCTAAATTTTCAGCTTCCTTTTTACTTGGTGCAGTGATGCGTACGAGTTCACAGCCCGCCTCGATCATACGAATGCTTTGAGCCACTGTGGCTGCGGTATCCATGGTATCGGTGGTGGTCATGCTTTGAAGACGAATAGGCTGATCGCCCCCCATCAGTACACTACCAATTTTTACTTCGCGCGTGCGAAAACGGCTGTATGAAAAAAGATCGTTGCAATACACGTGATGAATATTTTACTGATAAAAAAGAGATGGGAGTGCAGCCCACGAATGTTCTACACTCCCATGCAGGAATTCGATTTATTTGTTTGCTTCAAAGAGACGGTTTACCGCGTCCCAATTGATAACGTTATAAAATGCTCCGATATAGTCTGGTCTTCTGTTTTGGTAGTTGAGGTAGTAAGCGTGTTCCCATACATCCAAACCGAGGATAGGAAAACCGCCACAACCGATACCGGGCATGAGCGGATTGTCTTGGTTGGCAGAAGAACAAATTTCTACTTTTCCACCTTTGTGAACGCAAAGCCAAGCCCAGCCAGATCCAAAGCGGGTGGTGGCTGCCTTTGTGAATTCTTCTTTGAACTTGTCGTATGAACCATAAGCCGCGTTGATGGCTTCGGCTACAGCACCTGTTGGAGCGCCGCCTCCGTTTGGAGTCATGATAGACCAGAAGAGGTTATGGTTGTAAAAACCACCGCCATTGTTGCGTACAGCTGGTTTGTCAAATCCCTTTACAAGAATTTCCTCGATTGTCAAATTTTCGAGGTCAGTACCTGCTATTGCAGCATTGAGATTGTTGGTGTAGGCAGCGTGGTGCTTGCTGTGGTGAATTTCCATGGTGCGCGCATCGATGTGCGGCTCCAACGCATCGTAGGCGTATGGTAGTGGTGATAATGTAAATGCCATATGTGTGTTAATTAATTCGCAAAGGCTAATTCGCAATTCTGAATTCCGAATTCCGAATTCCGAATTCCGATTGGGACAAAGATAACAACCAAAATAGGAAAGAGTTCGATTAAGGAAACCTTATGATTTTTTGGTGAATGGTTTATTTTGTGGTTGATAACTCGTCGAAATTGTTGAAACGCTTGATTGGTATAAGTCTTAACATTAAGGATATATTTGTGCTCGAATATTTTATGATAAAAACCTTTGTGTTACAAGGGTTTGTGAAATAGGGCAGGAATTGTAAACCTCAAGAAATCACCATTGTATGGGTCTTTTCAGCTTCCTTACTCAGGAAATAGCCATAGATCTTGGTACCGCGAATACCATTATCATTCAAAACGATAAGGTCGTTGTGGATGAGCCGTCGATCATTGCGCGCGATAGAGCCACGGGCCGCACCGTAGCTGTTGGCCGCGCTGCGCAACAAATGCACGGTAAGACACACGAAAACATAAAAACCATCCGTCCGCTCAAAGACGGAGTTATTGCCGACTTCCACGCCGCTGAGGATATGATCAAAGGGATGATCAAGATGATCAACCGCAGCAAAGGCGTATTTCAGCCTTCTTTGCGCATGGTGATTTGTATCCCGTCAGGTATTACCGAGGTAGAAAAGCGCGCGGTACAAGACAGTGCCGAGCACGCTGGTGCAAAAGAGGTGTTTTTGATTCACGAGCCAATGGCTGCTGCAATCGGTATCGGTATTGACGTAGAAGAACCAATGGGAAATATGGTGATCGACATCGGAGGTGGTACTTCTGAAATCGCAGTCATCGCCCTTGGAGGTATTGTGACAGACAAAAATATCCGCGTGGCTGGTGATGAACTGACACAGGATATCGAAGAATACATGCGCCGTCAGCACAACATTTTGATTGGTGAGCGCACGGCAGAACAAATCAAAATCGAAGTAGGCGCGGCGCTGCCAGAATTGGATAATCCACCAGCAGATTACAGCGTCCGTGGTCGCGACTTGATGACGGGTATTCCAAAAGAAATAACGGTTTCATATTCTGAAATTGCTCACGCTCTTGATAAGTCGATTTCGAAAATCGAAGAGGCTATCATGAGTTGTCTCGAAAATACTCCACCTGAATTGAGCGCAGATATTTATAAAACTGGTATCTATCTCGCCGGTGGTGGCGCTTTGTTGCGCGGTTTAGACAAGAGAATTTCTATGAAAACCAAGTTGCCCGTTCACGTTGCCGACGATCCATTGCGCGCCGTGGCTCGTGGTACAGGTATCGCTTTGAAAAACGTAAGTAAGTTCCAATTCCTCATGCGCAGCTCGTAACACGAGTTAAGCGGGAGATGTCAGAAATGTGTGAATGAGAAATATTCTCAACCTAATACAACGCTATTACGTTTTCCTGCTGTTCCTGACATTGCAGGGGTTCGCCCTTTACGTTTTTTTTAATAATAACAATTACGCAAAAGCAGAGTTTATCAATCACAGCCGTGATTGGGTGGGTTCCATCTATTCTAAGCGCACGCAACTGAAGGAATATTTGATGCTTGGCGAAATCAACGACCGACTGTCTCTTGAAAACGCCATTCTCCGCAGCAAGCTTCCAGAAAATGTGATGGTGGTGGATACAGCATCTTTTGAAATGCGCGATACACTTGCTTTTCAGAGATATGTTTATCGAAACGCCAAGGTGGAAAATATTACTCTGAATAGAGAAAGAAATTATATAATGCTCAACAGGGGCATTATTGGCGGGATAGAACCGGAAATGGGTGTTATTTCTAACGGTAGTATCGTAGGTATAGTTCGCAGCGTGAGCGAGCATTTTTCTGTAGTAATGCCCGTTCTGCATAGCAAGTTCCAGGGTAGCGTGAAAATGAAAGGCAGTGGTGATTTCGGACTCTTGGTTTGGCCGGGAGGCGATCCAGAGATTGCAAATGTGAAAGAGATTCCAAAACACGTAAAAGTAGAGATCGGAGATACAGTAGTGACCACAGGGTATAGCTCAAAATTTCCGGCGAATATCATGGTTGGATACGTGGAAAGCCTTGATGATAGGGCAGAGGAGAACTTCCACCGAATAAGCATTCGGTTGAGTACAGATTTTAGAAAGTTAGATTATGTACAAGTAATCGATGATCTTTTAAAAGACGAAGAAGACCAATTGTTAGAGGAAACAGAAGCAGCAGATGGCGCTAACGGTAATTAATAATATTTTTCGAATTCTGTTCCTGATTTTGCTTCAAAATCTCGTGGTGAACAGAATGCAGCCGCTGGACGGCCTCATATTACCGTGGATTTATATTTTCGGTATTCTTATGCTGCCGTTTGAAACGCCACGCTGGCTGACGCTTTTGATCAGCTTTGCCGTAGGTTGGATTATGGATTTTTTCAGTGGCCCTCCCGGTTTGCACACAAGCGCCTGTCTCTTGCTCGGATTTTTGCAACCATTGATACAGCGCTTGTTTTCTCCACGTGAAGGTTATGAAATCAATCAAAGACCTACGGTACAAAGTATGGGACTGCCTTGGTATCTGACCTACGCAGGCATTCTCACATTGATTCATCACACCTGGCTTTTCTTTATGGAGGTTCTTCGGTTTTCGGATTTCTTCTACCAGTTGTTGCACATCGTAATGAGTGTGGCTGCAACGCTCTTCTTAATGACCATCGGACAATATCTCATTTATACTTCTAAAAACAGCGACCAGTGAATCTTGACGGCAGAAGAATAACCATTATTCTTATTGTGAGTGTTATAGGTATCATCTATGCTATCCGTTTGTTGTTTCTGCAAGTAATCAACGATGAATGGAAAAACCAAGGAGTAGCACTCACAGAAAAGGAAGTGATCGTGTATCCTTCGCGAGGACTTATCTACGATCGTAAAGGCCGCCTTTTGGTGACCAATCAAACAGTTTATGATTTGATGGTGCTTCCAAAAGATGTGAAACCCTTTGATACGCTTGCTTTCTGCAAGTTGGTCAATCTATCCATAGAAGATCTTCGGTCCGGATTATTGAAAGCGATTAGTTGGCCCAACGTAAAGTACAAGCCATCTCCGCTTATTAAACAAATCACACCTCCCGAATATGCACGCATTTCGGAAGAGCTTTATAAATACCCAGGGTTCTTTGGAACGCCGCGTACACTGCGCATTTATCCACAGAGTATTGGCGCGTTGCTTTTAGGAGACGTAGCGGAAATAGATAAAGGTGAATTAGAAAAATTTCCTGACTACAGGCGTGGTGACTATATCGGAAAGAGCGGAATCGAAAAGGCATACGAGAATGAACTGCGCGGAACACGTGGGGTGAAATATGTTTTTCGTGATAACTTAGGAATTGAAAGAAATGTAGCCGAAGGAAAACTCGACGTAGCAGCGGTAGAAGGTACCGATCTCATTGCCACAATCGACGCGGAGTTGCAGCGATTTGGTGAGGAGCTAATGGTAAATAAAAGAGGTTGCGTAGTGGCGATTGAACCTAAAACGGGTGAAATTCTTGCACTCGTAAGCGCTCCTACTTATGACCCAAATTTATTGGTAGGAAGAGCGAGAGGAAATAATTTCCGTGCACTGAACTTAGATAAACAGAAACCACTTTTCAACCGCGCCACGCAGGCTCAATACCGACCGGGTTCGATTTTTAAATTAGCACAATCTGCCACTGCCCTTCAACTCGGAATCATCACTCCTCAAACACGCATCGTTTGTAACCGAGGTATTATAGGCTGTCACGGAAGTCATAGCAATGATGACCTAGAAATGGCAATCGTACACTCGTGCAACCCTTATTTCCGAGGCGTGATGCAGCGTGTGGTTGAAGCAGACCGCGATAAGACAAGCCGTTTTAAAGATGCACGCATTGGCTTAGATATTTGGCAAGGCTATATCAAGCGCTTTGGTTTTGGTAGCAATTTGGGAACAGATATACCAAACGTAAAAACGGGTTTGGTACCAGGAGTGGCCTATTATGACAAATGGTATGGCGAATTCCAATGGGCATTTTCTACTATTTACTCATTGAGTATTGGAGAGGGTGAGATGTTGGTGACGCCGTTGCAAATGGCGAATATGGCTTGCTTGATCGCAAATAGGGGTTACTATGTATCACCACACACCGTGAAACAAATTGGAATCGGCGGTAAACCAAGACAGGAATATTTGGTACGTTATGATTCGGGAATTGATACTGCACATTTTACTACTATTATCAACGCTATGGAAAAGGTGGTAGGGCCGGGCGGAACAGCGGGTCGCGCCAAATTGAAAGATATTGTGATTTGTGGTAAAACAGGAACGGTTCAAAACGAACCAAAAGAAGACCACGCAGTTTTCGTTTGCTTTGCACCGAAAGATGATCCCAAAATTGCGATGGCTGTCTATGTGGAGAATGCTGGATTTGGAGGAACATGGGCTGCACCAATTGCCAGTATGATGATTGAAAAATATTTGAACGATACAGTATCTAATGTTTCTGAGAAGAAAAGAATTCTTGAAGCTAATTTCCTTGATCGATGAGTAACAACCAAGCCATACAACTAGGAAGGATCGATTGGGTTACCGTCGGTCTTTATTTATTTTTTGTATTCTTCGGTTGGATGAATATATACAGCGCAGCTTATGATGCTTCGCAGCCAAATCTGTTTGACTTTGATAAGGAGTATGGTCGTCAATCATTGTGGATTTTAATTTCATTTACTCTCGCTATCTTGACGCTACTTGTAGAAGGCGACTTTTTCAATAAACTGGCTATATTTATTTATGCGTTTTTCGTCCTTCTCCTGATGCTCGTTTTAGTTATTGGTAAGGAAGTGAATGGAGCAAAGGCTTGGTTTGGTGTAGGTTCTTTTGGTATTCAACCATCAGAGTTTTCAAAGATTGGTGTCGGACTTTTATTATCAAAATATATTTCTTCTACTGGTGCTAAGTTTAAGAATTGGAAGACGAGAATAATAGCCGCCGCAATTATTGGTTTTCCCGCTTGCTTGATTCTGCTGCAGCCCGATGTAGGCTCGGTTTTGACATTTACGGCATTCATTTTTGTAATGTACCGCGAGGGGCTTTCTGGCAACGTTTTGATTATAGGATTAGGTGCAATTGTGTTTGGCGTATTGAGTATTATTAGCGGTGCCACCTCGGTGGACTTTCCATTTGCAGGCGAACAAAGCGGAGTGTGGGTGCTCATCATCATTGTAGCCATCATCTCTATTTTAGGGTGGCTCTTTGTCAAGAATTTCATTGTGCCAAGGAACAGAAAAACACTTTATTGGATTATTGCTATCAGCAGTGTAGCCAGTATAGCATTCAGTCTATCGGTAAGTTATATTGTAGAAAAAGTTTTGGAGCCGCACCACAGGGAGCGCATCTATGTGATGCTGTCGATGCCAGTTGAAAGAGAAGGAGCTGACTATAATTCTCAAATGGCAAAAATTACCGTTGGTTCAGGAGGCTTTTTCGGAAAGGGCTTTTTAGAAGGTCCAATGACGCAAAATAATTATGTACCAGAACAATGGACGGACTTCATTTTCTCGGCCGTTGCCGAAGAATGGGGGTTCGTAGGGAGTTTACTAGTGATTGGTT
The DNA here is from genome assembly GCA_046309775.1 of Flavobacteriales bacterium. Lineage (GTDB taxonomy): Bacteria > Bacteroidota > Bacteroidia > Flavobacteriales_D > Sanyastnellaceae > JAIXWP01. The sequence continues at coordinate 8,136 of JBKCOM010000090.1, forward strand.
TATTTGTCTACCTCATCATTCGTATCATCAATATGGCTGAGCGACAACGCTCACAGTTTAGCAGAGTTTATGGCTATTGCGTGGCGAGTATTTTCTTTTTACACCTGCTGATCAATGTGGGCATGGTGATTGGCTTGGCTCCAATTATTGGTATTCCCCTTCCGTTTTTCAGCTTCGGTGGCTCGTCACTAATGGGTTTTACCTTGCTTCTTTTCATTTTTCTGCGTCTCGACTCCGAAAGGCTCAGTATATTCAGATAATTTTAGTACCTTATATTTGCAAGAGTGAGCAATATTTACAGACATATCGGTCGCTATTCATTGATGTTGGTCAATGTCTTTACACGTCCTGAGAAACGGGGCGTGTACAAGAAGTTGATTATCGATGAAATTGATAAGATTGGTATTCAGTCTTTAGGCATCGTAGCACTTTTGTCTCTTTTCATGGGTGCGGTAGTGACATTGCAAACAGCGGCGAATATCGATAGCGGCTGGATTCCTAAATGGACCATCGGTTTTACCACACGTCAAACAATGATTTTGGAGTTTTCTTCTACCATTGTTTGTCTGATTCTCAGCGGTAAGGTGGGAAGTAATATTGCTTCTGAGATTGGCACCATGCGCATTACCGAACAGATAGACGCTATGGATATCATGGGTGTTAATTCGACGAGTTATCTGGTTTTGCCAAAAATTATCGCTGCGATGCTTATCTTCCCATTCATGGTTATAATGGCAATGGCATGCGGTATCACGGCGGGTGCGATGATTGGAAGTTCAACCGGGGTGATTTCACTTACCGACTACAACTATGGCCTCACTTATTATTTCGAACCTTTTCAAGTTTCGTACACACTCATAAAATCTGTTGTATTCGCTTTCATCATTACATCAGTAAGTTCATATCACGGATATTACACGAAAGGTGGCGCATTGCAGGTAGGCCAAAGCTCAACAAGAGCTGTAGTTTATAGTATCGTACTGATTATGATTGCTAATTATATTCTCACCCAACTCTTACTGTTATGATAGAAGTGAAAGACATATCAAAGAGTTTTGATGGCAATCACGTGTTGAAGAATATCACCGTTGAGTTTTTTCCGGGAAAAGTCAACTTTATCATTGGGCGCAGTGGTAGCGGAAAATCAGTGCTCACAAAGTGTATTGTTGGTTTGATGGAGGTGGATAAAGGAGAAATAGTTTTTGATGGAAGAAGTTTCACAAAGATGGATCGCTGGGATCGCCGCACCGTGCGTCAAGAAATGGGAATGCTCTTTCAGGGAAGCGCTCTTTTCGATTCGATGACCGTCGAAGAAAACGTGATGTTTCCGCTGAAAATGTTTAGCAAAATGAGCGCTGGTGAAATGAAAGATCGTGTGAATTTTTGTTTGGAGCGCGTTAATCTTCAGGGAAAAAATCATCTTTACCCTAGTGAGATTTCTGGGGGAATGCAAAAGAGAACGGGCATCGCTCGCGCCATTTCAATGAATCCTAAATATCTCTTTTGTGATGAGCCAAACTCTGGATTGGATCCGCAAACAGCGATTGTCATCGATAATCTGATTAAAGAAATTACTTATGAGTTCAATATCACCACAGTCGTGGTATCTCACGATATGAATTCGGTAATTGAAATCGGTGATTACATCAATTTTATATACCAAGGCGAGTTGTGGTGGAAAGGCGATAAGAAGGAAATTTTAAAAACTCAAAATGATGAGTTGAACAATTTCGTTTTTCCATCAGAATTCATGAAGGAAATCAAAGAAGTGCTCCGTGAGGGACGCGGCTAATGCCTGATTTGATTGATCAGTCTTTTACAAAAACTTTTGCCAGTGGATCGAAGAGGTAGACATATTTGGTCGCCAGTTCTGTGCATTGATAGCGTTTTCGCAGTTGTTCTCCTTTTTTGAAAACCTTTTTATCTCTTCCATAGATGAATATGGTTCCGATGGGCAAGTCATCTAAAATTCTTGTATACGGCCCCATTCGATCGTATTTAGTAAGTGCTTTGAATAGATGAAAGTCGCTGTGCGTTGTAGCTCCAGGGTCCATCATGTATCGCTTCAGGGGCACTTCAATATCTTCGGGGAATATGCCCTTATTGAAAAAAGGTCGCATAACGAATTTGAAAGAGTCTTTCCACTCTTGCCCGTGAGGTTGAATGCGGTGTCCGTATTCAAGGTGCGCCACCAAATGCGCCACCTCATGCACCATGGTGATGAGGAATGCATAGGGGTTGAGGTTGCCATTGACGGTAATTTCATGCCGCTGCCCTTTCGGAGCTGGCTTGAAATGGCCATGCTTGGTGCTGCGCGGAGGCGTAATCACCAAATGATGAGGATACTTGCGCAAGAGCTCGCAAGCCAATTCGATAGAATTGGCTGGGATAAAGCGCTCCAGCGCCTTTTCAAGGTCTGTCGAATTTTTCACCTGCCACCTCCCCAGTCATTTCTATGCGGTCTTCCCACTTTGGACAAGTATTACAGCGGTTTTTCTTGTTTGCCTTACAGGCCACAAACACCAGCGTAATTATTAACATTAGAAAGAATCGTTTCATTCCGCGAAACTATTATATTTGTTATCCGTTTTATATAAAGGCAAGGATTTTGTTTTGCCGTTATAAAACATGAAGGTATGAGAAAATTTTTACTCCTAATTACTGCCGCCCTATTATTTAACGTTTCGGGCTTTGCTCAATCGGGAAACCCGATTGGGACGGCTTCTATTTCACCCAATCCGGTGGAATCGAAGGCAGTTTTGACCTTCGAAGAGCCTGTATTTGAAGAGCTGAATGTAGTGGTCAAAGACCTTACTGGTAAGGTACTTTACAATTTCAAACCAGATACACATGGTGAGGAATGCACCGCTATCAGAATGGATATGCTAGAAAATTTGAGAAGAGGTATTTATATCGTTCAAGTGACAGGTGCCTCTGGTAAAATAAAGACATTGAAATTTCAAAAGACATAGATTCAAATCTATATTAATTAACCCAAACAAATCGTAGAAGAGTCCCCCTCCCACAAGAGGGGGATTTTTTTTAGAAATATGTTTTCGTGGATGGTATTCAGAATGACTCAAATTTTGTGAATCGGCTCACGGAAATGAGTAATTCGGCTCAAAAAACAGCTTTTTTGAGCTGATTCGGAAGGAAAGATGAGCCGAATGGTCCGGTCTAACTCACACGAAGCCCGTTTTTAACCGATTTGTCGAGTGTTAACAATGTCACTTCATCATCGTCAACGGCTCCAAGAATGAGACACTCGCTTTTCATATTAGCGATTTGTTTAGCTGGAAAATTAACTACGGCAACCACTTGTTTCCCGATGATTTCTTCAGGATGGTACAGTTTGGCTATTTGAGCAGATGTTTTTCGAATACCTAATTCACCAAAATCAATCGTGATTTTATATGCTGGTTTTTTGGCTTCTTTGAAGATTTCAGCGGATAGAATAGTACCCACACGAATTTCGATTTTATCGAAATCACTCCAAGAAATGGTTGTGATTTGATCCATTTTTGAGAATTAAAACTGCCAGCGAACCTGCACGGTGACATCCCCACGGCGATTACCGCTGATCTCGTTATTGCCGCTGCTGATGGTCTGCCTGTCGAAGTAAATCCATTGAGCGTATCGAACCCACAAGTCTAATCCTCTGCGAATATCCCACTTCATCAGCGCGTACATTCGCTGGCCTCTTCCATTGTGGGAAGGAATACTAAAGGCATAGAGAACATCACTTTCATAGGCCCATATAGCAGCATCAAACGTGGGTGTATTGAATATGGCGTAGCGAGTGTTGAAGCTGACTTTGCTTCCTGTCTTCTTCCAAATTACATCGTGATAAATGAGAAACCCAGTGACGGTTGGAGAAAGGGCTTTTTCATAGATCTTCCATTCCAAACGCGAGCGCATCTGCACATTGGGGTGCGGCTGATAAATAGCATTCAACCTAAAATTTTGAATGCGCTCGGCTACGGGATAATCAATGCGCGCGTCTTCCGCCCCTAAGTCTTCTCCGCGATTTCTAACCTGATAGCGGAAATAGAAATCTTGTTTGCGATCAGGCTTGTAGTTTAATTGAATCAAATGATCGCTCGCCGTTATCGGTGTGCTCAATTGAAAACGCAACCACTCGTATCGAATCTGATCGCTGTAGGCCGCGAGCGTCCAACCTTTGGCGATATTTGCCTCCACTCCAAGATACATCCCTCGTTCGTTTTGAGGAGTGAAGTTTTCTGCAAAAACATTGAAGTATTGCACTTGATAATCTTTTTCAAACCAGCGATGCACGCCAGATACACTAATGCGTGGATGCAGAGCTGCGATGAACCCATTTAATGCAGCCATTCCACCATTCGCGCTGCGTGAGAATTCACCGAAGAAGTTAAAGTTGCGATAAACTTTTTGATAGTCAATTCCAATATTGGTATTCTCTCTTCCTCTAAAACGATATACTTGATAGAGTTGCGCGCGAGGGAGCACATCAGCAGAATACTCAATATGAGCTGCGGTCATGGAAGCCGAAAACGTGCGCGTGGCGTACTTCAGGTTTCCTACTGCTACATCTTCCTGAACGGTTCCTTTATTGGCGAGTTCACTTTCCGTGCGATGCAGTCCAGCTATAAGTAAGCTTGAAACGACAATGCCATCATCTACAATGGTGGAATCACTTTGCTCTTGCACATTTCCATCAATATTTTTTCTTGAATACAGTGCTGTAAGTTCCCATTTTTTCCAAGCCAGCGTAGTGCCGGCGCCTCGCAAGAAGAGCGATTCATTAACGGAAGTATACGGTCTTAGACCATTTGCATTTTTCTTGACGTTCATTACGAAGGGCGATTTTCCAAAGCCAAGGCCATTCCAGAAGGTAAGTCCTTGTCCAAACTGGGCCTGAAAGTCACCCAATGCAATCGCCTTTATCGCATTATTATTTCTTATAAAAATATGTCCACTCGCAAAGTCAGGTCCGTTTTGAAGCGATTCTCCAGCGTCTTTTTCAAGTGTAAAACCTGCAATTAGATTTTTTCGATATTGAAAACGAAAACGTGAATACATGTAATCAGGACTCCCAACATAGTTGGCTGGTTCGCCTTCCGCTGGATCAGGAATGAATCCGGCTTGCTCCTGTAAAGTGCGGCGATAGCGTAAGAATAAATCTCCAGTGCCTTCTTTAAACATATTCTTCCAGGTGAAATCTGAAAGCATGCCTTGTGGCGCAACTGTCACAAAGGGTTGAATCAATCGGATTGTATTAAGGTCGAAATACTTGACAGACTGCAACTCGTAAATGCTTTTTAGTACACCAAAGCGGCTGATGTGTTGTTGAAGTGCTGTAATCTGGAGCTCGTTTAAGAGATACAATTCGCGAAGGTCTTCGGGGTTCGCGTTGTTAAGGTTGATAGGTTGTTCGAAATAAAAACTGAGGTCTTCAAAAAGATTGGTGTAATCAATTTCAACCGTTTCATCCACACTTGCAGCGATAATTTCTATTCGCTGTTCAATAATATTCTGTTTATTAAAATCAGGTTCGCTTTGACCGAATGAACGTTCATTCGGTATTATAAAACCCGCGAATATTAAGTAGATTACGATGATATGATTTTTGACGGCAATCAAAATCCTGCTCCTGAATAGGTGAGTGATAGTTGCGGTGAGAATCCGAGAATACTGTTGTAAGATGCAGCAATATCTGCTCGTAGAAACTTATTTTTCCAGCCAAATCCAAAGCTGGTGGCAGTGGGATTGGCGCCTCCAGCAGCTCTTACGACGATACTCTCAGCGATATCGTATTCGATGGCGCCAATAATATTTATTCTTTGATCGGTTATTTGACGGGCCTGACAAATGAGTTTTACTTTTTCAGAAAAAATATAATGAGCTCCAAGAGTTAGCACCGACGGCATGCGTTCATCATTGAATTCAGATAGGCGGGCGCGATTGATATTCTCAATGTGACCTGCTATATGAAGGTTTTTATTGAGTTTATAAAGGAACCCTCCCTCTGCACTAAAACTTCTGCTAATACCATATCCTTCTGCAATGCGCAAACTGTGATAGTTCATTTGTAAACCAACGGAAAAACTTTCGGAAAGAGGCATCGCATAGGCGATTCCAACACGACTTTGGTTAAAAGCAGAGTATCCAAAACTTTGATATGAAAACGCAAAAGTGCTGTTACGAACTTTTGTAGCAGCAAATACGCCGCGGTCACCGAGCTCTTTGATTAAAAAACGATTTTGGAAGAAGGCTCCCGCTGTAAATCCTTTGATATTGGCAAGTCCAGCTTGATTATGAAACGCGCTCCACGAATCTTCCAGAGTAACAGCTGCCCCGCTTAGCGCTGCTGCACGCCCACCTTCGGCTGAAGATTGCGCTTTCGTCCAAAAGGAAACGAGGATTGCAAATAGGAATATGTAATATCTGGTCAAGGTTAAATTATTGGTGCGGCAAATTACTTAAAAAGAAGTAAAGGTAGTGCTTCCTTTTGGGGATAAGTATTTGTTAGAAAAACGTTAGCAGTATTCTAAAAATGCTATCTTTGATATTGTCTTTCAATATTGTAAGACCATTTAAACCTTAGCCAAATGAAATTTCACTACTCACTCATGGGGTTGGTATGTGTGCTACTCTGCACCATTGAGCACCCCGTTTATTCGCAATTTCAAAATACATATTTGCATGGGTTTGATCACGACCATTACAGCGTTGCGTATCGCTACGACACACTCGGAGGCGTTTATGCGGGCTCAATGAATGTGGGGGGTAATTGGCAAATCCACCTTCAGGATATGGATATGAACGGAGTAATTCTGAATGAGACGCTAATTGGAGGTGCAAATGAAGATAGAGCATTGCACATCAATACAGCAATAAATGGAAATGGATATGTGGTCTGCGGGCAAACAAAAGAGTCTGGATTTGATGTTGGCTATGTAATACTAGTTGATAACAACCTGAATGTCTTGAATCAACGCAAGCTGAATGTAGGAATACCAAACACGCATTCAACGATATTAAATGTGATTGCGACTACCGAAAATCCTTGTAATTCTGATCCTATTAACGGGTATGTGTTATGCGGCTTTATAGCATCAGGCTACGGAAGTACAGACTCTAAACAGTCATTCATCATGAAATTGGATGCAAATCTGAATTTAGTCTGGCAAAAGTTTTTTAATTCTCCTCAAGGTTCGAATCCCAATGATTGGGACATGGCTTCGCATGTGGTACAAGTGTGTGCCGAGCAAGGTTATTTTGTTGGAGGCTCAGGCACATCTTCGGATGGTGATCAAGCCATATTAGCGGCCTGCGTCACTTACAACGGTGTATTGATGTGGAAGAAGCTCTATGAAAATACAGGTGGAAGCGGCAATAGTTGTGTTGGGGCCGACGCCGCTCATGATGATGCTGGAGGACGCGAGTGCATTTATCAGCTTGTCAATCACTCCAACAACAGAAATATGGGTTTTGTAAAAATGGATGATGGAACAGGAGTATTTGATTTGTCGGAGTCTTATGAGATGGCTGTTCCTGGGGGAGATTACTATGCTTATTCTTTTGAAGCATTGTGCAACACAGCAACATTCAATATCGCGGGGTATGGACTCAATCAAACATCCACAACTGGATCCACAACATATACAGGAACGTTCGCCCACGTGTTTACTTTTGATATTATATTCAATACAGTAAGCGGTGCTGTAAAGTATCCTACACAATCTTCAAACTATACTCCATCTTCGCTCATCATTGATACATACAGCACAACTTCGCATCCGCGTATATTCTATCCCAAAATGATGGATAGACGAGGGGTTCCATTTGGAGGAGAATTACTTTTTGCAACATACGAAAACGCAGGTGCATTGGATGAGCTCCATCTTTTGAATACGAGCGGAACATTACAGTCGACATGTCACTATACTCCAAATACAGTTCTTACATCACCATATTCTCCAGTTGTATCACCGGTAGATACGCTTGTGCAAGCAATTACTTTGAGTGCTCTCGTTTTTCCAAATCAAAACATAAATGCAACGGTTCAAGGTTGTATCCCGCCTTGTCCAGTAAATGCAAATTTCAATACAGTTGATCTAGGAAATTGCTGTTTCAAGTTTGAAGACGTCACACCAGATGGACCAAATAGCTGCAACAATTTCGTGATAACAGATTTGTCAAATAATATCATTTATTCGAACGTTGCAGATACCATTACATTTTGCTTTAATGCGTTTCCTCCTGGTCAATATATCATTTGTCATCAAGATTGTTATTTTATACCTGGTGCTGTTGGTTGCGACAATGTAGTGTGTGACACCATTGAAGTGGTATGTCAACCTTGTGTGCCCTCACCTGCGGACTTCAGTTTTATTGTCAATGGTTGTAGTGTTACATTTACGGATCTGACGCCTGAGGGAAATCCTGATTTTTGTGAAAAATGGGTCTTCGGAAATGCTGGCCAATCCTTTGCAACCGATGGCGCTAGCTTTACATTCCCTGGATCTGGAACTTATACGGTTTGCCATTACGACTGTTGTCGTGATCCATTTACTGGACAAACTTACTTTACGCAAGTCTGCAAAACGATTACTATTAATTGTGCACCGCCTTGTTGTGCTCCCACGGATTTCACTGTAAGCGGATTTTTATGCTGTAGGACATTTACACCCGTTTTGCCTGCAAATTGTAATGCGAATTTGACTTACCTCTGGTCATTTGGAAATAGTCAGACAAGCACCCAACAGAATCCAACTGTTTGTTATAATGGAAGTGGCGCCTACTACGTTTGTCTTAGAACATATTGTAATGGTGTATTGATGAATCTTATTTGTAAGCAGATTCGCGTGCGCTGTGCGATTATTATCAATCCAAATCCATGGGGATGGAACCCAGTGATTTCCTCACGATCATCAGGACTAAGTGTTGTGCTAACAGACTCTTCTAATCCAGACCCTTCGTTGCAATTGGTGTCTAGAGAGTGGGATTTTGGGGATGGAACTTTTTCTGCAGAGATAAGTCCTGAACATTATTATCAGACAGGCGGTCAATACGAGGTGGTACTTCAGCTTGTTTATGAAAACCCAACAAATGGCGAAGTGCAAACTAAAACAACGTCAGAACTTGTTTCAATCAACTTTAGTCCCCCATGCAATTGCGCACCTTCATTCCCAGAAGCAATAACATCCGGAGAGTTGGTGTGTAATTCTGAAAATAGTATTCAGCTTAAAGTTAGAGATGATGACCATCTTGCTAACATGACTTATGAATGGTATCAACTACCATGTTGTTGTGAAAATTGTGATGATAGTTTTTCAGCGGACGCGCTGGGAACACCAGTTGGAGTGGGACAAAATATATGGGTGCATGGAGTGATGGGTGATGAGGCCTATGTATGCAAGTGCATATGCAATGGCACTGGTACATATACATTCACAAACATTCTATATGTCGAGTATGACTACCATCCATTGAGTATTCAATCGAACGGACCGAATGTTTGTTCGGGTAGCACAGCAAACCTAGTTGCCATAGATGATAGTGCTGTTTCTTACTCTTGGTTTCCTTCTTTACAAACAACTTCAAGTATTCAGCCGCTGATCACTTCGTCTCAGTTGATTGATGTTGTTGCCGAAAGTGCTTCGGGATGTCCTTCATATGCTGAAGTACAATTGTTTGCTACTAATTGTCCCATAAATGACGAGAGAGCAAATGCAATATTGAGGGCTACAAATTCATATCCTGCGTGCTCTTCTTTTACGGGAAACTTATTGAATGCGACTTCTTCAAGCAATGTTTATTCAATTGCGCCTCCGGGTGCTGGTCAAGATCTATGGTATCGGTTCACTACAAACTCATCGGCGGTTAGAATTGTGGGTTCAAGTTCTGTAAATGATCTCGTTTTAGAGCTGCAGACATCGAACGGAGATTTAGTAGGCATCGCGAATGGTGCAGGAGTCGGAGCAACAGAAATCTTAGTAGCTCAGAATTTGCAAATTGGCCAAACATATTTTTTAGTAGTAAGAAATTTTAATAACGCAAATGCCGGATCTTTTTCGTTTTGCATTCAGAGTTTCGAAACGAGCGACCCCGATAACGGTACGTTCTTCAATTCACTTTGCGGTGCCTTCAAATGCGATTGGAATGGAGCGAACGTGTATAGTGTCACTTTTGATGATGGAATTAATCAATACACTGGAAGCAATGGCGCCAATTCAAACATCCCATTCGCCAATTTTGGGAATTTGCGTTATGGCGTCACATACAATGTTGTGATTTCAAGTACCTTTTTCGTAAGTGGAAGCAATGGGATGAGCACTATCACCTTGATTTCTCCTCCTTATCAAGTAACCATTGGTAATCACTTGCCTGTTTCGTTGCGGGCTACTGATCGTTGTCCTACTCTGAGGTCTTTATCATCTTTCGTCAGTACTGATAGATGGATCTGTGGTGTCAGCGCTTGGTGTTGGGAGTTTTTGGAAGTTGATGAAGATAACAACCCTGTTGGTATCGAAGATCCTTCAATCATTCAAACTTCGAATTCCTCAAGGTTTATCAGGGTTAATCAAATCCCGGGAGCGGCTCCTGGTAAGCGCTTTAGAGTTCGAGTAAGGCCAACATTTACTTACGGTCAAGGTAATTATGGGCCAGAAGAATACTTATGCATCATAGGTGCTGTAGCGATGCATGGTAATAACGATGAGAACGTCGTTTTAAGACAACGCAATCATTTGACTGAAGATCCTGAGGCGGTTGTTTATCCCAACCCTTCCAATGGAAGATGCATTTTCATGAATTTGACTGGATGGGACGAGGCAGTTATAAAGATAAATGTTACAGATGGTCTAGGAAAAAGAGTGTATCAACAAAATTTTGATAGCCGAGAGAATAAACTCGTAACGATCTTTTTTGAATCGAAATTATCCTCTGGTTTGTATTTGATTGAAATGGAGAGTGCAACAAGAAACAAGGTGTGTAGGTTCATCGTCGAATAGGAGTTTGATATTGCAAAAGACTTATTAGTCAAGGGAGCTTTGTGCTCCCTTGTTCTATATATATTTGCCCCCATGGATTCTGAGCCAATCGTATCATTTGATAATACAGAAATCGCTTTCAAAGGCAAGTCCAACGGCGATTTGAAAAAAGCTTATTATTTATTCAAACTCATTGGAAATCCTGGACTGGTAAAGTTTGGTGACACAATGGTAGGTCTGTCACTCAAATTGGGTATTCCAATTGGATGGGCCATCAAAGGCAATATTTTCAAACAGTTTTGCGGAGGGGAGAACATTGAGGAATGCGCACGCGCTACCAAGATTCTCGACAAAGGAAATATCGGAACCATCCTCGATTATTCTGTGGAGGGAAAAGAGTCAGAAGAGGATTTTGATCGCACATGCGAAGAGACCCTTCAAACCATTCGCACGGCGCACAACAACTCGCACATTCCATTTTGCGTTTTTAAGGTAACGGGCATAGCTCGTTTTGATTTACTTGAAAAAGTAAACGCTAATGAAGAGTTAAGCTCCGAGGAAAAAGCTGAATGGCAGCGCGTAGAAAACCGTGTGGATCGCATTTGTTCACTAGCGCATGAAACGGGCACCCCTGTGTTCATAGATGCCGAGGATAGCTGGATTCAAGACGCTATCGATGCTCTGGCTGATGCTATGATGGCAAAGTACAATAAGCAAAATTTTATTGTTTATAATACCATTCAACTCTATCGTCATGATAGATTCGAGTTTTTGAAAAAGAGTCATCGTCGTGGTATTGAGGAAGGCTATAAGTGCGGCTTCAAATTGGTACGCGGCGCTTACATGGAAAAGGAAAGAGAACGCGCCGCTGAAAAAGGTTATCGTGACCCAATTCAACCAGACAAAGAAGCAAGCGATCGCGACTTCGACTTGGCAGTAGAATATTGTATCGATCACATTAATGACATCGCCATCTGTTGCGGTTCACACAATGAATTGAGTAGCTTGAAATTGGCAGAACTGATGGTGAGAAAGAATATAGCTCGCAACGACAAGCGTGTCTATTTCGCGCAACTATTCGGAATGAGCGACCATATTAGTTTTAATCTTGCACATGCAGGATTTAATGTCGCCAAATACGTTCCCTACGGACCAATCAAAGAAGTGATTCCTTATTTAATACGCAGGGCAAAAGAAAATACGAGCGTAAAAGGACAAACGGGACGCGAATTGGGTTTGATTATCAAAGAGCTCAAGCGCAGAAAACTTGCTTAACCAAACCATTTCGTAGCTCCAGAATAAATCATCTTGATGGAGATATAAAGGAGAAAAAGCCCAAAAAGAAATTTGATTTTGTGTTCGGGTACTTTTAAGGCGTATTTTGAACCTATATAACTACCCAAAACGAAAGCCAATGCTATTATCAGAGCAAAAGATAAATTGATGTGTCCTGCTTTGTAATAGTTCATTACCCCGAATATTCCAACGGGTAACATAATCACAGCCAGACTTGTACCTTGGGCTGAAAGCTGCGATGCACCTAGCAGGAATACAAGTCCAGGAACGATGATCATACCGCCACCCACGCCTACGAATCCGCTGAGCATGCCCGCACAAACGCCGATAAAAACCAAAATGAGAATGGTAGAAACAGACATAGGGTGTTATGATTTTTGACAGATTTTGCCCCGAAAGGTAGCACTTTCGTGTTTTATTCTATTTTTGGCAACCAAATAAAACCATTATCATGAATTTTCCTTCTGAGTTAAAGTACACAAAAGATCACGAGTGGGTGAGAATCGAAGGTGATGTTGCAACAATTGGCATCACAGATTTCGCACAAAGCGAATTGGGCGACATTGTATTCGTAGAAATTGAAACTAACGGAGAGACTTTAGGTCAGCACGAAGTTTTTGGAACAGTAGAAGCTGTGAAAACAGTAAGCGATTTGTTTATGCCTGTGGCAGGAACAATCATCGAAGTAAATAGCGGCATCGCAGACAATCCTGCTGCAGTAAACGAAGATCCATATGGCGCTGGCTGGATGATCAAGGTAAAGATTTCAGGCGAGGCTTCTGATCTATTGGATGCAGATGCATACAAGTCGCTTGTTGGATAATCCAAGTGAAAAACATTTTTAGACATATGGCCGTCCCTACTTTGTGGGCGGCCGTTATTTTTTTCGTCTACAGTATTCCTGGCGGTGATTTGATTTATGCAGATATCTGGAGTTTTTTCAGATTCGATAAGTTCGTTCACATTGGTGTGTTTGCCCTCTGGGTTGTTATGCTTATCATCGCGTTTAAAAAACAGGGTACCAACCGTTATCTTAAAAACAACGCACGTATCGTGGCGTTTTTTATTGCTCTCGCGTACGGAGGCTTGCTAGAATATTTTCAATCTAAATGGTTTTTAGAAAGAGCTACTGATCCATTTGATTTTATCGCAAATATGGTAGGCGCTTTCGCGGGATTAGCGCTATTTCGAATCGTCTACGGAAAGTGCTCTGCTTACTAACTCTATCGCTGCTTTTTCCCTTTTGTCATATTCTCCAGAAATGATGTGATACGGCAAAGCATGATCTTCACAGAGGCTCACATATTTGTCGAATAAACGATCGCGATCATGTGGATTTGATCTTAAAGGATCTGCAATCCAAGGAACGTCTGGCTTGCAAAGCAAAATTATATTAGGAGAGAAATTATTTAACCATCGTTCTATGCTTGGCCAAGTTTCTCCATACACTTCTTCTACCCATATTTTCAAAACAAGTACATCACCGTCAAAAACACGATGTGTGGCTTCGCTGCTTAATGCAATTTCCCATCGAGAGATTTGTTCTTCCACAATGTGCCTAAGCTCTTCGTGAGAATATTCTTGGGAAGGTAGCTTTTTCTCTAAATAAAGTCTGGCATATTCTTCCACATATTTAGCACCGTCCAATTGCTGCACAAGAAATTGTGCAAGTTCGGTTTTACCGCATGACTCAGGGCCTGTGATCCAAATATTCATTTTAGAAAAAATATCCTTTGATGCTTAACAATAAGTATACGGTAAACATAATTGCACCAAGATACAGTCTCCTTTGCGTATACATAAATATGGACACACTGTTGATTGCAATAAAATAAAGCCAAGCCTCATGAACAGGCACCATCATCAACGCTGTAGCTATAATCGCGAAGACTGTAGTAAAAGAATCGATGTAAGGAAGCTGAGCAGTTGAATATTTTTTCAATAAATGCCCTGCGAGAAAAGTGAACAAGATACCGGATACAATCAAGGCCGCATGCGCTTTGGGTGTTATTTTGATGGCATCCCAAGTTCCCGAAATATGCAGCCATCCATAAATCGCGAGTGCGATGTAGATGAATTGTAAGAACGTTTCGGCAAAAAGGGATTTCTTGTAAAGCACAATAGCCAATAGAGCTGGACCAACTATTCCAAATACAAAACACCACCAACTTTGATATTGATAAAGGAAGGTAAACAACAGATTAAATACTACTGCGAATAGTTCTAGTATTCGAGAGGGTTGTGCCTTTTTTTTGAGAAGCTCCATGTGATGGCAAAGTTAGTTTTATTCTCCTGTGCATAGAATTTTGCTATTCATGCCTAATTTTTTATGCACAATTATTTGTTTTTCATATATCTAATTATATTCGTCGAACCAATTGACTATACAAAACCAAACAAAAAAGTATGTTACGTAAACTTTTACTATTCGCAGTAGCGGTGGTTCTCTCCCATGTTGCTACGGCGCAGCGGATTTGTGGTACTACGGAGGCAGAACAATATGTTCGCTCCAACGATGACAAGTACGACCAGCGTCGTCAGAACATTGAAAATTTCACCAATGAATTTATTAGCCACGGCGGCGGTCTTGATCGCGCTCTAGTGACGATTCCCGTGGTAGTACACGTGGTGTGGAATACTGCTACAGAGAATATTTCTGAGGCGCAAATCCTCAGTCAAATCGCAGTTTTAAATGCTGACTTTAGAAAGTTAAACTCTGATGCAGCCTCTGTACCAGCTGCCTTTGCTGGTCTAGCAGCAGATGCGAATATTGAATTCTGTCTTGCTACTATCGATCCTTCTGGCAATCCAACAACGGGTATCACTCGCACTCAAACGGCTACAACAGCCTTTGGAACCAACGATCAAGTGAAGTCATCTGCAACAGGTGGTGTGAATGCTTGGCCGCGCGATCAATACCTCAATATGTGGGTGTGCGATATCAGCGGTGGCATTCTCGGGTACGCACAATTCCCAGGAGGCGGAGCTAGCACCGATGGCGTTGTAGTGGATTATCAATATTTTGGAACAACTGGAACAGCTACAGCTCCTTTCAACAAAGGCCGCACTGCGACTCACGAAGTAGGTCACTGGCTCAATCTCTTCCACATTTGGGGTGATGATGGCACCGGCTGCACTGGTAGCGATCAAGTAGCAGATACACCGAATGCTGGTGGTCCAAACTATGGCTGTCCTTCATTCCCTCGTGTTACTTGTTCCAATGGACCGAATGGCGATATGTTTATGAACTACATGGACTACACCGATGATGCGTGCATGTATATGTTCAGTACAGGACAAGCAGCTAGAATGCAAGCACTCTTCGCGCCCGGTGGATTCCGCGCCGCTCTCCTCAACTCTAATGGCTGCGGAAGCACAGCGAATCTTTGCGCCACTCCTTCTGGATTGAGTACAACAGGCGTTACTGGCACTTCAGCAAACTTCGCTTGGTCGGCATCGGCGAGTGCAACATCATACAATTTGAGATACAAACTTACCAGCAGCACCACTTGGACTACTGTGAATGGTTTGACTACTACGAGCTTCGCAGCATCAGCTCTCGCGGCTTGTTCTGCTTACGAATGGCAGGTGCAATCAGTTTGTAGCGCCACCTCAAGCAGCAATTTTAGCGCTTCTGCTACTTTCTCTACTACGGGTTGTGTTCCTTCTTACTGCGCATCCAATGGCGGTACCGCAGATGAATTTATCAATACCGTTGTTTTGAATACAATTAATAATACAAGTGGTAACAACGGAGGATACGCCAACTTCACATCCATTTCTACCACATTGAATACCGGTACTGCATATACCTTCCAAGGTACTCCTGGATTTACAAGCACTGCATATAACGAAACTTGGAGAGTGTGGATCGACTACAACCAAGATTTGGACTTCGATGATGCGGGCGAATTAGTTTATACCAGCGCCAATACATCAGCTGCCGTGAACGGCACATTTACAGTACCGAGCACTGCCACATTGGGCAACACAAGAATGCGTGTAAGCATGAAGTATAACGCTGCTGCAACACCATGTGAAGTATTCCAATACGGTGAAGTGGAAGATTATACAGTATCTATTGCACAAGGTGCATCATGCGGAACACCAACAGGATTGGCAGTTTCAAACGTGGCTCAGACAACAGCCACAGCTTCATGGGCGGCTTTGAGCGGAGCGACTTCCTATAGCTTCCAATACAAGACAAGCGCAGCCACTACTTGGATCACTGTGACCACTGCTTCTACTTCTGTTTCATTGACAGGATTAGTTGCGAGCACAGTTTACAACACACGTGTTGCAGCGATTTGTTCTGGTGTAACTGGTGCTGTTTCTGCTCAAGTGAACTTTACGACATTAGCGCCAGTGGCTACATGTACAGATAACTTCGAAACCAACAACACATCTGCACAAGCGAAGGCAATTGCCGTAAACACGAACATCACAGCGCGTATTGGCACGGCTACAGACGTTGACTGGTTTAGATTTTCGAATACTACTACAAATAGAAATATTCGAATCGACTTGACCAATTTACCTGCGGATTATGATGTAAGACTCCTCAATCCAAGTGGCGTACAAGTAGGTATTTCACAAAATAGCGGCACAGCGGCAGAAGCGATTGTATTTAATAACGGCCCTGTAGGAACGTATCGTGTGCATGTTTATGGATACAACGGAGCATTCAATAGCACCTTGTGTTATACCCTTCGCGCGAGCCGCAGCGGCACAGCATTCCGTGATGGTGGTGAAGCGGTAGAAGAAGAAGTGATGGAATTGGTGGCCAGTGAACCAATGACAGAACTCAATGTATTCCCAAATCCGACCAATGATAACGTGGACATCACCTTTATGTCTGATGAAGATAGAGTGGTGAATGTGATGGTGTATGATATGACTGGTCGCATGGTTTACAATACTGCCGTGGCGGTGATCAGCGGTTACAACAAGATGAATGTAGAGATGGCAGCGTACGCGCCAGGTTTCTATACAATTGTATTGAATGATGGTGAGAATGCTGTTTCTACGAAAGTGATGAAGCAGTAATTTAAGAGAGCATACGCAACGAAAAACCGCCCCGATAGGGGCGGTTTTTTTTATTATTGATTCTCATTCTCATTGTGATTCTAAGAAGGGCGATGCAGGTTTTGGAAAATTCAAAAGAGAAGTACTATTTTTTGTTAATAATTATTTTATCTGAATTATTTTTTGTTAAAAGAAAAAAGCTGCATGTTTGACTCACTTAATTAATAAATGAAACTATTCCATATCATATTACTGATCTTTATGTTCGGCTTTCAACTGTTAAAAGCTCAAGAATATACTAACGTTGGTGATTCAAGCTTTAGTTTAAGCGGGCATGATTGCGAAAGGTTGTCATCTAGGTGGGTTAAGAAGTTTAAGAGAACTACCATAGCTGTTAAACGTGTCAATGATAAATATCTCAATGAATTTTTTGAGTTGGAGGATAGGTGGAAAATCCGGTAATAGAGACCCCTTTTTTCCGGTCCAAATAGACCCCTCATTTTCACCTCTGTATTTTGGGATAAAATTAGCGTCAAAGAACGAGTGGCAAAGTTAATTAAAAAAGAGGTTCTTGGTCTGCGGTTT
>JBKCOM010000091.1:0-3621 GCA_046309775.1 Flavobacteriales bacterium
GTATTTGTTGACCTATATTACCTTGTTATTTACAGGACCAGGAAAGTTCTCGATTGATAGACTCATACATAGGAGTTAACTGATGCTTTGATAAACTAATTCTTCTACTTAGTATTATTTTGAAAACAAACATAGAAACGCCCTATAACAGCGGTTTTGCAAAAAAGCGGGTTCAGTGCTTAATTGAGCATTCTACCTCGCATCAAAATTTGTGGTATGTTGACAGTTTAGTGCTCCGAAATCCGCCCATCGCAAAGCCCCAAACCATGTGCGTCTTGAAAGACTACTGCGAACCAGTAGTCTATGCTGTACAAAAGATGGAAGACAGTTTGAACTTTCAGAGTCATGAGTGCGAAGCCCGAGCGAATAGGGGGGGCGACTCACTGGTAGTAAGAAAGCGATAGGCCTGCCGTAGATGCCTGACAGGAGGAGTCCAGCAAATCACCTTATGCTGCATCAGAATGAAAATTCTTTTGTGGTGAGCGATAAGGAAAAGCGAGAACGCAGGGGTGAAATTCCCTTGCGTGACTCGATTAGCAGCAAGCAGTGAGCGACACTTCACAGATAGAGAAATCTATAAATAACAAGACCATTTTCACAATCAAATTTTTACCTTTGACGAAATGGGTATTGAACAATCAAAATATAACGACTTAATCAACCAAATTGGCGGACTCCTTCAAAAAGGACGAGAGCAAGTTGCTCAGTCACTTTATCTGACTTTCCCAAAAAGTGAGACACTGTCTAACGTATTGGGATGGAGCCATTATTTTGAGATTTTACGTTCCGACAACGAGCTTGAAATCAATTTCTACACAAAACAAGCCGAGAAAGAAAATTGGAGCGTAAGAGAACTTAAACGCCAAATGAAAAGTATGCTTTTTCATCGATTGGCATTAAGTAAGGATAAGAAAGGAGTTTTGGAACTTTCCGAGGTAGGACAAGAAATTCAGAAGGCAGAAGATATTTTGAAAGACCCTTACGTTTTAGAATTCTTGAATATGCCAGAGAGTCATCAATTCTTAGAAAGCGAGTTGGAAGGAAAATTGATTTCAAACCTTCAACACTTTTTATTAGAACTTGGCAAGGGTTTTACATTTGAAAAACGACAATTCTGCCAGCCGCTAATACTGGTTTTACGTCAGGCGGGGTGACGTGTCCCAAAGGGAGAGCTTTGTGCTTGTATTCAAGTTCAATGCTGGTTGATCCCGCATGTGCGGGACTCCGAAACCCGCCCGAACGCAAAGCCCCGAAACCACCAGGCTTTGAAAAAACTTCGTTTTTCAATCAGTTAGGTGGGAGCGTGATCTATTTGGATGGATTTCGAGGCTTTTTAAGCGTTCGGTTTTAGTTGATTTTTTACAAGGTTGAAGATTATAATTAGATTTTAATTGATCCCGATGGATGGGATTTGTTCACAAAACAGACAATGAAAATTTTATTTAACAGGCCAAAGGAAAAAGTTTAAACAACATCTTGATTTTTTAAAGACGAAAGTGTAATTATTTTCAGTTCCCTATCAGACCTATTGCACCAAGGCAGCACTGAAAAATGTGAAACGACAATTGGAAGCTCAATGAAATTGAAGATAGAAAAAGAATAGCAAGGCGTAGGAACCATAGCATCATTAAAGACCGACAATAGAAACAATTAATGCAATGTTGGACATAACCCAGATTAACGAGATATTATCAGAACTTCAAAGTTCAAGCATAAACTGCGGTGGAACTTGGGAAGTGAGATTATTTGATAAGTTCGAATCAAATGATAACGCCTTATCGGTCTTGGCAAGGGTGTTTCTAATTGATCCTAGGTATAATAATTTAAAGTTACATCGGGAATTCGCTGAAAAAGGTGGTTGGAATCCAGAAGAACGGAGATTGATTAAAAATTTGGAATTAATTGAAATCGAAGATTGGCCGAATTACTTTGAAAAGAGAATTGAATATTGGTCAAATTTTGAAATTATTTCAATAGAAGAAAGGACTTTGGAATTTAATCAAGAATTATTCTTGGAGAAAAAAAAGAATTTTAAAGAAGCATTAAATGAATTTTTGAATAGCAGAAAATTGTCAAAAGTTTACAAGATAGACGAAAATAAATTTGAAACATATACCTTATGGAGGGAACAAATTTCTGAAGACTTTGTGTTTGAGTTGGAGAATGAAATATTGACTTTAAGTTTTGGATGGAGTTCATAGTAAACATGATAAACGCACAACAAAGCAGACTTCCTCACTAGCTGAAATGCCCACAATGCTCCGATATGTATCCCCAACCCCCAAAGTCAACAAAATTCGATTATATTTATAACATGAATAATGAACGGAAGACTGAAGGTTTTTTTGCATGGGAGAGCTATCGGGTCTGACGTTATGGGCATACCTAAAAACATGAGATCACTACTTATAATTTACATACTGACCTTTACTCGTTTTTGTTTCGGACAGAACCTTGAATTAGTTGAGACCGAAGATGAAAAATATTACAGAGTATTAAAGGACTCTTTAGCCGTTAATCTCAATTATCCGGATGGTAGGTACAAAACCTTTGCGACCGACACAACCAGGAAACCAAGTCAAGTATTTCATCTTAAAAATGGAATGGTTGACGGCCCGTATTTAGAATTAGCCACGTGGGGATGGATTTACGGTACCTATTCTCAAGATAGCATGTGGACATTTTTGACCGCTCCCAAGGACACAACCTATATGATTGGAACTTGGCGTAAATATTATTACTCTCTAGGATATGCGACACAAGACATATTCAGATTGCCATACGATAGCAATGGTGTATTTGCAGAAGTTTGGCGTTTTTACAATGGCCACATAGCTAGAGAAGCAGTATTTAAAAAGGGATTTGGATTAGAAAAAGAAACCTATTGGGATTTTGAAACAAATAAAATTTCTAAACAGGTCATTAATTCAGGAAATGGAAGCTACTATCAGTCTATAACATATGAGAATGACTCAATATCTAATGTTTTAATAAAGCAGAATGGGGTTGAGATTAATATAGATTTAAACTACGAGTTATGTGAAGATAAACCTTGTATTGATATAGAGTTTTATTCAGACCCTTCGGACATGAACAACATACCAATGGCTTTTTTGACTATCGATGGAAATAAAATCTTGACTGACTTTGTCGACGTAAAAAAACAAATTTCTGTGAGAGAAAATGGAGACAGAAGTTTATCTATTCAATATGTGACAAAGAATGGAAAGTCAAAATGGAAAAAGATAAAAGTTAAATAAGACTTCACCCAACAGCGAAGGTAAAGTAGGAAGGTGGTGGCAGAATATGACCGTCCAACCCCCAAAGTCAACAAAATTCGATTATTTTTATAGCGCGAATAATGAACAGAATATTGTAGGTTTTTTCGCACTGGATAGCCATCGAGTCTGACGTTGAACTTATTTAAATGAACAAAGCGTTTAGAAATATCGAAACAATTCAAAAACAAGTTAAAGATTCAATGGTTCTTCGCCATTAATTGTGGGTAAACTATCTTTCGGGCATGAAACCAGAACAATTATTTTCCGTTGCCTTGGGTTTGAGAGAGCCATGGTTCATTGAACGTGTTGAGTTTACCGACGAGGATGGTCAGAAGGTACT
>JBKCOM010000092.1:0-4562 GCA_046309775.1 Flavobacteriales bacterium
ACAAAACTTCTTGGGTTGAGCATCGACAGCATTCACTCGCACATCGCGTGGGTAAATGCCGTCCATGAAAAAACTAATGTTCTTTTCGAATTCCCCATCATAGCCGACCTTGACATGAAAGTGTCTAAGCTCTACGGAATGTTGCAGCCCGGTGAAAGCGAAACAGCTGCCGTGCGCGCAGTATTCATCATGGACCCCAACGGTAAAGTGCGTCTTCTGATGTACTATCCACTCAACGTGGGACGTAATATGGAAGAAATAAAAAGAGCACTCGTGGCGCTTCAAACATCCGATGAACACAAATGCGCCATGCCATTGAACTGGAAAGAAGGAGATAAAGTAATCGTGCCCGCTCCTAAAACGATTGAGGCTCTCGCTGAAAGAAAAAGTAGTAACCTCGAGATGGTTGATTGGTACCTTGCAAAAAGATCCCTCTAATAAGCTTCAAAACACGTTTCTAGTATTATGAATAGTCAACTCAATGTAGTCATCCCGACTGACTTTAGTGTGCAGGCGGAATATGCATTTATTATGGTGAAAAAGCTGGAAGAGAAAATTCCAGTACATGTTCATTTCTTGCACGTGATGCCTGTTCCCGAGACGGTAACTATGGATGCATCTGGCAAAATCACCACTTGCGGTGATATCGACGTGAAATATGTTGAGACGCAAAGGGATATCGCAATGCGCAAATTAGAAAATCTCAAAACCATTTATGGAGGAGATATTCATATCCACCTGCGCCTGGGTAAAATCACCGACAGCATCTTGCAGTTTGCTAAAGAATCGATGGTCGATTTGATCGTCATGGGAACCAAAGGAGCATGGGGTTTAAAAGAAAAATTATCGGGCAGTGAAACACAAATCATTGCAAGAAAATCTTCTATACCTGTGCTCTCACTCATGTGCGACCGCAGTGATTTGAAGGTAGAGAATATTCTCCTGGTCCATGATTTTCGTAAACCCGAAAAACTCGATCTGTCTGTGATGCGAAAACTAACATCCGCGTTTGGTTGCAAACTCCATCTACTACAAATCACATCAGGAAATGTAGAAAATGAAAAAAGTCAATTCGATTCGAATGTGGCCTCTTTTGCAAAGCTTAATGGAATCGACGATTATGAAGCACATCTCATCAAAGACTCAGATGTCGAACATGGAGTAATTCATTTTAATCAAATGCAAAACATGGACATCGTCTGTATAGGCACTCACGGTAAGGGTGGTATTCTCCACACCAGCGCTACCGAAAAATTAATCAATCACCTTTTCAAACCGATTATTTCTTTTCACCTCGATTAATCTGTACTCTATATGATTTTAGATTTTCTTACTCAGCCGTGGCCCTGGTGGTTCGCAGGAATAGTGATCGCTTCGGTGATGTTCTTGCTCATGTTCTTTGGCCAATCGTTTGGATTTTCGTCTAACCTCCGCACGCTTTGCTCCATCGCGGGAGCGGGCAAAAAGGTTAAATTTTTTGACTTCAATTGGAAAAGTCAAATTTGGAATATTGTATTCCTCTTAGGCGCCATCATTGGTGGATTCATAGCCAAAGAATTTTTGAGCACGGGTGCCCCGATCGAAATTTCACAAGCATCTATACAAAGCTTAAATGAATACGGCTTTCAAGCGCCGCAAGGTGCACAACCAGAAGAAATTTTCAATTGGGACGCCGTTTTTACATTGAAAGGATTCCTCATTCTAGCAGTCGGAGGCTTGATGGTAGGCTTCGGCTCTCGCTATGCAGGTGGATGCACTTCAGGCCATGCTATCAGTGGACTCAGTGACTTACAGCTACCTTCGCTCGTAGCTGTGATTGGATTTTTCATTGGTGGTTTAGTAATGACCTACCTCATTTTTCCTCTCATTTTTTAAAATTAAAATTTTAAATTCTCCAAAATGAAATTCATAAAGTTCCTTATCCTAGGTGTAGTCTTCGGAATTGTAATGGCCAAGTCAGAAGCGTTTTCCTGGTACCGCATCTTTGAGATGTTTCACTTCCAATCATTTCACATGTACGGTATCATTGGCACCGCTGTGGTAATGGGAGTGATAGGTGTAGCGCTCATCAAAAAATTCAAAATGCGCGATCTTTCAGGAAACCCAATTCTTTTTCACCCAAAGGACAAATCATATCCTCGCTATCTTTTAGGCGGTATTATATTCGGCCTTGGCTGGGCGCTTAGCGGTGCTTGCCCTGGTCCAATGGTAGTAAACATAGGATATGGCTACATTCCATTTGTAATTGTGTTTGCCTTTGCTATGTTGGGTACTTTTTTATATGGCATTATCAAAGACAATTTGCCTCACTAAATCTCTCTATTCATCAATCCCTATTAAGCACATGTCTCAAAATCGAAGAAATTTTATAAAAACCCTCGGCATTACCGCTGGAACAGGCCTTGTAGCAGCAAGTCCACTCCGAGGCATCGCAGCCAATTCATTGGATCCAATGGATGAAGATGCTTCAAAAAAAATGCCCGAGAATTTTTCAATCTCCATTCTTCAGACTACAGACGTGCACTGTCAAGTGCATCCTCACGATGAATTGTTTTGGGAAAATAATCAAAAAGTATATCGCAAAACTGGAGGATACGCTCACCTTTCCACGTACCTTAAAAATTTCAAAAAGAAAAATCCCAACACCTTTGTCATTGATACCGGTGATATGTTTCAAGGGAGTGAGCTGAGTGTGAAAACCACCGGTAAGGCATTTGTCCCAATACTCGATGAACTCAACTACGACTTGTATCTCCCTGGAAATTGGGAAGTGATTTACAATAAAAAAAATATGCAAACATTACTTGGTGCTCTAAAAGGACCAAAAGTGTGTGCAAACATGTATCACGATAAAGGAGATGGTGAAAAAGGTGAATTGGTTTTTCCTCCATATCACGTCTGGAATGTGAACGGCGTAAAAATTGGCTTTTTGGGATATACCGATCACCTCGTTCCTGTGCGCCAGTCGCCCAATTATAGCAAAGGAATTGTATACACCAAGCCTGAAGAAAATTTAGCGCACTATGTGGATGTGCTGCGCAATCAAGAACAGTGCGCCGCAGTGCTCATCATTGCGCATCTCGGTTTGTCCCAACAGATACATCTTGCTAATATGCCCGATTGTGAAGGAGTAGATTATATTTTGGGCGGCGACACGCACGAGCGTGTACGTATTCCGATTCAATGCAAATATGCTAAGGTGGTCGAACCAGGAGCGTTTGGTTCTTTCGTTGGCAAGCTTAATCTTACTATTGAAAAAGGTAAAGTGATAAAAGATGAATATGAACTGGTCGAAATTACTTCCTCCAAATTCAAGGCAGACAAAAAAATGATTACGCTCATCGAAAATCTTGAAGCACCTTTTGCATTAGAAATCAATCAAGTCATAGGATATAGCACGATACCACTTTACAGATATTTTGTAATTGAAAATACCATCGACACGATGATTTTGAATGCGCTTCGCTGGCAAGTAAAAGACGTGGACATTGTATTGTCAAACGGCTTCCGTTTCTGCCCGCCACGCACCACTTCTGACGCTACCGGAAATATTCCTATCACCAGCGGTTTCGTCTTTGACATGCTTCCGGTTGATAGTGTAGTGCGCACTGGGCAAGTATCAGGCAAACAAATCAATGAATGGCTTGAAAAAGAATTGAATAATGTTTTTGCAAAAAATGCTTCTGAACGTTTTGGTGGTTGGGTTATCAAATTCAGCGGAATGAAAGTCACCTTCAATGCCTTTGCTGAAAAAGGAAAGCGTGTGCAAAGTGTACTTGTTGCCAATGAACCACTGGAAGCCGACAGAATATACACGATATGCGCTTGCGAAAGAGACGGCGATCCAGAGGATATGCTGTGTAGAATTAAAGGGGTGAAAAACGCTAAGAATACTTCTTACACCTTGCATCAAACTATGAAAAACTATCTCGCTGCCAACTCTCCAGTGACGCCCACTCCTGAGCACAATGCAGTAGCGCTGGATGCTCCAGAGACACTACTTACTCAGGTAACAGGTGTACCTTATGAATTCAGATAAAATCAATCCTACTAATAATGAAAAAAATTATATTCTTCGTGGCGCTTAGTTTAATGGCCGCATCCACCTTTGCACAAGGTGAAAAAAAGCAATCTAAAAAAGGTAAGAAAACCGAGCAGCGCCTCGAACCTTTAAAGATTATTTTTCAACTGACCACTAATGATTCGTTGTCGCACAAAGCGCTCATGAAGCAACTTGGCAACATCACTAGTGTTGAACCCGAAACAAAAATTGAAGTGGTGTGCCACGGTCCGGGCCTGGATATGCTCCGCAGCGATAAAAGTATTGTAACGGAAAAAATCAACGAATTTGCTTCAAAAGGTGTGGTGTTCAGCGCCTGTGAATTTTCAATGAAAGAAAGAAATGTGACCGCGGCTGAAATAATTCCTTCGGTGGGATTTGTGAAGGCGGGCATCATTCATATCGTTCGTCAGCAACAAGCGGGTTGGTTTTATATCAAATCAGGCTTTTAATTTTTTTCCCTTATAAAAAACAAAAGGGGCGCTTTTTCAAGCGCCCCTTT
>JBKCOM010000093.1:0-4592 GCA_046309775.1 Flavobacteriales bacterium
TGAGTCTTCCAACCACCGATCCATCGAAGAAGAAAAACTCATTCTTAAGTTAATTAAAACTTCATGCTACGACAAAAGAAAGCGACTCAACTTCCAACAAATGATGGAAATTACAATCTTAAGTTGACGCGTATGCCCGAATGGGGTCGTATTCACCCCGCCCCTTATCCCTCAAGCTACAAAGATTCGACTCCTCCAGAGTTCCCTGCGATGCACCCCCACTACCTTTCACACTACCAAACTAGCATACTATCATACTAGCCTACTCTCTTACTAGCCTACTGGCCTA
The DNA here is from genome assembly GCA_046309775.1 of Flavobacteriales bacterium. Lineage (GTDB taxonomy): Bacteria > Bacteroidota > Bacteroidia > Flavobacteriales_D > Sanyastnellaceae > JAIXWP01. Next base: position 290 of record JBKCOM010000093.1, read on the forward strand.
CTAGACTTCTCTCAACCTCCAACCCCGCTTTCCTTAAAAATTCCAATCCCGTCGTGTCTTTGTATTCGTGGATGTACACCACGCGTTTGATGCCGGCTTGGAGGATGAGTTTGCAGCAGTCTTTGCAGGGTGATAAGGTGATGTAAAGGGTAGAATCTTTGGCATTGTTGGTGGAACGTGCCACTTTCATGATCGCGTTCGCCTCGGCATGCAGGACATACCAATGCGTGTTGCCTTCGTGATCCTCGCAATCATTAGCGAATCCGCTCGGAGTGCCGTTGTAACCATCACTGATGATCATGCCGTCTTTCACCAATAATGCACCTACTTTTTTGCGAGTGCAATGCGAGAGCTTGGCCCACTCCAAGGCCATCAATAAATAGGCGCGATCATACCGCTGTTGCTTTTCTGATGTCATTTTGGAACAAAAAAAGAAACCACTCGGCGGAGCGGTTTCTGATTCATTTTTTTATGTAAAAATCTTTTTAATACTCGTCTTCGTTGAAGAAAAAGTCTTCTTTGGTGGGATAATCCGGCCAAATGTCTTCAATGCTTTCAAATACTTCTTCGTCGTCTTCTATTTGCTGAAGATTCTCTACAACTTCCAAAGGAGCGCCTGTGCGCATCGCAAAGTCAATCAACTCGTCTTTGGTAGCAGGCCATGGTGCGTCTTCGAGATATGATGCTAATTCAAGTGTCCAGTACATATCTTTAGGGTTTTGATGGTTCTTTTCTATTAATTTTTTACGGAACGCGAAAGTAAAATTTTATTGCGAACTTTCACACTCTAAATGCGAAACGTTATTTTTTGTTTTGGTTGCCTTAAAATTTTACACCAATCCTTCCTGTATAGCCAGCCTTACAAGTCCCGCGATGTTGTGAACACCCAACTTCTGCATTAAGTTCGTGCGGTGGGTGTCCACCGTGCGGTGAGAAATGAATAATTTTTCACCTATTTCCTTGTTACTCAGCCCCTCAGCTATCAATTTTACAATTTCCACCTCCCTTTCTGTGAGCTGCGAGAGCGCTCCAGACTGCGGTTTGTCGCTAGACAAAAGAACAGAATTTACCTCTTCTGAAAGGTGCTGCTGGCCTGCCATCACGGCTTCTATGGCTTTAATTAAATCTTCTTTAGGTGAATTTTTTAATAAATAGCCATCAGCACCAGCGTCCAAAAGCAATTTGATCATCGCTTTTTCATCGTGCATGGTGAGGATAATGACTCGTACTTGATCGTATTCTTTACGAATGACTTTGAGCGCCTCAATCCCATTCATTTGGGGCATGTCGATGTCCATCAACACAAGGTCAATCTTGAGATAGGACAACATCTCTAGGGCTTCCTTGCCATTGCGCGCTTCGCCTTTGATGTCAAACCTGCTATCCGTGCTCAGCAAGGAACGCAAGCCATCGGTGACTATCGCGTGGTCGTCTACTAACAATAAATTAAGGGACACTTCGAGGTAAAATTTTCCTCAAATTTAAGTAATCAGGCCTTTCCGTCATTCAAAGGAATACGAACAGTGGCGACAGATCCCGATTGTGGGCCGGGCTCCCAAATCACATCGCCACCTACGGTGCTCAATCGCGAGGTGATATTCATCAACCCAATGCCATCGCGCTTTTGCTGAGCATCAAAACCTTTTCCATTATCCTCTACGATGAGAATCAACTGGTTTTTATTGCGATAAAGTTGTATTACAACGTCATCCGCGCCGCTGTGCTTGATGATATTGTTGATGAGTTCTTGACAAATGCGGTATAAACCGAGCTCCACGCGCTCATTGAATCGCTCGCCTTCTACTTTGAAATGTTCTATGCGGTAGCGCACTTTGCCAAGCGCAAAACTCTTGCTGAGCATGTCTTGCAGTGCAGGCAATAATCCTCCTTCGGTGAGCACGCGTGGCATCATCTGATGCGATATCGTGCGCACGTCTTTGCAGGCTTCGTCCAAAATGCCCGACAAATGGTGCAAGCGTGCTTTTTGACTTTCATCGCCAATTCCTTCCGAAAAACTCTCCCAATTCATTCGCAGTCCGCTCAACTGTTGTCCAATGCCGTCGTGCAAATCCTTCGCGATGCGCTTTCTTTCTTCTTCAGTGGCTTCGAATACGGCTGCTAATCCACGTTCGCGCTCGCGAATCACTTCTCGTTGCAACTTTGATTCTTGTTTTCTTCGATATGCCAAATAATACATCACTCCAGCGATTATCAAAAGCGCGATGATGATGGAGGAGCCAATCAATACATTTCGCTTTTGTTTTTCCTTGAGCTCATTTTCATTTTTCAAAAATGCATTTTCCTGTTCCTTTTTTTCGACATCAAACTTGGTGCGCATCTCGCTCATGAGTGTAGCTCTTTCGCTACTATAAAGCGTATCACGAAGGGCTCCGTATTTATTGAAAAATGTGATGGCTTCTTTGCTATTTCCGAGTTTCATGTTCGCTTCAAGGAGTCCTTCATAACACATGAGTTCCACTCTGCCGAGGCGTTCCGATTCTGCGATGGGAAGGGCTTTTTGAAAATATGCCACTGCTTCTTGATTTTTACCCATTGCATTTAAAATCAAACCCACGTTTGCTGAGGCGTGCGCGATGCCATGTTTTTCGCCGACCTTCTCCAACATTTCTAATGCAGTCATGTAGTTGTCAAGCGCTTGTTCGCGCTTGCCCTGTTTGCGATACAACACACCCATATTGAGCAATACATTCGCGCGATCCAGGTCACTTCCAATAGTTGCAAAAGCGCTGTCTGCAATAGCATACCAGCGAATGGCTTCATCGAGTCGATTCGTATTTTCCATTGCGGCGCCCATGTTACCCGCGGCGCCTCCTTTTGCATAATCAAATCCAATCTTTTGTGCAATCTCATAGGCTTGTCGTGCAGTCTTTTCCATCTCACTCCAATTGCGTTCTTTTTGATAAATGCCCGATAGCGTGTTGATGCATATAGCAGTATTCGCGGAGTCTTTCAGCTCTTCAAAAATTTTGACGCACTCAAGCGCATACTTCAGCGCGCTGTCAAGTCGCACTTGATCGGTATAGATATTTACGAATTTATTGAGGCTTGAACCTACTCCTTTTTTATCGCCATTGGCTTTGCGAATGCGATAGGCTCTTCGATTGTATTGTAGCGCTTGTTCGTAGTCTCCTTTTCGATACAATGCGACAGTAAGAAAATTACATGCTTCTGATACCTCTGTGCTATCTCTTGTTTCAAGTGCTAGTGCGTACAACTCGCGCGCGTAAGCTTCGCTCTTGTTTACATCAATGGAATTATACTCCCAGCTCAGGTCAGCGAGCGCTGTGCGTCTTTCTTTGCCTTTGAGTTGCGGCAAGCGCTGTTCGAGGCTGTCGATGAGTTTGTTTTGAGCTTCTGCATTCAACAGCAAAAGGAAGAAAAACAGGAATGACAAAAAGTGGACGCAGTGTTTCATACTGCAAAATAATGCATTATTTCATTACTGCCTTCTATTGGCGAGTAGCATGGGCGGCCCACCATCGAAGGGATTGTCCATTCTGCCAATGCTGTGTGCATTGATACCCGCGGCTTTCACCACGGCGCGGTCGCCAAACATGTGTCTTATTTTGTCCATCGCTTGATACAATCCGATGCGCTCTTCGGTATCATCAAACAAATTGATTTGATAACCGCCGCTTACCAAATGACTGAAGCGCACACCGATGAGTCGCACCAAAACGCGCCGCTGATAAAGCTTTTCGAACAACTCCAATACTTTTGGAATCAACAAATGATCGGCACTGGTGTATGGAATTCTGCACTGAAGCGTTTGTGTTTGAAAGTCTGAATATCGCACTTTCACAGTGACGCACGAAGTGAGCTTGTCTCCTTTGCGCAATTGGTACGCGAGGTTTTCAGCCATAGCAATCAAGAGTCCGCGGAGCTTTACTACATCTATTGTGTCTTTATCGAACGTTCGTTCGGTTGAGATGGATTTGCGCTCGTGATAAGGTACCACGGGGCTGTCGTCAATGCCGTTTGCTTTGCGCCAAATCATTTCACCATTTTCTCCAAACGTTCTTTTCAGCAATTCCAGAGGCATTTCTTGAAGCGTTCTTATCTCCTTTACGCCTAGGTTTCGCAGCGTCTGATAGGTTTTTTCTCCCACCATCGGAATTTTGCGAATGGACAATGGCGCTAAAAAATTTTTCTCTGTGCCTTTGAGAACTTGAATCTGATTGTTGGGCTTGGCCTCGCCTGTAGCCACTTTCGATACGGTCTTATTTACAGAGAGTCCAAATGATATGGGCAACCCTGTTTCTTTGATCACGCGTGTGCGCAA
>JBKCOM010000094.1:0-39370 GCA_046309775.1 Flavobacteriales bacterium
TCTTCATTGAGAATAAATGGATCATCGTTCAAACAAAAATCTGCAAACTCTAATCCTATGCTAGTAAGTCGAACGTAGATATACATCGTATCCGAACATCCATTCGGGACGGTGTATAATAATTCAGAATAACTCCCATCCTCGACGAGCGCAGGGTCGAACAATCCTGTGGAAGTATCCACAAGCCCCGGCCCGCTCCACACGCCACCTGCGGGAACAGGAGGATCATCATAAAACACTTGAGGCTCTTCCAGAGGACAGGCTGTATGAAAGCGATCGCCTGCATATATTTCTTTTATAAAACCCGTGTACTCTTGCTGACAGCCATTGATGATGTAGGTGAAAGTAACATCACCCGCAGGAGTATTTTCAGGTGAAAAAATACCGTACAACGAATCAACGATTCCCACGCCCTCCCAATAACCGCCAAAAGGTGAAAACACCAATGTATCAAACCACACCGATTGACAAAGTGTATCAAAAGTGAAAGGCCCGACGAAATCTCCAACATTCACATTCACACTGTCTGTGCAGCCGTTTACTTCATAAAACACCACATACGAACCTTCAGCAATTGGATCGAATACTCCAGCAGGTGTAGTATTCGGCCCTGTCCACACACCGCCGCTTGGCTGAGCGTTCAATTGGAATGGTGCGGTTCCCGGACAAGCCGCTGTGTTATCATCTGTAGAAATTGGAGTGATTGTGATTAGTACCGAATCTAAACAGCCCAATGCTTCGAAATAAATGATATTAAGTCCCGCGAATGCAGAATCAGGCTCAAACAATCCTGTCACTTCATCTTCAATACCGGGACCATCCCAAACACCTTCTATACCTGCCTCCAATTCAAACGCATCAATGCTTTGACAAATCGTTTGATCGGGTGTGATAATTTGCGAGCTGCTCACTTCTAGGGTAAAACTAAATGTATCCGTATTACCCGTTGTAACCTCTGTGACTGTAACAGTATATGTAGTAGTCACGCTTGGACATACATTGAAAGGTCCTGCTGACGCCGGCAATCCATTGTTCCATGAAAAAGTCAAACCACTGCAACTCTGACTTACAAATTCAATCGAGGTGCAATTGCCTGGACATATCACTTCCTCTTCGGCAACAATAGCACCCTCTACAGGGCAAGTATTAACGAGAAAACTTGTGTTAATGATAAACGGATAAAACGTCCCGCAAATATCAGGAATGCTGATATTGAGAATAACAGCATAGGTGCAGTTCGCGTCCAGTTCTTCGCCCAACGTCAATGTAACAAAACCAGCACTATCATCAGGACAAGTGTAGGTGACATCTTCTACTGCGATGGCCACACCATCGCGCTCTACTTCGAAGACTGCAGGGACCAACCAATCACAAAACAAGTCGTAACTAAAATTTACCTGTACTTGATTGCTAAAACAAGCGGGCACTGGGTTCACTGAGGTTGTGGGAGGAATGGGTGGGGGTACTTCAGTTTCCCATTCCAGCATGAATCCAATGTTCACAACTGAGAAATCAGATGTAAAAACAAATGTAATCGAACCAGAACTTGCCGTAAGAGAAGGGGGTATTGTGGTTCCTGTAAACTGTCCAAGCAAAGGTGCTGCGGAGCTTGTTCCATTATAAACAAATAAAAAATCATTTCCTGGATCCATAGCAAAACCACCCTGAAAAACAATCGTAATGGGTCCTCCAGTAGTAATGGTAAGCGTCGTAAATTCCTCATTAGAGTATTGCCCAAACTCCCCTCCGCTATCATACAAAATCCCTTTACAATCGGTGAGCGTGGTATCAGACATATCATACTCTGGAAGCTCCTGAGCGACCAAGCTTTTTGTAAAAAATACAAAAAGCATTATCCATAGTATGTTCCAATTTTTTCCTTGCATAAAAAATACCGAATGAACGTTCGGTTATGGAGTAATAGTAATCGCCGAAGTCTCAATAGTATTGCTCCAATTTCCTGCCCTGTCGCGAACTTGAATAGAAAACTTGGTAGTTTCACTTGCGCCATTACCCAACAAAAACAATGTATTCAAAACGACTTCATAATTCCCCTTGATTCGCAACTCTTCATTATTAGGTGTCATTGGAGGAATGTGATAGAGGTCTGGCTCTTCGAGTCGAGCATCTTTAATTCTCAATGAAAGAATGTCTGGATCCTCATTGCCCAAATCACCTTGAAAGTCTTCGTAAGAAAAAACGACACGCACTTGGTTATTAAAACTTTCAACCTCTGTATCGCTTGTGGATACATAGGTCAAAATTGGAGCTACTGGATCTGGCTCATCTTTTTTGCAAGCAAGTCCCAAAACAACCATTATCAAAAGAGATATTTTCCTCATATCATTTTCATTGAAAAAAGTAAATACCAGAAATAGTTCGACGACGCATTGGGTACTTCGGTGGGAAGAGGTGTAACCCCATCACTCACGTATGCTCTTAAATAGCGTGTCTCACCAACTGGAATGCCTGTTAAATCTAAAGTGGCTTTATAGTAAAAATTTGCAGGATTGCCTGTGAAATCCAAGCCCGAAATCGGACCGCTTAAAACACAAGGAATCTCAACTGAATCACCAAAGTCGCTGAGATTGTCGGACATCTTGATACTGAAAGAGGCAAAATTGGTGAGTCCTGCATTATCATCAAAAGCCACTACCCAAACGTCTACCAGTGTAGGGGATACTAAAAGAGAGCCAGGAGGCAATGTAGAATTAGGATCACGTTGGAATGCACTTGATGTGTTTCCTGCAGGATATATATTCATTCCATATACCAAGGGCGCTGCATTGGCGCCAGCCACTGGCGCTGGGTTGCCGTACATATCTTTAGCACCATTATTAATCCAGTCAGTAATTTTTTGGATGTAAAGATTTTTATTCGCAATCCAATCGGGCAATGTATCCGCAGGATATAGAGGCATGCGACCACTTGTATTTTCCACCTCCGTTGTGATGCGCTCATGGAGCCAACTCGCTCCCGCATTACCAGGAACGACGCGATATTCAAAACTCATCGCCGGATTATTCGCAATCACTGGATGATTTACAAGAGAGTTATAAGCACTTGCAATTGTTCTGAATTCAGGTTCGAAGGTTCCATCGTGACAACCGCTATTGGCGCATGTTGGCCTGAAAATTTTCTCATGAAGCCAAGCGAAATTAGTATCAGGCAGGGCAGCCAATTGCGTGCCTCCCGTGCTGCCTCCGCGCTCTATTTCGTCGTAAGGATTCTTCAACTCCTCCGTCTTACACGCTTGAAATAGAATCAAGGTCAATGCAAACAACGTCAGCGCTCGAGTTATATAATTTTTTGAATTTATCATCGTCAATCGTTTAATCGTGACATTGTTCCACTTGCTAGGTTCCAAGTATTGAATTGCGACGCCGGAACACCCAGCACCTCCGCTGCCGTGAGCATGGCATCCGTTACTTGTCCGACAGGATTGTTTTCGGAGCCAATCACTGCAGGTGCGAACCCTGGTCCCACATAAAGTGAAAATACACGCAATGCATTTTGATCACTGTGGTCATAGGCATACCAATTGTTCTCGTCGATAATTGCATTGGGCTGAAGATTTCTGCCGCACTCAGGAACGCAAATAAATGTGGTGTTGCCCGCCATCTCAGGAATCTGAGTTTGTACATAATTCCACAACCATCCTACTGCGTGATCGGCGCGGTGTAACGCTTGTAAGTAGCCGCTGTAGCTGCTATGGCATGTATCCACTGCACTGAGATTCACAACGCTGAAACTTGGTTTGAACCAACTTAAAAGTTCGGCGGCAAAACCCACCGTAGCTGTATCCCCGTTGTCGGTGACAGGTGGTAATGACAATGTTCCACTCTGAACTTTGTCATACATGCTATCCATGAATAATTTGATGGATTGTTTTTCCTCTGGGGTATTTCCTAGAGAATCAAGCACGCGACCATTATTTGCAAAATTATTATCTAAAAAAACCTTCAACTGGTACATCGGTGAAAGCTCGTTTTCGGGATGATAAACTTTTGCATTACCCAAATACTCTTGACCTTGCGACCCAAACGTAATGAGCGGTGCGAAGAAATTTCCTCCGTACTTGATGCCGTAGTCCGGATGGCTACTATAATTGAGCAGAGGCAATGAACCTCCAATAGAATTACCGACAAACCAAGTATCGGTGGCATTTAGATTCAAGTGCTTTCGGAGATATTCAAAAATGGTTGGATTGATGGGGCGCTCTTTCAAGCCTTGTCCAGAAAAATCGGAACCTTGAATGATAGAGTTTAGTCCACCAAAGTGACCAGCGCTGAGTGCGCGCACTTCGGTATATAATTTCCCTTGTGTAGAAAGTGGCGTGGACAATATTGGTGGAATGGGGTTGATACCATTGTCGCCTGTTCCAAAAACAATTTTCGAATCAGGAGAAGCACCTGCCAACATGTTATACATGATGTTCCCTGACTCAGTTTCTTGAGGCTGGCTGCCGTCAATATAGCGCATGCCAACACTCTCTTGGTGACGTACACCTCCAGCAAACATCACCAACACCACGTGATTGGCACTTCTGCTGCCAGTGCCTGCAAACAATCTCCCGCTAGGAAGGATATACGGCGCGACCAAAGCTCCCGCAGAGGTCAATGCTGTCTTCTTTATGAAATCTCTTCTGATCATGTGTGCAGGTTTAATAGTATAAATATTCGTTGCTCAATGCGAAACTGAAATACACCAATTCTGGTGACATGTATGGGTTATTTGAAATAAAATTTTTAACCCAAGTCTTCTCACCTTCTGATGGTAGGCGCACGAAAAAACGCTTGTAGGTTTCTTCGATGAATCCATCCAAATCAGCCATCATTTCTTCTTGACTTGGCAATTGAACCGTGCTCGTATTAAACAAATTTGAAATGAGTACTTCTCTCGCCAATTCTTGATCTCCAATACTCATGAAGCATTGATTCAATTCGAAAACGATATCTGTAGAAATTCCAGTTTGGAAAAGATTGGTGAAAAGAATTGAAACGAATTGTTCGTTCGATTTCATGCGCACTTTGTCGGCGCTGCTGTCGTATAATTCGACTTCATTCAATTCAAAAACACCTTCCTGTTCCTTTTTACAAGAAGCCAGTGCAGCGGCGGTAGCCGTGGCTAACAAGGCGAGGCGACCCAACTTAGAATCGCCCTCTACAATTTTTGTATAATTAGAATCCTGCATACTCATCTGAAATAAGAATTTCTTTTTGAACTCCTGAAAAATTTGAACCCTGACGATAAATCTGTACTCGTGAAAACACTTCATTAGAAGTGGCCTCGCGAGCAAGCAATGCAAAATATGCCCAGCGCACAAAGCCCTCATCAAACTCGTTTGAATTTACCAATACATTCAAGTATTCAGTCTTGCTGCTAACAGCATTTCCGAAAAGGACACCAGCGCCATTGAACTCAATCGCATCTTCCACACCCTCATATTCTGACTGCGTTGGGAAACGCGCAAAACAATCATCAAAAGAGGCATTGATGAAATTGAATGTATTCATATTGATCTCATCATAAAGTGCATTAAACATCATCCGACTGCACATTTCTTCTAGCACAATCTCTCCGTTCATCAGCTCCTCTCTGCTGTCCAGTACCGCAAGAATTTTATTCGCCTCCAGCGTTAAAATTTGATAAGCAAGCATATTACCATTCAGACTATCTTGGGTAGCAAGTATTCTGTACAAATAATATTCATCTGTTATTGTTCCATCGGAGGCGCCCTCTAGAAATCTCCCTTTTTGATCTTCATAAAACTTTCGTATATAAGCCTCGCGATAGGAGCCATCTCCTGGGAGCGGCGCCGTGGACGTCATGATCTTATTCACCAAGGCCGTGCGCGACTCAACAGAAGCATTCGTCGCGCGCATCGCGTCAACTTCAGTAGTCATCTCCACATCCGTTGGTTCGCGTCCGATCAAATCAATGAATAGTCGATTTACATAATTCTCGATAAGCAGGCGTGGAATCTGATTGTATTCAGGAATATCGTTGCCAGTGAAAGTGACCTCCTCTTTTTCCTTTTTACAAGAAAATGAAAAGACAACAAGAAACAATACCGTATACAGTAAGTTGATTGAAGGTTTCATAGTGGCAATATAAGAAGATTTTCCTTGAACTGCCTTCTCGCAACGAATTATTAATGAAGATATTGCTATGGAAAAAAGCGGTTATCCACCGCTAAAAAGAGCGAATGTCTATATTTGCCCTATGTCGTCGCATAAAGAAGTAAAAAGAATCACCACCAACACCCTTCAGGAAATGAAGAATCGGGGTGAAAAAATATCCATGTTAACAGCCTATGATTTTTCTATGGCCAAAATTGTGGATATGGCGGGAATTGACGTCATACTCGTAGGCGACTCTGCCTCTAATGTAATGGCAGGTCACGAGACTACTCTCCCTATTACTTTGGATCAAATGATCTATCACGCACAAAGTGTAGTGCGCGCAGCAAAACGAAGCCTTGTCGTTGTCGATATGCCTTTTGGTTCATACCAAGGAAACTCCAAAGAAGCTTTGAATTCCGCTATTCGCATCATGAAAGAAACGGGAGGTCATGCTGTAAAAATGGAAGGCGGAGAAGAAATCAAAGACTCCATCCAACGCATCCTCACCGCGGGTATTCCTGTGATGGGTCACCTTGGATTGACGCCACAAAGTATCTATAAGTTTGGGACATATCAAGTACGAGCGAAAGAACAAGAAGAAGCTGATCGACTTTTGAGTGATGCCAAACTATTAGACGAGTGCGGCTGTTTTGCCATTGTGCTTGAAAAGATTCCAGCAGCCCTCGCCGCAAAAGTTGCTGCATCTGTAAATGTACCCGTGATTGGTATAGGCGCCGGTGCAGATGTAGATGGACAAGTGCTTGTATTGCACGACATGCTGGGTATCACCCAAGAATTTTCTCCACGATTCTTGAGACGCTATCTCAACGCTGGGGAACTGATGATTGGCGCTGTAGAACAATATGTGAAGGATGTAAAAAGTAAAGATTTTCCGAACGCCTCGGAACAATATTAGGAAGTTTAACGAAGCGGTCATTGACCGCATATTATTTAATAAGTAATGGAAAATAACGAATCCCAGAACGCCCGTCGCGACTGGATCACGGTTCCCAAAGAACCGATTGTAATGAGCAATGTTGACAACATTCGCGTGCTCTACGAAGACAATCACATTATCGCAATCAACAAGCGCAATTCAGATATCATCCAAAGTGATATCTCAGGTGACACCACCCTTTGCGAAGTAGTGAAAGGTTATGTGAAATACAAATACAACAAACCAGGCCTTGCCTTTATCGGAACCGTACACCGCCTCGACCGTCCGGTGAGCGGAGTGGTGTTGTACGCTCGGACTACCAAGGCACTCAATCGCCTCACCAACATGTTCAAGTTCCGAGAGGTTCAAAAAACATATTGGGCAGTGGTGAAAGGCATGCCACCTCAACAAGAAGGAACGGTGATCAACTATTTGTGGAAAGATGAAAAGCAAAACAAAACGTTTGCATTCAACGAACCTGCCGCAAATAGAAAAGAATCCGAGTTAAGTTACAAAGTCATTGGTCAAGGAGACAACTACACTTTTCTTGAAGTGTATCCAAAAACTGGGCGCCATCATCAGATTAGGGCTACCCTTAGCAGTTTGGGTTGCCCTATCAAAGGCGACATAAAATATGGCAGCCGACGCACCAATGAAAATGCAAGCATTCACTTGCATGCGCGTAAAATAGAATTCATGCACCCTGTGAAAAAAACACCCGTGTGCATCGTGGCCCAACCTCCAGAAGACATCCTTTGGGATGAATTCTTAAAGATTTCGTTAGGGCTTTAATAAAATTTAGTTAGGAAAACAATCAAGGTGACTTTGAGCACAAGTTGTGATTTTCGTGCTGATGTATATTTGTCACCAATAAAAAAAACTCAAACATGAGCGAAGCAAAAGAACATGTAAAATGCCTCATCATTGGTAGTGGTCCTGCGGGATACACTGCCGCCATCTATGCCGCACGTGCAGATTTGAAACCCTTGATGTATCAAGGGATGCAACCAGGAGGACAACTGATGGAGACTACCGATGTTGACAATTTCCCGGGCTATCCCGACGGAGTGCACGGTCCAAAAATGATGGAAGATTTGATGAATCAAGCAAAGCGATTCGAAACGGATATCAGAAACGGATTTGTGACCAAAGTGGATTTCAGCGGTCCTAAGCACTTTGTAGAAATTGACAACGGAAAACATACTGTTTCGGCAGATAGCATTATCATATCTACCGGTGCATCTGCCAAGTGGCTCGGCCTTCCTAGTGAAACGAGATTGCGCGAAGCAGGCGGCGGTGTGAGTGCTTGTGCTGTTTGCGACGGATTCTTCTATCGCGGACAAGACGTGGCTATCGTAGGTGCTGGAGATACCGCTGCCGAAGAAGCTACCTACCTCGCTAAGCTATGTAAAAAAGTTTATATGATTGTACGCAGTGATAAAATGCGTGCTTCAAAAGCAATGCAACACCGCGTAGAACAAACTCCAAACATCGAAGTATTGTGGAATACTGAAACGAAAGAAATCCTCGGTGAAAATGGCGTGGAAGGCGCGTTGTTTGTCAACAACAAAACGGGCGAAGAACGCAAAGTCGATATAACCGGTTTCTTCGTTGCCATCGGTCATAAACCGAATACAGATGTTTTCAAACCTTGGCTTGACATGGATGAAACTGGTTATATCCTCAATGTACCTGGAACGTCAAAAACCAATGTGGAAGGTGTATTCGTGGCAGGCGACGCCGCTGATAAAACCTACCGACAAGCGGTGACCGCAGCAGGCACAGGATGTATGGCCGCTTTAGATGCGGAACGATATTTGGCATCAAAGGGCATTAGTTAAAAATTTATGACATCATTCAACCCACATATAAAAAGGTCAGCATCATTGCTGGCCTTTTTCTTTGCCTTTGCCTGGTGCAGCGCCCAGACTTTTTCTAAAGAGCAACTTCTTGGAAAAATAACACCAGCAAAAGACACCAATTTTTCATTGATTGCAGCGCAGTTTACAGACAAGAAGAATATCTATTTGCACAAAGAAGCCTATGCAGCATTCGAAAAAATGGCAGCCGAAGCAGCTAAAGAAGGAATCAAAATAAAAATCATTTCTGCCACGCGAACGTTTGAAGCACAAAAATCTATTTGGGAGAAAAAGTGGGTGCGCGCGGATTATGTCAAATTTCCAGAACAGCAACGTGTTAAAGAAATAATGAAATACAGTTCCATGCCCGGAACATCCCGCCATCATTGGGGAACTGACATCGACATCAACAGCCTAGAAAATTCATATTTCGAAAAAGCTGAAGGAAAGAAACTCTATGATTGGATGATAAAGAATGCCGCGCAATTCGGCTTCTTTCAGACCTATACTTCCAAAAAAGACGGACGCACGGGATATGAAGAAGAAAAATGGCATTGGAGCTATATGCCCATCGCAGGACCAATGCTTACGGAATATCAAAAGATGATAAAATACACAGATATCAATGGATTCAGCGGATCACAATATGCTGCTGCCAATAAAGTCATCGAAGAATACGTGCTTGGAATTCTAAAATAAAAAAGCCGACATCTTTCGATATCGGCTTTTGGGGTGATCGATGGGGCTCGAACCCACGACAGCCAGAACCACAATCTGGAGCTCTACCAGCTGAGCTACGACCACCATAACAGGGGCGCAAAATAAATACCTTTTCACGACTTATGCAAATATGTTTTTCTTTTTAGTCCTTTGTACCTTGCTCCCCGAATGAGTCAACATGCCAAAACCCGCCTAAACGTGCTGTTTCTAGCATCTTGGTTTCCTAATAAAGGAATACCAACGCTGGGCAATTTCATTCTCCGACATGCTCAAGCAGTGAATGAATTTCACAATGTGCATGTACTTTACGTTTGCAAATCGTCGGATAACTCGTCCACTTTCGTCTTTGATGAATCGAATACAGAAAACATTAAAACCCTTGTGGTTTATTATCCTCAGAGCATGTGGCCACTGTTTGGCAAAATAGCTGGCTTTTATAAAGGACTGCGTAAATTGACTGATGAAAAAAAACTGCAATTCGATATCATTCATGCCAACGTACTCTGGAAAGACGGATGGATGGCGGCAACCGCCTCGCGTAAACTCAGAATTCCCTTTGTGCTCACCGAACATTGGACGGGTTATCACGAAGCCCAAAGAGGCAAATTAAAGGGATGGCAAAAAAGATACTTGATACGGATGGCAAAAAAGGCCAGTGTTATTATGCCAGTATCAAAGGATTTAGCAACAGCAATGCAATCATTCGGCATTAAAAACAAATACACCGTAATACCCAATGTAGTCAATACTGATATTTTTCATTTTACAGAAAAACATCAGAAACCCTATCAATTCCTGCATATCTCGACTCTTAACGACGAGCACAAGAACATATCAGGAATTTTAAAAACATGGAAAAAGGCATACGAAAAACGCCAAGACATTCATCTCAAAATAGGCGGTGATGGCCCGGTGGAAGAATGGCGCCAATTCGCACATTCGATTGGTATATATGACGACTCTATTACTTTTTTTGGTGAAAAAAAATGGGAGGAAATTGCTTTATTGATGAATGAGTCCCATTGTTTGATTCAATTCAGCAATTATGAAAATCTCCCCTGCGTGATTGTGGAATCATTGAGCTCGGGCAATTACGTCATCAGCACCAATGTTGGCGGAATACCAGAATATATCAACTCGTCGAATGGAATCCTCATTGCAAAGCAAGACGAACAAGCACTATTAAGCGCAATACTGGAAATGCCTGAAAAATCAATTTTGATGGACCGAAAAAAATTGAGCGAAGACGCAAAAAGTATTTTTTCTATGAAACAAATCGGTCGCCAAATAAGCGATGTATATCTATCGGTTTTGAAGGAATCAATCCAAGTCAAATAAATCTTTCACACCAACCACTCGGTCAGTAATAAAGCCTTCAGCCAAAAGATAACCTGCGGGTCGTCCGAAGTCCATACAACGTGATTTTAAAAAATCGAAAAACTCCGCGCCACTAATCGGCGTTGCGGGTTCCGTTGAATTCGGATTAAAAAACTGTGAGCCATAACAAAGTAGGGCTTCAATCTTTTTATCCCAGAACTCTGTAACATCGACCACAAAATCGGGTTCGTTGTAGTAATCTTGATTGAACATGTACACCGACTTTGGCCTCCAATGCTCCTGCCCTGTTTCTATTTTTCTTAAACCGCTGTAAAAACACGCATCACGCACCAATTTCGAAGCCTTGCCGTGGTCGGGATGACGATCGGAGGGAGCGTTGGTCAATACTATTTCTGGTCGGTACTTTCGAATGACTTCGATGATTCTTTTTACATTTTCAGGATTATGTGTAAAAAAGCAATCTTCCATTTCCAGATTTTCTCTTGCATCCAAGCCTAAAACTTTGCTGGCTGCGTCCGCCTCTTTCAAGCGAAGTTCGCCCGAACCTCTGCTGCCCATCTCTCCTTTTGTGAGATCTACTACTCCCACTTTCTTGCCTTGTGATATTGCGCGCAATACTGTTCCACCGGCGCTGATTTCTACGTCGTCAGGGTGAGCTGCTATAGCGAGGATGTCTAATTTCATTTGTTAAAAATCTGGATGCAAAAATACGGTCTGCATTGAATCTATTTCACTCAAAAATATTTTCGTCGGCAAAAAGCCTTAATTCATCGACCAATCCTGAATTTGTTAATGCCATTATTAACGTTTCGTTGACAAGATTTTATGAAATTCTCACACTCATGAGAATATTTTTGCACCCGATGAACAACCTGCGCACTTTTCTTTCGTCTTGTGTCACTTTTGCCATGATTTTAGGAGCAAATGTGATGTGCGCGCAACAAGGTTATGAAGAATCTGCTCTAGAGTTAATGGCTGATACTGCTTCATGGGAAAACTTCGAAGAAAGTCATGTAGGTGGCACATTCGATGCTTCTACCTACGACTACAGCATTTTCTCTGAAGAGTCATTCGATATGGGTATCTGGACAGTTTCTGACTCTATTGCGAGAATTCCAGCCTACGACATGTATTGCAACTGGGATACAAAAAATCTCTTCGTTGTAAAGTCGGGTAAAGAAACTTTGGAAGAGCCGCTCGATTTGAAACTTTGCCACGACGTATGTGATTTTGTTTATCCTGCAAATGGTTCTATTACATCTCCTTTCGGTCCACGTTGGGGAAGGATGCACTACGGATTGGACATTGACCTCGAAACTGGAGACCCTGTATCCGCTGCATTCGAAGGAATGGTGAGAATTTCACAATACAGCCCTTCTTATGGTAATGTAGTGGTGATTCGACACTCAAATGGCTTAGAAACGCTATACGCCCACCTTTCTGAAAGACTAGTAGTTCCGGGGGTATACGTGCAAGCGGGCGATACAATTGGATTGGGTGGCAATACGGGCCGTTCTTATGGATCACACCTTCATTTTGAAATTCGATTCAAAGGAGATGCGATCGACCCCAATCTTCTCATCGATCCAAGTGAAAAGCAATTGCGTGATTGGGAGTTTACACTTCACAGAGCGCACTTTGATTATGTAAGTCCAGCTGTAAAAGAATATAGCGAAAAAGTATCTCGCGCCCGTTCAAATCGTGTGCATACTGTTAAAAGAGGAGAGACTTTGAGTGCCATTGCGCGCAAAAGAGGCACCTCTGTTCAAAAATTATGTAAGCTCAACAAGATTCGCGAAACATCTGTTATTCGCGAGGGTCAAAAGTTAAAGTACTGAGGTTAAACACCCTCGTTACAATTCTACGCAAGAATAAGCTCAAGTTGTCTTTTGATTCCCATCACAAAAATTTATTTTTTATTCATTTTCAAATAATTACGCTAGATATTATATTATATCACTACCTTGAACAAAATTAACCGAGCCTCTGTTTGATAGGTTCATTACTAATTGTTCATGAATAGTAAAATAGCGGTTATCGGTAGTGGCTTCGCTGGATTAGCTGCCGCTTGTTCTCTGGCCAAACAAGGTCATAAGGTTGTTGTGTTTGAAAAAAATAGCACCACTGGTGGACGAGCGCGCCATTTTTCAGCCGATGGTTTCATGTTCGACATGGGCCCGAGTTGGTATTGGATGCCCGAAGTCTTCGAAGAATTCTTCAACAAATTCGGCAAGTCAACTAAAGACTATTACAATCTCACTCGCTTAGATCCGTCATATCGTGTTTTTTTCAAGGATAAAAAAGGAATGGACATTCCTGCAGACATTCAGGAATTCAAAAAATTACTGGATGGTATTGAACCTGGTGCCGGCGCGCAATTGGATAAATTCCTTGCAGAAGCCAAGGTAAAGTATGACACGGGAATGGGAGAGTTTGTGTGGAAGCCTTCGCTATCATTTATGGAGTTTGCGGAGCTTAGACTTTTAAAAGAGTCTTTTCGCTTGCAGTTGTTCACCTCAATGAGCACTCACATTCGCAAATTCTTTAAGAATCCAGAGATCATCCAGCTGCTTGAATTCCCTGTATTATTCCTGGGTGCAAAACCCGCTAAAACTCCGGCATTGTACAGCATGATGAACTACGCCGATATTGCTTTGGGAACTTGGTATCCGCAAGGTGGCATGGTGAAGATCGCTCAAGGAATGACAGCACTTGCAGAGGAATTGGGTGTAGAAATACACACGAATGCTACTGTCGAAAAAATTGTAGTGGAACATGGCGAGGCCGTGGCATTGGTTGTAAATGGTAAACTTCACACAGCCGATGTAATCGTGGGTGGAGGGGATTATCACCACATTGAATCAAAACTCCTAGAGCCTGCATATAGAAGCTACGACGAACAGTATTGGGACAAGCGTACGATGTCGCCCAGCTCATTATTATTCTATTTGGGAATTAATAAAAAAGTAGATGGTCTTCTTCATCACAATCTCTTTTTTGATGAAGACTTTGATCAACATGCCGTTGAAATTTATGATGACCCTAAGTGGCCGAGTAAACCACTATTCTATATCTGTGCACCTTCAAAAACAGATAATAGTGTGGCACCCGAAGGTTGCGAAAATCTTTTTGCCCTCATACCTGTGGCACCAGACATGAGCAGCGACGAAAGTCTCAGAGATAAATACCTTCAAGTCATCATTGAGAGAATTAAAAAATATACGGGAGTAGATATCTCTGAAAATATTGTGTTCAAAAGAAGTTACGCCCATGAAGAATTCATGAGTGATTACAACTCATTCAAGGGCAACGCATATGGATTAGCGAATACGCTCATGCAAACTGCGTTTTTGAAACCCAAATTGAGAAGTAAAAAAATCGAAAATCTCTACTACACCGGACAGCTCACTACTCCAGGCCCTGGAGTTCCTCCCAGTCTTATTAGCGGACAAGTAGTGGCTGAAGAAGTGAATAAGTACATCCTATCTAAACCTCCAATTACCGTTTAACCATGAATCAAAAAGCACTTTTCGACGATGTTTCCATCTCGTGCAGTAGAAAGACTACTCATGCCTACAGCACCAGCTTTAGTCTTGGTATTCGAACACTTGGAAAACAATTTCGCGATCCCGTTTATGCGGTCTATGGATTCGTGCGCTTCGCGGACGAAATCGTAGACACATTTCACGACTACGATAAAGCCACATTAATGGCCAGATTTCGCGAGGATACCGTTAGAGCGATTGAAGACAAAATATCATTGAATCCAATCTTGAACAGCTTTCAAAAAGCTTATCATCAATTCAACTTTGATTGGGAATTGGTGGATACCTTCTTGAAATCGATGGAAATGGATTTGGATAAAAATTCTTATGACCGCTATGGCTACGAAACTTACATCCTGGGCTCTGCCGAAGTAGTGGGTTTGATGTGCCTGAAGATATTCACATCAGGTGACACCTCTGAATACGAGCGACTGAAGCCCTATGCGATGCGCCTTGGTGCAGCGTTTCAAAAGATAAATTTCTTGAGAGATATCAAGGCAGATTATGAAACACTCGGTCGTGCATACTTCCCAGAATTAGATCTCAAAAATTTTGATGAGACAACGAAGCGAAAAATTGAATCAGAAATCGCGGAAGATTTTCAGGAAGCATACAAAGGAATCTTGATGCTCGACAAAGATGCCCGTTTTGGGGTTTATGTAGCCTATACTTATTACGTGCGCTTATTCCAAAAAATCAAGTCACTGCCGAGCAACCGCATCATGGAAGAGCGCATTCGGATTCCTAATCAAAAGAAATTTGCATTGATTTTGAAAAGCTACGTGCAACACAATTTGAATCTTTTATGAGGTCTCTTGCGTTTGGAATATCACTTTTAATGATTTGTCTCTTGACGCACGAAGCCAACGCTCAAGTGGACAAGTATCGCGACTTATACTTCGCCGCTCGCGGCGAAGAGGGCATCAAAAACTACTACAACGCCCTCAATAATGCAGAAGAATCAAACGCTGTGGTTATCGCTTATAAAGGAGTGGCCATCGCAATGTATGCGGAAGTTGTAAAAGAGGTATCAACAAAATTTGACTACTTTAATAAAGGAAAAGCCCTCATCGAAAAGGCCATTCAAAAAGATTTTTATAATCCAGAAATTCGCTTTTTAAGATATAGTGTACAAGCCGAAGTTCCTTGGGTGGTGGGCTACTCTTCGAATCTAGAAGAAGACGCTCAAATTATTCTCAACGCGCTAAAGCAAAATAAAGTCGATCGCTCATCCTCATTTTGGAAAAAAGCGATTCTCTTTATGATAAAAAGTGATGAGCTCTCATCAGAGTTGGAAAATGAACTTAAAAAATATCAATCGTGATGGAATCAGTAGTGCTCGTTGACGCCTATGACAATGAATTAGGCACGATGGAAAAAATGGAAGCGCATGAAAAAGGACTTCTGCACAGAGCCTTTTCCGTTTTCGTTTTTAATAATAACGACGAGCTTCTAATCCATCGTAGAGCGATTGAAAAATATCATAGTGGTGGGCTTTGGACCAACACATGCTGCTCACATCCACGACCAGGAGAAGACTTATCAAACGCCGCTCACCGCCGTCTGATGGAAGAAATGGGATTCGATTGCGAGCTTCAACACAGCTTTAGTTTCGTTTATCATGCTCAACTCGATAAAGGGCTAGTCGAACACGAACTCGATCATGTATTTATTGGCCTGTTCAACGGAGTGCCTAATATCAACCGAGATGAAGTTTGTGAATGGCGATTTGTCGGATTAAAAGAGCTTTCAGAAGAAATGCAAAATCATCCTGAGATGTTTACGGAATGGTTTAAAATTGCACTACCGATTATAAAAAGAGAAAAGAATAAAGTTACTGTTTAATAATTCAAAGAATGATCGCGTTGAATGTATTCATTGTTGTCGCTACTTTCTTCATCATGGAGTTTATGGCTTGGGCTACGCACAAATTCGTAATGCACGGATTTATGTGGTATTTCCACGAAGACCATCACGTTCCTCACAAGAAATTTTTCGAGCGCAACGATGTCTTTTTTTTAATCTATGCCATTCCAAGTTGGCTACTGATGATGTTTGGCGCCATGGGAGGAATGGATTTTAGATTCTATATTGGAATGGGAATTCTTTTCTATGGCATAGCTTACTTTCTCGTTCACGATGTTCTCATTCACCAACGATTCGACTGGTTTAAAAGAACAGATAATTTATACTTCCGGGCAATCCGCAAAGCTCACAAAGTCCATCACAAGCATTTGGGAAAGGAGGATGGCGAATGTTTCGGCATGTTGCTCGTTCCATTAAAATACTTCAGAGAAGCTGCTAAATACAGAGAGAATAAATTGAAGTCAGCATGATTGCGACGAACTACTATTATCTCCTTGTTGATCTGCTATGCCTTAGCGGACCTTTTTTTCTGAGTTTTCAAAAGCGACTTCCTTTTTATAAGTATTGGAAAGCCTTACTTGCTGGTACATTGGTCATGATGGCGCTCTACGTGCCGTGGGACATGTTCTTTACAGCGAATGGCATTTGGGGATTTAATGCCAAATACATTTCCGGCGCACACATTGGGAATTTACCAATCGAAGAGTGGCTATTCTTTATATGCATCCCTTACGCATGTATCTTTTCTTATGAATGTGTACGCTACTTTTTTCCAAGTCAGCCTTTCAAAAACACATCAGTTTATATCTCGGGAATTTATATTGCACTTTGCGTATTGTTCATCGCCACCCATTTTGGACACTGGTACACCATGTCGGCCGCGTTGGTATGTATGCTGCTCTTGACGTATCACTCATTTATCAAAAAGTCTGATTTCATGGGGTATTTTCACTTGAGTTGGTGGATACTACTTATCCCCTTTTATATCGCGAATGGAGTTCTAACGGGTCTTGATTTTTACAAATATCCATTTATCAATTTGGAGCCTGAGAAAATCACCGACCAAATTGTATGGTACAATAACGAGCACAATTTGGGTATAAGAATCTGGTCAGTTCCACTCGACGATTTCTTTTACGGAATGGCGATGTTGCTCCTTGCTCTTACGGTTTACGAAAAACTTGTAAAAAGACAAACACGACTAGTCTAGTCTTGACAACACCGTGAGTGCTGCGAAAAACAGCCACTGCAAGAAGAAAAAATAAGAAGAGATGTAATTGGGGAATTTCGTAAACGACTTCAAAGAAATTGAAGAAAGTATAAATCCTACTACCCACCATCCAATAAAATTTTGCAGCGGTGCATAGCCATCGGTAAATGACCAAAAGTCAACGACAGGCGCAACAAGTTCCATCAAAATATCCAACATTACTAAACTCGTTGCCACGAGCGTATTGACAATGATCGGTTTGGTTTCTTGAACATAGTAAACCATGAATTGCTGAGCATTGTAGACGAGCATCACCCAATTGAGCCCTATCAATACTGGAACATCCCAAACTTTCCAGCCCAAAGTGTCGCCATATGTGTACACCCCGAAAATCAAACCTGTACTTACTCCTACTCCTTCGATAAACCAAGCTAAAACACCAATACCAAGAATGTACAATAGCATTCTTGACTCAAATCCTTTTTGACAAAGCAACACGAGAATAGCACTAGAAATAAGATTGAACGGGGTTAGCGGATAAAAAAGCTCACTGAAAAAAGAAAGACCTATTGCCCCCGCGAGATAAACGAGAAAAAAGTAAACGTAAATGTAAGGACGCCACTTTTCAGCGATCATAGAGTATCATGTATAATTCTTCCGGCTGCAAGTCGAGCCGAAAATAAACACAGCGGCACGCCCCCGCCCGGGTGAACACTTCCCCCACAAAAATATAACCCCTTTAATTGTTTTGAATGATTTTGGTGTCTCATAAATGCAGAAAAAGTGGAGTTGCTTGCATTGCCATAAAGCGAGCCCAAATGACTGCCTGTGCGATCCTGAATCAACTGAGGATCCAATATTTCCTCTTGCTCAATTAGCACAGAAATGTCTATCCCAAGAATGCGCTGCAATTTTTCGAGTATGAGTTGCCGAGCCTCCGACTTCAGCGCCCCCCAATCTTGTCCATTGAGATGAGGAACGTTTATCATAACAAACCAGTTTTCACATCCAATTGGCGCATCATTCTTGCAAAGCTTACTTGTGATGTTGATGTAAACTGTGGGGTCCTGGTGCAAAGACTTTTTTGTAAAAAGACAATCAAACTCCTCTTTATAATCAGAGGCAAAAAATATATTGTGCACATCCAGTTCAGGAAATTCTCTCCTCACGCCCCAATAAAAAATCAAAGCCGAGGATGATTTTTCCTGATTCAATATCTTCTCGGGAGAATATTTATCACCCAATAATTTTCTGTATGTAGGCGTAATATCAATATTGCTTAAAACTATATCCGCATCAATCCTCTTACTGCCCAGCGTGATACCCTTGACTGTGTTGTTCTCAACAATTATGCTTTCTACCTTCTGATTAAAATGGTATCGAACACCCAACCTTTCACCTAATCGGTGAATGCTTCGGGAAATGTCAAACATTCCATTTTCAGGTAAGAAAGCCCCAATGCCATTTTCCAAGTGTGGAATGAGCATCATCATCGCCGGGGTGCTGTATGGATTGCTGCCATTGTATGTTGCGTAGCGAGAAAATAATTGAATGGCCTTCGGATTGCGAAAGGTCTTACTTAGTTTTTGAAACAAGGTGCCCGAAATCGGAAGCTTATACAAGTTCAATATTGCCTTGAACGTTTCGGGTTTTTTGATGAGCGCACCTAATGTCAGTTCGCTTTTCAAAAAGACAGGAGTCGTCAACTCGTAGACTTCTTCGCTACTCTTCAAAAATTTCTCAACCGTTGATTGATCCTCACCAAAGGTTTCACACAGACTTCGAACATATTCCGCCCTGTTTGCAGGCACAGAGAAACGTGTACCGTCTTCGAAAAAATAATTGCACACATGATTTAAGCGGTGGTAGCGAAAATAATCTGCAGGCTTCAAATCGCATAATTCGAAAAGTTCTTCTACATTTTTGGGCAATGTGAATAGACTAGGCCCCAAATCAAAACGATAATTTCCGATCCATTTTTCTCGAAGTTTGCCACCCGGGCCATCCGCCTGCTCATAAACCTCAACGTCGAAACCCGCCTTACGCAATCTCACCGCAGAAGCCAATCCAGCGACGCCGGCACCCAGTATAACTACTTTTTTATTCACCCAACAAAAACGATTTAGTCATTTGAATTGTTCATCGAATTAAGGCTTCATTAGCGTAAAACCAGCAACCACAGGATAGTGGTCCGACAACTTTTTATTGATGCTTCTGTAATAATCCGCGCGAAAATCTTTACTATGTAAAATATAGTCTATGCGAAACGAAGGAAATACGCCATTGTAAGTGTTTCCGATACCAGAACCGCATGCTTTGAAACTGTCTTCCAAATACTCACTCATAAGTCCATAAGTGAAAGACACCGGAGGGTCATTGAAATCACCACACATAATAATGGGATGCTTACACTTTGACACACTCTCTACTACTTTATTTACTTGTTCTTCTCGCTTCTCAAATGCCTTTTTAAGTCTCCAAGCGATGCGCTTGAATCCTTTATCTAACTCTTCTTTATTTTTATTTTCATCCACAAACGCATAATCCTCTGGTTTGAAACGAATCGACTGTAAGTGCGCGTTATAAACCCTAACAGTATCACCTTGATATTTGATGTCTGCGTAGATGCAAAAATTATTCACGTCAGACTCAAAAGGTATAAATCCCTTATTAATGATGGGGTATTTTGAAAACAAGGCCACGCCAAAATAATTTCTACCGTTCTTAGCATGCGTATAGCGAGAATGAAAATATTTCGTTGGCAAAAACTTCAGCAACGAATCTTTGGTCACGAAATAGCCTTTTTGATCAGAATGAAAAAACTCCTGAAAACAAAGAATGTCCGGCGATTCTCCTTTCAGCACATCAAAGATTTCATCTCTGCGCTCTTCATTATTCTCAGGCGCATACAAACCGAATAAATTGACGTTGTATGTCATTACCTCCAAGCCCTTCCAACCTTCTTCTGCTGCGTCAACACCAAACGAAAAGTTCACAAAATCCATCAGATATCCCACACCAACAAGTAATGCGAAAAGAGAAAAAACAATGAACCTCCGCCGGCGAAACATCCAGATGAGTATGAATAAAATGTTAGCTGCCAAAATGAGCGGATAACCTAAACCAACAAGTGTCAAATAGCCCATCTTACCTGGCGAAAACGTAACACCTGCATAGGACAAGAAAGTCACAAGAACCAACAAAAGATTGAGCCAAAACAAAATCTTGTTCAGCGTTATCTTTCGTTTTTTCTTAGGAATTTCCTCTGTCATCACTTCTGACTATATTTAAAAAGGAAGTCCTTCTCCTCTTTTGACAAACTCTCGTAACCAGATTTGCTAATCTTATCGAGAATTTGATCCACGCGCTGCTGACGCTTTTTCTTTTCAGCATTAAACTCCTCGTCCGACTTGGGGCGACGATGTTCAGTGTAACTCGTTTTATTACCTGAAAAAAAAGAGCCTATGCGATTAAAAAAATTTTCTAACCATGAACCCATAACAACTCCTCGTTTGTATTGATAAGCATATATGACACCGAAAATGGCCCCACCGAGATGCGCCATATGCCCTCCACTATTGAAGCCTTTGCGCAAGCTGATGAGGTCTACTAAAATAATAATTCCGCACAACCAAATTAACTTCATATCAAAAACACCAAACAATTTAATTTGATAATTCGGCTTAAGGCTGCCAATGGTCAAGATAATTGACATGATGGAAGCACTAGCGCCGAGAATATATGAAGCTCCCGTCAGTTTTGGAAAAATCATTGCCATTCCCAAGTAAAGCAAGTATCCAAACATTCCACCAAGGATGTAATTTACAACGAGCCTTCCATCTCCTAAGAAGTGCCTGAATAATTTACCCGCAGTGTATAAACAGAAGACATTAAAGATAAAATGCCCTACCTCGACATGCACGAACATATGCGTGAATACACTCCATGGTCTTTGAACCAAGCCTTTGAAACCTGCTCCAGCAGCCAAATACAAGTCTGACGGCACAATAGAAATTTCAGATAATCTTTGAAAAATAAGCACTACTTGCACCAATACAAAAAGAACTATATTGATGGCAAGCAATCTATTCAAGCCGTCACGCTTGGTGATCCAACGCAC
This sequence comes from Flavobacteriales bacterium, assembly GCA_046309775.1. GTDB lineage: Bacteria > Bacteroidota > Bacteroidia > Flavobacteriales_D > Sanyastnellaceae > JAIXWP01. Next base: position 21,721 of record JBKCOM010000094.1, read on the forward strand.
AATTTCATTCCACATACTCAATATCTAAAGCGGTTGCCATAATAGCTTCCGTCTCGCTTTTGCCAAATCTTTAGCATAATATATCCGAACAACATTCCTCCGATATGCGCGTAGTGCGCTACGTTGTCGCCGGGATTGTTTTGCAATGCCAAAAACAACTCAATCGCTCCGTAAATAAACACAAGCCATTTCGCCTTTAACGCAATTGGAGGGAATAACAACATCAACTCCGTATTCGGGAACAACATACCAAAAGCAAGCAGCACACCAAATACACAACCGGAGGCACCCACCACTGGTACATTCAAGGCAAGATTTAATTGGCCCGCGGCTGGCTCAATAAAATTTTTTCCTCCTCTTATTGCTTCCGCCCCTTCTTCATAAACCAATCGAACATCTTCTGGATTCATTGAACCTATCAGCCTTTGAATCTCAATATAATTTATAAACTCGTGTAAAAAGAATGCACCTAATCCACAAATAAAATAATAAATCAAAAATCGCTTTGCACCCCACTGCCGCTCAATTGCAGAGCCGAATATGTACAAGGCATACATATTGAAAAATATATGCATAATATTACCTGATCTCAACGATGCATGTGTGAACATATGCGTGATCAATTGCCAAGGCCTGAAGTTTTCGCTTTGCCAATAATAGCCAGCGCTTAACTCTTGCAGACCCGGCACGACAGCACAAGCCAGATACATCAATACATTAATGATGATGATATTCTTTACGACTGGGGTGAGTTGATTAAACATTTCTATCTGAATTGTTGACCCAATTGGTCTATGGTAAATTTAATAAATGTAGGTCTATTTCTTTTTTCAAAATTAGGTTGATGACAAGCGAGTAATCTTTCAATAATTTCTTTCATCTCGGGAATGGTAAGCATTTGACCATAGCGAATTGAAGTGCTCATCGCCATAGCCCAAGCTATCTTCTCAAAATTATTCAAATCAGCATTCGGTTGCTCATGCTTGACCTGTTCCAAGAAACCATCCATCAGTGGCTGAAGGTTTGTGGCTCCTGTATCGGATGGCACGCCTGTAATCTGAAACTCAGTACCTCCAAAATACTCTATCTCAAAACCCATGCTCCGAATGTCATTGAGCATCGTATTCACGATTGCCGCATCTCCCTGTGAAAAGCTCACCAATTCTGGAAACAACAATTGCTGCACACTTCCAGATCGCTTCTCAATCAATAATGAATAACGCTCGAAAAGTATCCTGCGATGTGCACGTTGTTGATCGATAAATATCATCCCGTCAGTAGTCGCGCTCACGATATACTTGCGATGCAACTGAAATGGGGTATGCTCTTCATCCGGCTCGAATAGTTTCGCAGCCGTTATCACAGGTTCGGAATGTAGTTCCGGAGAAATCATTTTTGAAATTTCCAGTAACTCTTCCCAACCTTTCTTGGCTCCACCGTTGTTTCGATCGAACCAGCCTTGAGCCAGACTTTCTCTTTTTTCCTTTGTTGGAAATGGATTGTAATCAGGATTAATTTTTATCTCCGGCATTTTCACCTCAGTGTCCATGCGCATTGGCTCAATGGCTATCGCTGTTTCTTGATTAAAATCTAATGTTGGAGTAATGTTATGTCGCCCAAGAGCGCGCTTCACAGCAGCATGCAGGATGGCATAAATCGCTCGCTCATCCTGAAACTTAATTTCCGTTTTGGTAGGATGGATATTGATATCAATCTGTGATGGATCAATCTCCAAGTAAAGCAAATAAAGCGGGAAATGACCTTCTCCCAACAATTGGTCAAACGCGCCTGTCACGGCATGATTGAGATAACTATTTTTTATGAATCGTTGATTGACAAAAAAATACTGTTCGCCTCTCGTCTTTTTCGACACATCGGGTTTCCCAACAAAACCTTGAATGCTGACAATATCGGTCTGTTCGTCTACGGGCACGAGCTTTTCATTGTACTTGCTACCCAAAACGTGCACTACACGTTGGCGAATATTAGTTTTAGGATATGAAAACACTTCACTTCCATTGTGTGTCAACTTGAATTCAACATCTGGATGTGTTAGGGCCACGCGTTGAATTTCCTCAATGATATGTTTGAGCTCAATGGCATCGCTTTTCAAAAAATAACGGCGAGCGGGGACATTATAAAAAAGATTTTTGACCATGAAATTTGTCCCTTCTGGACATTGATCTGGCCCTGTGCTTTTGACCTTCGTCCCTTCAATTTCTACCTTTGTACCGAGCATTTCGCCGCGTTGACGTGTGCGCAATTCTACTTGAGCAATCGCCGCGATACTTGCAAGCGCTTCACCACGGAAACCCTTCGTTACAATATTGAATAAATCCTCCGACTTTCTAACTTTCGATGTCGCATGTCGTTCAAAACACATTCTTGCATCCTGAGCTGACATACCTTTTCCGTTATCAATTACCTGAATCAAGGTCTTTCCTGCATCCTTTACGACAACGTGAACCGAGCTTGCATCTGCGTCGATACTGTTTTCCACCAATTCTTTTACAGCAGATGCAGGACGCTGAACGACCTCACCTGCCGCGATTTGGTTTGAAACTGACTCCGGTAAAAGTTGAATGATATCAGACATAAAATTAAGTTCAAAGGTAAGCATCTTCAAACTTACTATTCCATCCCAATCAACTCCTCTAATACATTTTCTATATTATTCGCATTTGGAAAGAATCCCTGAACCTTTCTTACCACAGCTTCCACAACGGGGTCTGGACAAGACGCACCGCTGGTTATCACAATTTTCACTTTGTCTTTCTTCGGTAGCCAATCGGTCGCTTCTATGCGTTTTTGTTCTGCATAAACAAAATGAAATATGCTATTTTCAGATACGATTTCTTCGGCGTCCTTAATGAAATACACCGGCATTTTCTCACTTAAAATAGTGACCAATTGCGAAGTGTTCGAACTGTTGTATCCTCCGATAACGAGCGCCAGGTCTGCATTGGAGTTCAATGCACCCATTGTCGCGTCTTGATTGTCGTTGGTGGCATAGCAGAGTGTATCGCGTGTATCTGCAAACGCATCGTCACCATACAATGAGACCACAAGCTTTTTGAAGTAATCCGCAATTTCCTGCGTCTCTGTGGCGAGCATGGTTGTTTGATTTACCACTCCAACCTTCTTCAAGTCCTGAGAAGGATCAAAACCTACGCTATATTTTCCAGCAAACTCCTTTTCAAATTCTTCGCGACTTTTATTTCCCTTCATGTACTCCGCAAGACGTTCGGCTTCCTTAAGATCTCTAACGATCACACTCGCCGAATGCGCCGCTGAGTGACTAAATGTGGCGCGTGTTTCTTCGTGCTTATGCTTTCCATGAATGATATTTGTATAGCCCTTTCCACCTATTTCCGAAGAACGCTTCCAAACTTTTTCTACAAAAGGACATGTAGTATTGTATCTCCTTGTCTCAACACCCTTGTCCTTCAATATCTGCTCTATTTCTAGAGTCGTACCAAATGCGGGAATGATCACCACATCATCTGATGAAATTTCGTCCCATCCAATAAACTGATGGCCCTCAGTATCCATGATAAATTGAATCCCTCTCGATTCTAAATCATCATTCACCGCAGGATTGTGAATCATTTGGCTCAATAGAAAAATCCTTTTTCCGGGATTCTCTTCAATTGCCTTATAAGAGATCTCAATGGCATTCTCCACTCCATAACAAAAACCAAAGTGCCTCGGCAATACCACTTCCAGTGGTCCCAAATCCAAATGTGTTGGAGAAAAATCTTGTTTCCTTGGATCCTTGGACTTTCTCCATTCCTTGACGCTGCCTATGATGCTTGAGCGATATTTCTCAGGAATGACGAATTTTTTCATAGCTGTAAAAGCATTAATCGTGTGAATTTGTTCTGCTTACTTCTTTGCCATTTGCATGCGCTCTCTCACGTACTCTTCTAATTTATCTTTTCGATAGGCTTTGAGAACAGCTTTCATCTTTTTATCGGCACTATATTTCTCGCTTGAGTCCACCAATTCGCATACGATTCTCATGGTCTCTACTGCTAATTTCTCCTTATCCATTTCTTTCTTTTTTGTCATTGTAGTGAGAGCCATCGCATGTATTACCGAGAATAAAATTTCATCATTCCCTTCTGTGAAATCAAATACTGCCTCGTCGATTTCGACCAGCACATCGGGCGAACCAGACAACCACCGGAGTACAAAAGCATTCGCTTCACTCCTGTAGATCACGTCCTGTCCCATTGGAGCCGTGCACAGCCATTTCAAGCACTTGATTATCAACTCGCGGTCACGGTCATAATCGGCAGCGGTTTCCCATTTTATTGTATCAGAAATTTCAGGCTTGCGTCCATCTTGACCTATCGCTGAATGCGAGATCCAAAGCACTAACAAGAAAAAAAGTATCTTCTTAAACATGAATTTCCTTTTCTGTTTCATTGAATTGAATACCCAAGGTCTCCAACTCTCGCATCACGGGCACGTAAAAATCACTTGTGATAGGCAAATGAACACCTTTTTTCTCCCATTTGCCATGAAGAATTAATTTTATGGCAATTCCAATTGGCAATCCAACCGTTTTGGACATCGCGGTGTAAGTAGGATCATCTCCCAAACAAACCATCGAACTCTCCTTTTCGAAACGCTTTCCTTCAAGCGTATAGATAAAGCGGTGCCACATCACAATCATATCCTTGTCATCGGGCGCCAACTTCCATTTTCTTTCGATTAACGTTTGCAATGCAACCGCAGGAGAGCCCTTTTCAATACCTATAGGTTCCGATGAAAATATTCCAAGCCACTTCAATTTATCTAAAACAGCTTCGCTAGAGCAAAACTTGGCGCGAACTGCCATTTCAATATCTTCATTATCTTTTTCTGATAAAAATGAAGAAGTTAGCTCTCTCCAGGTGCGGTCCGCTAGTCCATCGATCTCAAAACTATCATCTGTCAGCCCAATTTGTATCAAGGCATTCCAAGCCTCTGAATACCCTTTTCTACGCAGCGTTCCGCGGTATAAAGTGGGAAGGCCATCCAATCCGTAGATTTTTCGATATTTTACAGAATCTCGGTTGGCATAACCTTCAAAATCTCCGTATCCCTCCACGAATACAGGCGTGAGCTCTGAGAACAGACGATGATAAGGAATCAGCTTGAGTTTATTTCCCTCGAGATATCTAGCCGTGCCGCCGTAGCCTGCGAGCACAACATTGCGAGGATTCCAAGTAATTTTGTAATTCCACGGATTGTTGTCGGACTCTGGGGCGATAAGACCTCCTGTGAATGACTCAAAACTCTGCAACTCAGCACCGCTTTCTTGCAAATGATGAATTATCTCCATCGCCGACATGTGGTCAATCCCCGGATCCACGCCCATTTCATTTAAAATCAATACCCCCGCAGCCTTGGCATCACTGTCTAAAGCCGCCATCTCGTCGGAGATATAGCTTGGGGTTACTAAATTTTTCTTTGCGGCAATGCACCAGCGCGCTATTTGCGGGTGCATACCAGCAGGAAGCATCGAAACAACCACGTCACTCTTACCTATTTCACTGATAATCTGATCGTTATTTCCAGGGACAATTTTAAAGCTTGAGCCATAATCTGACTTCACCTTAGAGGCGGCTACCACTTCATCCATGTCCCCTACCCTCACATGCCAGCCCTCATTTGGCGCAGCTTCCAAAAGATATTTTATCAAATTAGAACTGCTACGACCTGCGCCGAGGATTAAAATTGTTGTCATTGTAATATTTGTCAAACTTTTCTTATAAATCGGCCAAAAATAAGATAACCTTTGTCGAGTTGATTTTTTTTGGCACAACCTTCGCCTATTGAGGCGTAAAGATTAATTTTAACCGCTAAAATCATAACCATGAAACAGATTTTTACTTTTTTACTTATCACTGTATCCAGCCTTTCTTCTTTCGCACAAAATGCCAACGCCGTGGTATTCTCTGAGAATGGAGATAAATTCACCCTTGTTCTAAATGGTGAAAAACAAAATGCCGCTCCACAAACCAATGTGAAGCTCAGCAACCTCACAAACGACTTCTACATGGCACGTATCGACTTTGAAGATGCCTCTTTGCCAGATTTCACCGAAAAGAACTTCGCCGTTCACAAGGGCTATGAAGTAACTTATGTGATCAAAACCAACAAAAAAGGAGAGTATGTACTCCGCTTCCAAGGCGAGTCAGCTTTAAGTGGCTCGGCAAGCTCAACTCCAGCTAAAACAGACGATATTAAAATCGTTGATTATGCTGAAGAAGTAGAAGTTCAAGAAACGCCAACTAAAACAACCACTACCACGTCTACCACTCGTCCTGTTGTCTCTGGCTCGACTACTACCACCACCACAACGACTACTACCAAGCCTGCAACAGGTGAAAAAGTGAATGTCAACATGAATGTTGGCGGTGTGAACATGGGGATCAACATGAACATTGAGGGTATGGAAGGAGAGATGGAAGTGGAAGAAACTACTACTACTACCGTTAAATCTTCTTCAAGCAACACTACTACCACTACAAGTGCTCCAAAAACAGTAGCACGCGAAGAAGTTGTAGTTGTAGAAAAAGCATCAGGTGGTTGTTCTCGTCCAATGGACAGCGGCTCATTCACCAGCGCGAAAGGAAGCATTTCTTCTAAAGGCTTTGATGACACGAAACTCTCTACAGCAAAGCAGGCCGTGAAAGCCAACTGCATGAGTGTGGCTCAAATCAAAGAAGTTATGGGACTATTTGGATTCGAAGAATCAAAACTCGAATTTGCGAAGTTTGCCTATGATTTTTGTACAGACAAGAACAACTACTACATGGTAGGCGATGCCTTCAGTTTCTCAAGCAGCACTGACGAACTCAATGAGTTCATCGAATCAAAATAATAGGTGTAAGTAAATGTGGCGTCAGTGATATACTGACGCCACAAACACCTCGACAATCAGCACATTATTGTCTCTTTATTATGAAACATTTTTACGTCATATTCCTTCTTACCCTTTCACTAGTGTCTTGTCATGGTACTAAGTACTATACTAAGATTGCGATGAAACAAGAAGCAGCCGGCCTCAACTCGGAGGCTGCAAATAGCTATTATACCGCATTGATGAAAAAAAGAAATAACATCGATGCTCAGATAGGTATGAAGAAAACGGGGCAATTAGTTTTGAACCAAATGCTCGGTGAATTCGCACGTGAAAAAAACTTCGGCTCTAATAAAAATGCAGTATATGCTTATCAAAAAGCTGAATCGTACAGAAAGAAAATCCAAGGAGCTGGGGTGAATCTGGAAATTGCTGACTTCTACGTGCAAGATTACAACAAAGCCAAAGACGACTATTTGATAGAACTTTACGAGGAAGGTACGACTTTGCTCGAACAGGAAAAATATCAAGAAGCTGAGGTTCGCTTTAAGGAGATTAAAACTTTTGATCCAAACTTCAAAGACTCCAAAGACCTCGCAGACATCGCCTTCATGGAACCTCTGTATTCTAAGGGGGTAAAAGCTATGGAGGTCCAACATTACAGAGAAGCCTATGATTATTTTGATCAAGTGATCAAAAGAAAAGTTGACTATAAAAATGCCAAGGCATTGAAAGCCGAGGCACTTGAAAAAGGGACCTATACCATTGCCTTATTATCCTTTGAAAACGCAAGTGGAACTCCTGGGTTGGATGCTAAAGTATCTGCCTATACATTGGAAGCCCTCACATCTATCAATGATCCATTTTTGAAAATTGTGGATAGAGAACATATGCAGGCTATTCTGCAAGAACAAAAACTTCAGCTTTCTGGCGTGGTGGACCAACAAACAGCAGTAAGCGTAGGCCAATTGGTGGGAGCGCAGGCAATTCTTACCGGTACCGTGCTTAACTATTCTGTTAGAAATGGCCAACCCGTTTCACGCAACCGTGAAGGGTATGAGGCATTCAAGGTTAAAAAAATAAATCCTGAAACACAACAGGAATTTTTAGAAACGAGATATAAGCCGGTGAACTATACAGAGTTTACAAACTCGAATAGTTGCACTGTCAGCTTTCAGTACAAACTCATTAATCTAAAGACTGGTGAGCTGATTAAAACCGAGATTATTGAAAAAACGGCTATTGATGAAGTAGCATGGGTAAAATATGATGGTAAAGCCTCAGAATTGTATCCTGCGAATGGGAAAAATGTAAACTTCAATCAGAACGATCGCCGCAATTTGATGAATATGCTCAACGCTCGCCAGGAGCCGCGTTCATCAGGAGAATTGTCGAATGAGTTATTCAACACGATCAGCAGACAATTGTCTGACCAGATCGGTGCCACCGTTAAAACCATCGTGCAGTAATATGCAAGTATCAATAAAATATGTTTCTGCGTTATTAGGTTTCGTGCTTTTGGCGCTATTGAACTCCTGTGGCAACTCCAGTGGTACCAGCAGCAGTACAAAGCCAAATGAAACTCAAGAGCCTAAGCCCGCTTGGGTAGACCAACGTCCAGTGAATGGAGCCTATTATATAGGCGTGGGTAGTTGTTCGAAGCGCACACAACCTCTGGACTATCAAGCCATCGCTAAAAAAAATGCACTCAATGATCTTGCATCGGAGATAAGCGTGCGTGTGCAAGGCAGCACATTTCTCAATGCGCTTGAGGTGAATAAAACTTTCAGTGAAGAATTTATAAGCAATATCACCACCACTACCGATGAAAAGATTGAAGACTATGAAGTGGCTGGTGTTTGGGAAGACCAAAACGACTATTGGATTTATTATCGTTTGAATAAAGCTTCTTATCAGCAAAAAAAATTAATGAAGAAAAATCAGGCGATGTCGAGTGCCTATGATTTTTATACCAAAGGAAAAGAGGCAGAACAGAACAATGGTATTCCAGCTGCGATCGATAATTATCTGCGCGGTCTTTTCGCTATCCAAGACTATTGGGGTGAAATCAATGAATACAATTCTGAGCAAGGAAAGATATTTCTGGATAATGAAATTTATTCCTCATTACAGAGGCTTGCCGCTGGACTTACGATCATCTCTTCTCAACCGAAGTTCACTCTTGCCGCGGAAAATAATTATACTGCCAACTCTTCTCTGACAATCACTTACAATGGACAGGCCGTGCGTGGAATCACCACCACCCACACATACCCGAAGACCAAGTTCATGAAGCCAAGGGTGGAGGTAACGGATGAATTGGGAAAGTTTGGAGTAATCATCGATAATGTAGACTCCAAAGAAAAAGATTTGAGTCTTAATGTTCAGATTGATTTGATGCCACTGCAGCCGAATGATTTGGATAAAAGAATCACTGGTCCGATTTTAAAGAATTTAAAAACCGATAGCAAGAAGTTTCCGATTGAGTTCATCGCGCCAAGCTTTAGCGTCACATCCACGGAGAATGTGTATGGTGCGGCCGGTACCAGCGCCACTCTTGCCTCGGCCACTACCGCAGAACTTATTAAAAAAGGGCTGCGACAAATGAATTCCAATCCTGACTATCGCATTAAGATAAGCTCAAACAGCACGGATGGCGGCTCAGCGCAGGGCTTTGTAGTCGCGTTGCTCGAGCTTACTGTGATCGTAGAGTCAAGGGAAGGTGAAATCATTTATAAAGAGTCATTAAATAATATTAAAGGTCTTCAGCTAAACCGCGACGCTGCTAGCATTGAAGCTTATAAAAAGGGTCGCGAGAGACTCGAACAACAAATCATTCCTTCAATATTGGATACTATTTTTTAGCTTTGGCACGATTGTAGGATTTCCGACAATACAAATATTTTAATAACGAAATAAAACCAACATTATGAATACTCGAATTTTTACCATTGCCCTTTTTGTTGCCGCTGCTTCGTTTACCGCAGTAGGATGTAAAAAGAAAAACAAAACCGTAGAAGCTCCTAAGCCAGCCGGTGAAGTATTGATCAACGAATACTGTTCAAGCGAAGAACATTTTAGCACACCTGAGGTATTCAGAGCTACAGCTACTGGCGAAAGTATGGACCGCGAAACTGCTAAGAAAAAAGCACGTTCAAACGCAAATGCTGAACTAGCGAAGACCATCAGTGCTACTATGAAAATTGTTGGTGACAACTATGTAAATTCCACAGAATTTAATAATAAAGAAGAGATTACTGAGACTTTTCAAGAAATGTCAAGAACAGTAGTTGATCAGGAGTTGAAAGGTGCAATGAAAATTTGCGATAAAATAACTCAGAAAGCGGACGGTACTTATGTTAGTTATATCGCAATCGAACTTTCAGGTTCTAAAATCGCAGATGCCTACAACAGTGGTCTTTCACAAAACGAAAAGATCAAAGCTGATTACAACTACGAAAAGTTCAAAGAAACTTTCGAAAAGGAAATGGCTAAGTTCGGAGAAGGCAAGTAATTCACACGAACATATATAAAATGAATAACCCCGGCGTTCCGGGGTTTTTCATTTGCTTAACCTTAATTAACCTTAACTACTCTTAATTAGAAGAGAAGTGTTATTATGCTTGCTTGAAATAACGCCTAACCGTTAGCGTCATTCTGAGACGTATTACGTTCTGCTTTTTTAAAAGGTTTCAGTTCTTTCCAAAAAAAATCCCGAGGGGGCAATCTCGGGATTTTCAACTCAATATTTATTTCTAAACAAATAACCAAAAAAACATTCTACATGATCTTTAACGGGAGACATTCTATGAGGTTACGTTTTTTTCTAAAAAAAATTATATTTCTATAACCACCTCATTATCAATTCTTTTTCTAAACACAACCTGCCCATCAAACACGTCCATCACCACGGGTTCCGACTTATCCAAGCTACCCGAGAGAATGTATTTAGAAAGTTCATTCATAACTTCCTTTTGAATCACACGCTTCACTGGACGGGCGCCAAATTGAGGATCGTAGCCTTTTTCACCGAGATATTGCATTGTATCAGGCGTTACGAGGAGCTTTATTTCCGATTTGGCAAGTCGCTCAGACAACATCGACAACTGCAACCTTACAATCTTCTCCACATGACTGCGACCAAGTGGTGTAAACATGATAACTTCATCTACCCTATTCAAAAACTCCGGGCGAAGACTCTGCTTTAATAGGGATAACACCTCATCCTTTGTCTTATAAAACAATTCCTCGCTATCCGGATCTTTGGCGCGCTCGTAATTATCTTGAATTATTTGAGAACCAAGATTCGAGGTCATAATCACGATGGTATTTTTAAAATTGACCACCCTTCCTTTACTGTCTGTGAGTCGTCCGTCATCCAAGACCTGAAGAAGAATATTGAATACATCTGGGTGCGCCTTTTCTATTTCATCCAACAAGATCACTGAATAAGGTTTTCTGCGGACAGCTTCTGTCAGTTGTCCTCCTTCCTCATAACCCACGTAGCCGGGAGGCGCGCCCACCAAGCGACTCACGGCATGCCGCTCTTGATATTCCGACATATCGATTCGCGTCATGGCATTTTCATCATTGAATAGAAACTCGCTTAGTGCTTTGGCTAACTCTGTTTTACCCACGCCAGTGGTACCAAGGAATATAAATGATCCAATCGGTTTCTTTTCGTCAGCAAGGCCCGCGCGGCTGCGTCTGACCGCATCTGAAATGGCTGTGATCGCTTCGATCTGGCCGACTACACGTTTGCCCAACTCCGCTTCCAAACGAAGCAGCTTGGCTTTTTCACTCTCTACAAGCCGCGTCACAGGGATGCCCGTCCAACGACTCACGACATCCGCGATTTCTTCCGGGTCCACTTCTTCCTTGAGCATTTTACTGTTCGATTGAAGCTGCGCTAACTTCTGTTGTTCCGACTCTATAATGCCCTCTTGTTCTTTCAAACGACCATAGCGAATCTCTGCCACCAAACCATAATTCCCCTCGCGTTCCGCCTGCTCGGCTTGAAACTTTAAATTTTCTACATTCTTCTTCGCATTCTGAATCGCGTCCACTACATCTTTCTCTGCTTGCCATTTCGCAGCAAGACTATTTCTTTGCTCGTTCAAATCCGCTATTTCACGATTCAAATCATCAAGTTTCGCAGTATTGTTCTCACGCTTGATAGCTTCCCGCTCGATTTCAAACTGCATGATTTTTCTTTCAATCTCATCCAATTCTTGAGGTTTTGAATTGATCTCCATTCTCAATTTTGACGCAGCTTCATCAATCAAATCTATCGCCTTATCAGGTAGAAATCTATCGGTGATGTATCGCTGTGAAAGCTCCACAGCAGCGATGATCGCATCGTCTTTGATTTGTACTTTGTGATGACTTTCGTATCGCTCTTTTAATCCACGTAGGATACTAATCGCAGCATCGCGATCTGGTTCATCAATCATCACTTTTTGAAAGCGACGTTCGAGTGCCTTATCTTTTTCAAAATACTTTTGATATTCATTCAATGTGGTCGCGCCAATTGCACGTAGCTCTCCACGCGCGAGCGCTGGCTTCAAAATGTTCGCCGCATCCATGGCTCCTTCTCCGCCGCCAGCACCAACGAGTGTATGAATTTCATCAATAAAAAGAATGATTGCTCCTTCACTGCCCTGTACTTCATTTACCACGGATTTCAATCGCTCTTCGAATTCACCTTTATACTTAGCACCTGCTATCAATGCAGCCATGTCTAGTGCAAAAATTGTTTTTGACTTGAGGTTTTCCGGTACATCCCCTTTAACGATACGATGCGCCAAACCTTCAGCAATAGCCGTCTTTCCGACGCCCGGCTCTCCAATGATGATAGGATTATTTTTACTTCTTCTCGAGAGTATTTGTGTCACCCTTCTGATTTCTTCATCACGCCCGATCACCGGATCGAGCTTTCCTTCCTGGGCAAGTTTATTGAGATTCTTTGCATACTTATTCAAAGCGTTGTATGTCTCCTCTTGTGTCGAAGAAGTTACTTTTTTGCCTTTTCGCAATTCTAGTATTGCAGACTTTAATTCCTTCTTAGAAACTCCGCTATCACGCAGCAATTGCGACGTTTGATCACGCCCCTCGGCTATACTCAAAAGCAAATGCTCAATACTCACAAATTCGTCCCCGAATTCGCGTAAATAGCCTTGAGCTTGAATCAAGGAAGCAGAAGCATCTCCTGAAAGGCCTAATTGTCCGCCACTCACGCGAGGACGAGACTCAATGATTTTATCCACCGCCTGCGTCACCAAAGGCAGATTCACATTCAATTTTTTTAATAAAAAAGGAGTTACATTTTCATCCACCTCAATGATTCCCTTTAACAAATGGGCATTCTCAATCGACTGCTGTCCATTGGAAATCACCAACTGCTGGGCTCTCTCAATCGCCTCTTGCGACTTTAATGTAAACTTTGAAAAATCCATGATAATAAATTTGATCCTCGCCCCTCAACATTTAGTCCAGCCATCAATTCAGGAAGAAATGTCTGAGAAATAATCAGTATCATGACATTTTGAATGGAGAATTAACTAATTTCGGTCAAATGTTCATTGTTCTCCTCGGTTATATGGGTGCTGGTAAGACCACGGTAGGCCGCTTATTAGCGGATAATATGTCTATACCATTCATAGATCTCGACAAAATCATTGAAGCCAATGACGACCGAAGTATCCTAGAAATCTTTCAAACGAAAGGTGAAGCCTATTTCAGAAGACTCGAAGCGCTTTATCTCGAATCCATTTTGCAACTTCCGAAAGGCGTATTATCTACGGGAGGAGGCACGCCCATTTTTGGCGATAATATGGAATTGATAAAATCACAATCCACTTCCGTTTATCTAAAGTGGTCTGAAAAAGCCTTGGCCGAGCGTCTGATAAATGAATTGGACCACCGCCCGATTCTCAAAGATTTGGATGAATACGAGATTGAAGAATTTATTCAAACTCATTTGGCAAAGCGCGCGGAATACTACGAACAGGCCAATTTCATTATTGATTGCGATAATAAAAGCGTGCAAGAAATTACGGTAGAGATTATCAGAAAAATCTCCTAAGCCTCGAGATGAACAGACTCTTTTCCCTTGGTCAAATCGACCGTAACGTGCTCTTTTAAATTCGTAGAAAGTGTCAATCCTACTACGTTAGCGCGTATTGGAAAGCGGCGATGGAAGCGCTCTATCAACGTTACCACTGTCAGTTTTTTCAAATCTGCTTCAAGGAGAAAAGCGGCAGCATAGATAAGTGTGCGACCGCTATTGATCACATCATCGACCAAGATGACGCTGCGCCCCTTAATCTCAGATATATTGCCTGAAAACTGAATATTCTCCATCGCTGGCTTATTCTTGTCCAGCGTCAGTTCGAGATGCTTTACTTTAATATCAGTGACCTCTGAGAGGATGGCTACCAAACGCTTCGCGAGCTCATTGCCATTTCCTGAAATACCAACAAGAAATAAATCTTTTGACTTATGATGATTTTCATAAATCTCGTGGGCCATGCGCGTAATCTTTTGCAACACCTGACGCTGATCCAATATCAATGTTCTTTCTTTTGGCATAATGCTAATTGAGGACACGAATTTAAGTTATTTCTTTTCAAATAATGCAACAGATTCGATGTGGGCGGTATGGGGGAATTGATCGACGAGAGAAAACTTCTTAAGCACATACCCTTCCGCCGCCAAAACCTCCATGTCACGGGCTTGCGTCGCAGGATTGCAACTCACGTACACAATTCTCGGACAGCCTAAAGCCATCACTTTTCTCAACGTTTTCGGAGCGATGCCCCCGCGTGGAGGATCGAGGACGATGGTGCTTATTTTTCCAGCAAAGTCTGGATAATTCAACAAGAACTTTCCTACATCTGCTGCATAAAATTCTACATTGCTTACTCCATTCTTCTTTGCATTCCGCTTTGCGTCTTCTATAGCAGCTTCTACGATGTCGACACCTACCACTTTTCGTTTACTCTGACCTGCCATCAATTGAGCGATGGTACCCGTGCCACAGAACATATCCATGATCACTTTTCCATCATCATCGCCTTTTACATCGGCATAATCCAGTACTTTTTGATAAAGCTTTTCCGCACTTTTAGGATTGGTTTGAAAAAAGCTTTGCATACTAATTTCAAACTTTAAATTATGAATGACTTCTTCAATTTTTGTGCGACCGAATATACATTCGGTTGAACCATTGAGCGGATCCACGCGATCGCCCTCATCATTATTGATCGTGTGAATGATGCCTGCAATGCGGCTTCCCCACAATTCGATGACTTTGGCCACAAATTTTTCTCTACTAAAATTTTCAATTCCTGTATCAGTCGTCACGAGGTTGAGGAGCAACTCATCGGATTGAAAACTTTTGCGCACTACTAAAAAACGATAGAAGCCTGTGCGTTTTGGTGGCAGCCATGCGGGAAGTCCCGTGGACTCAAACCATTCGCGCAATTCATGAAGTTTGCTTTCGAGCGCTTGGTCAAACATTCCACTGTCATTATTCAAATTCTCCACACACC
The DNA here is from genome assembly GCA_046309775.1 of Flavobacteriales bacterium. Taxonomy (GTDB): domain Bacteria; phylum Bacteroidota; class Bacteroidia; order Flavobacteriales_D; family Sanyastnellaceae; genus JAIXWP01. Next base: position 37,129 of record JBKCOM010000094.1, read on the forward strand.
ACCACGTGCCGCGATGCTTGAATCCTAGGGCAAAATCATCTACTTCTTTTTCTTGTTGTTCGTCCCAACGAATCACGGAAAAAGAATACTCCATTTTATTTCTATAATGCCAATGAGATGGCGATTGAATGAATTCATCGAACAAATCCTCAGCGTTGTCAATCTTTCCAATTCTTCTAAAAAGCTCGATGGTTGATTTGCGCTTATATTCTACTTGCATCTCCACTGGCAAGGTGGCATAAGGGGCGCCAGGGATACGCTGATATGGGATTTCCACTTCATTTGAAGATGGCTCTAATACTTGTAACAATTTGCATTCGGCATGCCTGCGAGCGGGCTTATCCACAACGGCCTTTACGAGTTGACCGGGAATGGTATTCTGTACAAAAACCACGAAGTCACCGCCATCAGTGGGGATTTTAGAAATACCCACGCCGCCGAAGGCTAAATCACTTATTCTCAAATCAATTATTTGATTCTTTTTTAAAAAACGCTCTGCCATAGTGTACAAAGGTAGCAACAAGCAAAATCCTATGATGAAAACAAATACATTTGGCTTATGGAAAAAAAGAAATTGCCCTCTCTCCTGGCGGGACCAGCGTTATTTTTCATCTTTTTAATCCTTCGGCCATTTGGATTGGATTATGCAGCCTCCTGCACCATTGGCACCATTGCTTGGATGCTTGTGTGGTGGATATCGGAAGCACTTCCAATGGGTGCTACTTCTCTTTTGCCCATCATCATTTTTCCGCTCACAGGAATTATGTCCATCGAAAAAACGTGTATCGCGTACGGCAATAAGTTTGTTTTTCTCTTTTTAGGTGGATTTATCATTGCAATTGCGATGGAAAAATGGCAATTGCACCGGCGTATTGCATTGAATATTGTAAATAAAACGGGCACAGGCGCCAACAATATCATCTTCGGTTTTCTGCTATCATCATTTCTCATCTCGATGTGGATTAGCAATACCGCCACTACGCTGATGATGTTTCCTATCGCTACATCCATAGTGGCCATTTTGATTAAAAAAGAAAACAATCATCTTTCGAAAGGAGAAAAAAACTTCAGCCTTACGCTGATGTTGTCCATCGCCTATGGCTCTAGTATTGGCGGCATTGCCACACTTGTAGGCAGTCCTCCCAACGCTGCCGCAGCAGGCATTCTTAGCAGCGACAGTTTTAATGCGCCCATCACATTTTTTGATTGGTTTAAAATTGGCTTTCCCTTCGCTCTTGCACTGATGCTCCTCACTTATTTCTTTTTGGTAAAAATCATTTATCCCAACAGATTGGGAAAATTTGAAGAGGGAACAAGCATTATTCATGAAGAATTAAAAAACCTTGGAAGGCCCACCACAGGGGAGCTTCGAGTGTTTGTGGTATTCGTAGCGACAGCTATTCTATGGATTCTGGCAGATCCTATTTCAACTTTACTAAAGCCTTATGGGGTAGAACTTTCAGATGTGGTAGTCTCCATGATTGCTTCGGTAGCATTGTTTATCATTCCATCATCGTCAGCAGACAAGAAACCACTGTTGGAATGGAAGGACACCGAGCGCTTGCCTTGGGGCGTTTTGCTTATGTTTGGCGGCGGACTCGCCATGGCCGAAGCATTCAAAAACTCAGGACTCATCGAACAGGTGACTTCACTGATGAAGATTTTTGAGTCGGGAAATATGTTTGTCTTTGTTTCTATACTTTGTTTCACTGGAATTATTCTCACCGCGTTGATGAGCAATCTGGCAATGGTCAACATATTTGTACCTGTCGTGGCGGCTTTGGCTCTAGGAGCAGGTATTCATCCAGCCATCTTCGCCATACCCGTGGCTATTTCTTCGAGTTGTGATTTTATGTTCCCAATGAGCACTCCACCTAACGCGATCGCTTACAGTTCGGGATATGTCAAAGCTTCGCAAATGTTGAAGTCTGGGATTGTCATCAACTTGGTATCATTCATCTTGTTGATGATTGTAGTGGCCTTGACGCTCTAATTTTTTTGATAAAAAAAAACCAACACCTGTGGCGTTGGCTTCTTGATGGTGATCCCGAAGGGATTCGAACCCCTGACCGTCTGCTTAGAAGGCAGATGCTCTATCCAGCTGAGCTACGAGATCAAAAAAACACAAGGTTCAAAGTTCAATGTTCGTTTTTGGAACCTTCAACTTTGAACCTTGTTGTTGTCGGGGTGGCAGGATTCGAACCTACGACCTCCTGCTCCCAAAGCAGGCGCGATACCGGGC
>JBKCOM010000095.1:0-5288 GCA_046309775.1 Flavobacteriales bacterium
GATTTTAGTTACTAACGACTAGATACTAGATACTAGTTGAGTGGTCTAGTAATCAGTGGCTAGTAACTATCCCGCTAACTCACAATCTAGTCACTAGTCGTTAGTAACTAGTCACTAAACTAGTATCTATTCCCGATTTCATCGAGCTTTTGGATGATGGCTTCGGGTTCGTGCATTGTGACGAGGGCCATGCGGTCTTCTTTGAAATTGTTGAGGCCTTTGAAATAATTGCTGTAATGCCTGCGCATCTCAAGCACGCCGAGCTTTTCTCCTTTCCATTTGATTGAAAACTCAAAGTGTTTTCTCGCCGCGGCAGCTCTTTCTACCAAGGTTGGAGGTGGCAATTTTTCACCTGTCTTCAAATAATGTTTGATTTCATTAAAGATCCACGGATAGCCAATGCTGGCGCGGCCTATCATGATGCCGTCCACGCCGTATTTATTTTTATACTCCAATGCTTTCTCCGGCGAATCGATGTCTCCATTGCCGAAGATCGGAATTTTGACACGCGGATTTTCTTTCACTTTTGCAATCAAGGTCCAGTCGGCCGAACCTTTGTACATCTGCACGCGTGTGCGTCCGTGGATGGTGAGTGCTTTGATGCCGATGTCCTGCAGACGCTCTGCTACTTCGAGTATATTCTTGCTCTGATCGTCCCAGCCGAGGCGGGTTTTCACGGTCACGGGTAGAGAAGTAGCATCGACCACAGCTTTGGTCATGCGCACCATTTTATCAATGTCTTTGAGAATGCCCGCCCCCGCGCCTTTGCAAGCCACTTTCATCACCGGACAGCCATAATTGATATCGAGCAAATCTGGCTTAACGCGTTCAATGATTTTGGCACACTGTTCCATCGTAGCTATTTCACTGCCGAAGATCTGCACGCCAATTGGGCGCTCGTATTCGAAGATGTCGAGCTTCATCACGCTTTTCGCGGCATCGCGAATGAGTCCTTCGCTACTGATGAATTCGGTGTACATCATATCGGCTCCGTTCTCTTTGCAGAGCATACGAAACGGCGGATCGCTCACGTCTTCCATTGGTGCGAGCAGCAATGGGAAGTCGGGCAATTCTATTTTATCTCCAATTTTTATCATGACTTATCGTGAATAGCCATCATCAAAACGCATTTTTTTCACCAATGGTTTTATTTTTTGATGATTTCTTTTCGGGCACAAAGGTAGTTAGCTTCCTTTGTACCATGAAAAATCCCTTTTTTCAAGAAATGTCTCCCGGCGTTCGCGCGGTATTGTTCGGGTCATTTATCCTTGTTTGCGCGGGCATAGGTGCTATGGCAGCCATAGCTCTGGCAATTGCCAATGGCTTTAGTGTGGCAAGCGTCCAAGATCTGGTCACCAACCCTGGTATTGAGCATATCGAATTGCTCAAATGGATGAACAACCTCTCACAGGTCTCTACATTTTTGTTGCCTGTGGGCCTTTATCTCTTCATTTTCGGCGCGCCCAATGCTTTTCGGGCAAACATGCCCCCAACATTTTTCATGGTCTTATTGGGCATTCTTTGGATGGCCTTGTCAGGAGGAGTGATTGACCTAAGCGCCCAACTCAACAGAATGCTCATACCAGAGGGCAGCGCACTCGAAGCGTGGCTCAAACCAACAGAAGAGAAGGCGGAACAGTTGACCTATATGATTTTAAATTATAGTGGCGTCGGCTCGTTGATCAGCACTATTTTTTGTATTGCGATCATTCCTGCCATTTGCGAAGAACTCGCATTCCGTGGGGTACTTCAACCGCTTTTGATCGGTGCCACTAAGAATATTCACCTTGGGGTTTGGATCAGTGCCATCATCTTTAGTTTTTTCCATTTTCAATTTTATGGATTCCTGCCTCGAATGATTTTGGGAGCTATGCTGGGCTATCTCTTTATTTGGAGCGGCAGCCTCTGGGTCAGCGTACTGGCGCACCTTGCCAACAATGCATTGGCTATTGTGTTGTTCCACTACAACGGCATGAGCCTCACGGCGCCAGAAGATGATTTTCAAAATAGTATTCTCTTCTATTCCATTTCGATCGCGCTATTCGTCGCTGTTCTGTTGATTTTGAGGTCAAAACGTATTCCTGAATCGGGTTGGCTGATAGAATCTTAAGAAAAATAGACTATATTTGCGGCCCTTAAAACAGGGCACCATGAACGACATGTTCAAAATATTAGCAGGTTCCGCTTCCACCTACATGGGTGAAGGAGTGGCCGCGGCGATGGATACTACTTTGGGTAACGTCATTCTCCAGCGCTTTAGCGACGGGGAGTTTCAACCGAGCATCGAAGAGACGGTGCGTGGTAAAGACGTGATTATCGTGCAATCCACGTTTCCTCCAACGGATAATCTTTTTGAATTGCTTCTCCTTATCGACGCCGCAAAGCGCGCGTCAGCGAAGAGAATCATCGCAGTGATGCCTTATTTTGGTTTTGCTCGCCAAGACCGCAAAGACAAGCCGCGTGTGGCAATCGGTGCGAAATTGGTGGCCAACTTGCTCACAGCAGCAGGTGTGAATCGAGTGATTACCATGGATCTCCATGCCGAACAGATTCAAGGGTTTTTTGAAGTACCCGTAGATCATCTCTATGCGAGCACCATTTTCATCCCGCATCTCGAGGCTATGAATATTCCTGATTTGGTGATTGCAGCACCCGATACTGGTGGTACGAAGCGCGCCAACGCATATGCTAAAATTTTGGGCGTTGACCTCGCGATCTGCTATAAGCAACGCAAGGTGGCCAATAAAGTGGATAGCATGACAGTGATTGGTGATGTGCAAGGAAAGAATGTAGTGCTCATCGACGATATGGTGGACACAGCAGGCACCTTGTGCAAGGCGGCAGAGATGATGTTGGAAAATGGAGCGTTGAGTGTGAGAGCGATTTGTACACATGCCGTATTGAGCGGCCAGGCTTACGAACGCATCGAAAGCTCTGTGTTGAAAGAGTTGATCGTCACCGATTCAATTCCTTTGAAACAAGGTATGCCGACGAGCAAGATTCAAGTGCTTGGAGTATCAAAGTTGTTTGCAGATGTATTGCACAATTTGTTAGAGAATAAGAGTATTAGTTCGCATTTTATAATTTCATAAATACAATAAAACAATGAAGCAAATTAGTTTGAGCGGTTCTCTTCGCGAGGACGTAGGGAGACAAAATGCCAATGAACTGCGCAGATCTGGGCGCATTCCTGGGGTACTTTACGGTGGTGAAACTCGTGTTCACTTCAGTGTTGACTCAATGGATCTCAGCAAGATCATGCGTCAGCCTGAGACTTTCCAAATCAATTTGGAAGTTGCTGGTAAAGTTTATCACACTGTGATTCAAGAAACACAAGCACACCCTGTTTCTGACAAGATCGTACACATCGACTTGTTGGAGTTGATTCCAGGTAAGGAAATCAAGACTGCTCTTCCAGTGCGCGTTACAGGAAGTTCAGAAGGTGTGAAGGCTGGTGGTAAGTTGGTTCAAAACTACCGCAAGATGCGTATCATCGGTAAGCCAGAGGATCTTCCAGAGGCGATCGTGGTTGACATCAGCCCACTTCAAATCGGTGATTTGATCCGTGTGCGTGAGGTAGGAGTTCCAGGTTGCCGCTTCGCTGAAGCTGAAGCTTCTGCAGTAGTAGCAGTTCAAGCTACACGTGCGTCTATCGCTGCTAACCAAGCGTCTGAAGACGACGGTAAGAAGAAGAAGAAATAATTTTTTTTCGAATAGTGAAAAGCCCTCTGGACTCCAGGGGGCTTTTTCTTTTTAGTGATTAATATTGTAGCATGAAATTTCTAATTGTAGGATTGGGAAATATTGGTTCGGAATACGAGCATACGCGTCATAACATTGGGTTTAAGGTGGTGGAAAAATTGGCGCAAGATGCTGGAGTTTCGTTTACTACCGGTCGGTATGCAGCAGTGGCAGAGATGAAGAATAAAGGGAAGACGCTCATTCTCATCAAGCCATCCACGTATATGAATCTAAGCGGCAATGCGGTGCGCTATTGGATGCAAGAAGAAAAAATATCTATAGAAAACATTATGGTCATCACCGATGACTTAGCGCTACCATTTGGCAAATTGCGCATGCGCGGCAAAGGCAGTGATGGCGGGCACAATGGACTCAAGCACATTCAACAAATTCTCGGCACCGATGCTTATCCGCGATTGCGCTTTGGCGTGGGTGCAGAGTTTAGTAAAGGACAACAAGTGGACTACGTGCTGGGAGAATGGAATGACGATGAAAAGAAAACCTTGCAAGAGCGTATCGAAACGGCAGCCAAGGGCATTCTAAGTTTCGCCCACATCGGCCTAGAGCGCACGATGAACGCAGTCAATACCAAGTAATCTTACTTTGATTTTGTCTTAGAGAAACCGTATCTGCCGATGCGGATGCTAAAGCGCTTTTTGCGTTCGGACTTTTGCGTATCCAAATCTACTTTATCACCTATAGAGCCGGGTTTTGAGAATTCTTTTTTCAAAAGCTCGGTGGCAAAATCAGTTTGCGGATAATTTTTATCACCCCACACTTTTTCTTTCGCCTTCGCTTTTGCAAACTCCCAAATATTGGCGTACGAAGTAGAATTGCCTGATTGTGCGGTATACGCGAAAGCGTTTGGTTCTTTGTTCACGTCCACCACTTTTGGAAGCGCGGTTTCCGCAGTAGTGTTGGTGTTATTCTCTAATAAAGGAGCTGTCACTTGTTGCGCTACATCTTCCTCTTGTGATTGCATGATTTCACTAGGCATGAGCGGCATTGGCTGCTCTTCTTGTTTTGGCGAATCGATATCCTGAGGCACTTCAATAGGCATCGGATCAGGAGGAATCACGCCATTTTCAGCTACTTCACCTTGATCGGGTGCAGCATCAAACGATTTGATGTATTTGGGTAGAATAATGTTTGACTTTTCATTCTCTTGCGCCTCTTGATTATTGTCAGGAGCGTTGTTGTTGGGAGAAATCGAGTTGTCTTTCTTATCAGGTTGGTTGATGGGGCGTTCATCATTGATAGCACCTTCTGCCATTGAAGAATTGGTAGGTGTTTGGAAATTGAACCACACCAATGCTGCAATTGCCGCTGCCGCAGCGCTGTAGGAGAACACGCGTTTCATAGACACCACGCGAGCGCCTTGGGCTGCGGGGGCAATGCTTGCCATGATTGCTTCTTTGCGTTTGAGAGAAGCTTTATCTTCAAAAATAATGGTTGGTGCGATCAACTTGGGCAGCGCACCAATGCATGAAGTGTTGTGGAATGCAGCCACAGAAGGCTTTTGGTAACGACGTGCGCCCCAGCCTGGA
>JBKCOM010000096.1:0-16333 GCA_046309775.1 Flavobacteriales bacterium
GTCCTGGTGGTGTGGCAGGTGCATTTGTGCATGAGCGACACCATGCAGATAAAAACCTTCTTCGCTTAGCAGGTTGGTGGGGACACAACAAAGCAACGCGTTTCCAAATGCAGCCTGGTTTTGATCCCATCGAAAGTGCGGAGGCTTGGCAGATGAGCAACGCTCCGGTGCTGAGCATGGCGGCGCACAAAGCTTCACTGGATATTTTTGAAAAAGTAGGAATGAACGCATTGCGTGAAAAAGCAATTCAGCTTACAAACTATCTTGAATTTGTGGTGCAACAAGTGGCATCGCAAACCAATGTTGCCTTGCATATACTAACGCCCAGCGACCCCGCGCAGCGGGGATGTCAGTTGAGCATTGTTGTTCCCGGTGCCACTAAACAGCTTGTGCGAGATCTTGCTGCCAATGGTGTTATTGTCGATTGGCGTGAGCCGAATGTGATTCGACTCGCACCTGTGCCGCTTTACAATTCATTTGAAGATGTTTTCTTGTTTGGTCAAGTTCTCACCAAGCTTCTTGAAGGCAGGTAATAGTTGATTATGTTAAAATCTTTTCTTATCTTCGTTATATGCATTTGTTGAATGAAAATATTAATTTTAACCTACTACCTAAAGAACTCAAAATCGAGGTAGCTCAGGTGATTGCTTCATTTGAAAAAAAGAAGAAAAAAAGAAAGAAGCAATTGTCAGAAAGAGAGTTCGGATTTGCAAAGGGAAAGGTTACTTTGTCCGATGATTTTAATGACCCTATTCAAGAAATTGAAAGTTAGTATATGGGGTTTCTTCTGGATACACATGCTTTTCTTTGGTTTTTAGGAGGAGATAAAAAACTTCCTAAACCAGCAAAAAAAATTATAAAAGATATAATCAGGATTGTTATATCAGCGTCGTAAGTCTCTGGGAAATGACCATAAAAATTCAACTTAAAAAGCTTGAGGTTTCTATTCCCATTGAGGATGTTTACGACTTTTTAGAGAGAAATCAAATCATTCTTTTGCCAATAGAAATTCAACATTTATCGGCATTATCTAAATTGGATGCTCACCACCAAGACCCCTTTGATAGATTAATAATATCTCAAGGCATATCTGAAAGTTTGACTATCATTTCAGGAGATAGCTGGTTTCACAAGTATCCAGTTTCAATTTTCTGGGATTGAGTTCGCGAGCGTGATGCGGCGCTTGGTATATATTTGCTTAGAAATAGAATATTATGCCTAAAAAATATGCGGTAATCGGCGCGGGCCGATATGGAAGAGAAATCTGCCAACGCCTTGCTGCGCAAGGCGCCGAAGTGTATGCCTTCGATATGGACGAAGAAAAAATCGAAGACATCAAAGACACTGTTGCCCTCGCTATTGCGCTGGACAGCACCGATAAAAAAGTGCTCGAAGCCAATCGCATTCACGAAATGAAAGCGGTCATCATTGCTATTGGTGAAAACTTTGAAGCGACAGTACTCACCGCCATCAACCTTATCGATATGGGCATTCCGCGCGTGATCGCGCGTGCAAGCGGTGAAACACAAAAGAGAATTTTGGAAAAAATTGGTGTTGAAGAAATTCTTTCTCCAGAAAGTGAAGTTGCCACTATCGTTGCCGAACGTCTCCTCAATCCAAGTATTACAGCATTCTTACGTCTTCCTGATGAATATGAAATTGCAGAAATCAAATGTCCGAAAGGAGTTGCCAATCGCACCCTTGAAGATATTGGATTGCGCGATAAATATGGCCTCACGCTCATCACGCTGAAACGTGCTTACGAGATGAAAGAAAACCAAGATGGTGAAGTGGAATTAGAAGAACACATCATTGGTGTGCCCAAGTCAGAAACTGTAATTTACGAAACGGATACATTGGTCGTATTCGGACTCATTCGTGATGTGAAGCGCTTTATTGAAATCAACGAATAAGCGTCACATTTCCCATTATCTCATACTCTGGGCTGATCGTCTGAGAAGGATCGTCAACGGTATATACTATTTTGAATACATAGACACCGGGCTCTACGTATTGGTCACCATCCTTGCGCTGACCAAGCCAAGGCTTGTTTAGCGAGTCGCTTGTGAATAATAATTCACCCCAACGATTCCACAACTCCAATTTAAATGATCGGATATTAACACCCTCAATTTTCCACACATCATTTTTGCCGTCGTTGTCGGGAGTGAAAGCGTTGGGTACATAGATGTAGCCCGGACAGCGCTCTTCAACGAATGTAGAGTACGACGCCTCGCAACCAAACTCCGAAGTGATGTGCACTGTATACAATCCCGGCTCATCAGCGAGATATGTTTGGTTTGTTCCACCCTGATCCCAAGAATATATCGCTCCTTCGTTTTCCGCATCTAATTCAATCGCATAAGGCGGATTTTGAAAACAGGTCTCTATCTGATAAGGATTAAAAGGATTTTCTGGTGATGGATTCATGAAAACCAAAACCTGATCCGTGGCAGTGCATAAACCCTGACTCACACTCACAGAATAAACACCTCCCTCAGTCACCACTATACTTGGAGTATCTGCTCCATTGGACCATTCGTAAACATAATTACCGCTTGTTCCAGCGACTAGCTCTTCACTTTCACCCTCGCAGAAAGATCGGTCCAAGCCTAAATCAACTGTTGGCATTGGTTGGAATGTGACCGTAACTTCATCGCCATATTCGCAACCATTGGTAGCAAAAACCTCAACGCTGTATGTACCAGAGGTAGTAACAACCAAAGCTGGAGACGTAGCTCCTGTATTCCACAAAAAATTAAATTCTGTCGGCTGTCCGGTAAACAAAGTAGTAGTCTGACCCTCACATAATGTTTGATCGGGACCTAAATTCAAATCAGGAACTTGCGTTTCCAACGTGAGAACTTCCGACTTCGTGCATCCAAAATTATTTGTAACAGTCACCGTCAATGTACCATTATTATTAGTGCTCAATGCTGTGCTTGAAGCATTCGGATTGGTTACCCATGATGCCGGCGACCATTGCCAATTCACGACGTCAGAACCTGTAATGCTCGCATTGAGAGGATAATTTTGTAAAACACACTCTGAAATAGAAGATTGAGGCAATACGATCGCTCCAATACTACTCACAATCAATTCCAAGCTATCCGCTTTTAAACAGCCTGTGTTGTTATCCTCCACCACAACTTCATACCATGCAGTCTGACTTGGTGTAGCGATTATATTCGATGGATTTCCGGACGGGTTGTAGCTTTCCAACGAAATCCATTCAATGGAATAGTTGTTATTCGAAGCGGTGACAGCGGCTGTAAGGCTCGCATTATCGCCCTCACACAATTGTTCGTCGCTGCTACTAAGTTCAACACCTTGCACTGCTGAAACCAATACTTCCAGTTCCGCTTGTTGCGTGCAACCCGAAGGTGCTGTTAGTGTTACTGTAAATGTCACATCATTTTGTGGATTCACCACTGGTGATTGTTGCTGCAAGTTATTGATGCTTCCATCAGAGGCAGTCCAAGAGTAATTGTATGCTCCAGCCACAGTGGGAGTCGCTTCCAAAGTGACAACTCCAGCCGAGCATTTTATCAATGGAGTTTCTACATCGATATCAAAAACTCCATCTACAAAAACCGTCACTGTATCTGAATAAACACATCCTGTGACTTGATCTGTGACATCAACCTGGTAAGTAGTGTTATGCGTCGGAGTAGCAAATGGACTGCTAATATTCACGACGTCTAAGGATGCCGATGGTGTCCAAGAATAGTTGAGAGTTGCTGTATTATTCGCCCCAATGTACATTTCGTCGAGTACCCAGTTGTCTTGGTTATTGGTCCATGCACCCACCTGCATCCACTTGAAGTAAGTAGCGGTGGACTGAGCTACCGCTGGTATTTCAATTTCGACATTTGTGAAATCCGGATAGAGAGATTCATTGAATTGTGCAATGGTATTCGATACAGGAAAATTAATTCCATCAAAAGAATATCTCAATACAACATCATCTCCCGGGTCGGCATTATCGCATGGAGCCGTACCATTTGCAATTTTCAAAGAAAAATAAATCGTTCCACCATTGACTACATTGACTGCTTCGGTAGTTGCGCTGCGCTCTCCGGGGCCATTAAAATATAAAGCTGTTCCTGCGGCAGCGCCACAAATAGAGCTAGAAGTTCCGTTTAATATCTGATGCCAATCTCCCCACGAAATGCTCGGGTCAAAATTATCTGACCATACTACTTCTTGGGCAATCGCATGCAATTGCGTGGAGGTGCCTTCGCAAATGGTGTGATCATCTGCTTCAACATTTAGCCTTGAAACAGTGCCGTCTAGCACAGTAATCGTAACGTTTTGAGTTGACGATGCACACCCCGTGAGTGTGCTCACAGTAACATTATAAGTGGTAGTATTATATGGAGAAGCAATTGGGTTTGGGATTGTTGGATCGCTCAATCCTGCATTTGGTGACCACAAATAGTTATATGTTGCTGTTGTACTTTCTGGAATAACACTGAACTGTACATCCTGAAAAGAGCAAATAGTAGCATTTCCGGGTTCTACTGTAAATACCGGAGGAATTAGTGATTCTACTGTATATAATAATTCAACAGGGCAATTGCTCGCCGCTTCAAAGGCATTTACTTGATATAAAGTTGTTTGAATTGGAGCATTGAGTTGAAGCGTAAAGCCTGTAAGCACAGGTGTAGTTAAATCGTTGGCATTATACCAAACAGGACTTACGTACTCATTGCTTACGTTAATCGTTACAGCATTATTCGTACAAAAAACGCCTTCGTAATTCAATTCCTCATCCACATTAGAAGAGCCAACCGAATAAGCATATGACTCAGCAGGCCCTACGCCATAGATATAGGCATTCACACCTTGAGGAGCCGTAAGATGATGCGAGCCTTGCGACAATAAAACGGCAGCCCATCTGTGAGTAGCACTTCCCATGAATGGTTGGAAGAGCGAAGAGTTAAGTACGGCGCCATCCAATGTGACGCTAGACACATCCTCTGTTCTAACTATAATGTTCACGTAGTGTTGAGTGATAATATTACTCTCAACGGTAGAAAATGCGATAGAATTTATTTTTTGTGTAGAAGCATCCAGCAGCATCATTGAAGGATCTCCCTCCGATGCACAATTGTTACCCTGAAGAAATTGAGCAACAGCAATGGGATTACTGCTATTGATATAAACGGATGCTGTGACATCGTTATACTCGATAAACTCACCTGCGTCTAGATTAACTGTTGTAGCTCCATTCAATGTGATGGTTGTATTATCATCCCGAGCGATCATTCGGTAAGTGTAAGAATTCGCGACTAGTGCGCCCGCATTGTTCTCAAATTGAAACGGTGCCATGAAATACTCCGTTCCCCATTGGTTGACGGGTAGATTTTGTTCATATAAATGATCGCAGAATGAACACGTCGTTGGGACGTTGCTGCAATTGGCACCAGAGAATACGGCAAACGGACGACACGCACCTGAAGCTTCTGTTGCAGTGATTCTTGTACCTGTAAGATCTGAACCTGCCTCGGCAATAATCTGGAAAGTTTGGCCGGCATTCAGTTGAATTATTTCAGTGTCATCATCATCCATCCCCTGAGCTGGGGCCGCCAAATCGATTGCTATTTCAGTGTTATCTTCTGTGGCAACGATTAAAATTTCTCCGCCGTACGTTGCAAAACCCACATAGGATGAGGCTATGTAATCATTTCCCAATGCGTCTACTGGTAAAATTTTAGATGCATCTGCGGTTGTTTGTGAGAAATTAATTGCGAAAACAGAAACGGGAGAGGAACTCGTGACGCGCACCCCTTTGTTCTCTGGGGTTGCACTGCTCGTAACCTCGGCTACATTGTTTGGAATATTTATTACGGTTGTGACACCCGGCGAAACGCTAAAATTTTGTGACCAACCTGCTCCAGGTACAGACACTGTTCCGGTAGTGGCCACATCGCTCGCAATAAATAACTGAAGTTTTTCGGATGGATCTGGCTGAAAATTATTCATGAAACCCAACCAAAATTCTGTTCCTTGGGTTGTTACCGTCTGGGCCGCGGCGCGGGGCACAGCAGCAAGCAGAAGGAAAGACAGAATTAATAATAAGTGTTTCATCTTCACAGGGTGGTGCCAAGAGGTCACCAAATATACGAATAGACCTCGTAGCAAGTTGTATAGTTGCTTGTTAACCCTTTCTTAATCAAATCTTTTTGCCTTAAGAGATAACTAAATTCTTTAAGCACTTGAAAAGAAAAAGCCAAGTTCTATACGCTAGAACTTGGCTTGAGTTTCAAATTACCCGCTTATTGGTTATTCAGCGAGAATGATCATTTTGTTATTAAACACCTCAACAGTGCCACCCTTCACATCAAAGCGATGTTCTTTTCCTGCACTATCTTTTACACGTACTGTACCCTTCTTGAGCGAAGTGATCAGTGGTGCGTGGTTATTTAATACACCGAGACTTCCATCGCTTCCAGGAAGATAGACATAAGCTGCCTCTCCTTCGAACAATGTACTTTCGGGTGATATAATTTCAACGTTCATTTTTCAATGATTATTTGCGGCTTGCAGCTTCATCCAACATTTTCTTACCAGCTTCGATGGCCTCTTCAATGGTTCCTTTCAAGTTGAAAGCAGCCTCAGGGTATTCATCACAGTGGCCGTCGAGGATCATATTGAAACCTTTGATGGTATCTTTAATGTCAACGAGTGTACCAGGGATACCTGTGAACTGCTCAGCAACGTGGAATGGCTGAGATAAGAAGCGCTGCACTTTACGAGCGCGGAATACAGCTTGCTTATCTTCTTCAGAAAGTTCGTCCATACCGAGGATGGCGATGATATCCTGAAGCTCTTTGTAGCGCTGAAGAATTCCTTTAACACGTTGTGCACAAGCGTAGTGCTCATCACCCACGATTTGAGGAGTAAGGATACGAGATGTTGAATCCAATGGGTCAACAGATGGATAAATACCAAGCTCTGCAATCTTACGGCTCAATACTGTAGTGGCATCTAAGTGAGCGAAAGTAGTAGCCGGAGCTGGGTCAGTCAAGTCATCCGCAGGTACATATACCGCTTGAACAGACGTGATAGAACCTCTCTTGGTAGAAGTGATACGCTCTTGCATCACACCCATTTCAGTGGCAAGTGTTGGCTGGTATCCTACCGCAGAAGGCATACGACCAAGAAGGGCTGATACCTCAGAACCTGCCTGTGTGAAACGGAAGATATTGTCGATAAAGAAAAGGATATCGCGACCACCAGACTTCTCATCTCCATCACGGAAATATTCCGCAACTGACAGACCTGACAAAGCCACACGAGCTCTTGCTCCTGGAGGCTCGTTCATCTGACCGAAAACGAAAGTTGCTTGTGATTTCTCGAGCTCTTTAGGATCTACTTTAGAAACGTCCCAGTCTCCTTTGTGCATTCCTTTGTTGAACTCTTCACCATATTTGATGATACCTGCCTCGATCATTTCACGAAGCAAGTCATTACCTTCACGTGTGCGCTCACCAACACCAGCAAATACTGAAAGACCATCATAAGCTTTCGCGATGTTGTTGATCAACTCTTGAATCAATACTGTCTTACCTACACCAGCACCACCAAAAAGACCGATTTTACCACCTTTTGCATAAGGCTCAATCAAGTCGATTACTTTGATACCTGTAAAGAGGATTTCCGCAGAAGTTGAAAGATCTTCGTACTTAGGCGGAGTATTGTGGATTGGGCGACCATTGCTATTATCCACATTCGGAATACCATCAATGGCATTTCCTACTACATTAAACAAACGGCCTTTAATCTGATCACCAACTGGCATTGTGATTCCTTTACCTGTTGAGATAACGGAAGCACCGCGCTGAAGACCCTCTGTTGCATCCATGGCAATGGCGCGAACAGTATCTTCACCAATGTGCTGCTGACACTCGAGTATGAGGTCTTCGCCATTAGTTTTCTTGATGATTAATGCGTCTAGAATATTCGGTAATTTCTGACCTGCAGGGAATGCAATGTCCACAACTGGACCAATTACCTGCACTACTTTACCATGAGCTTGAGACATGCGATCTGGTTTAAATTTCGGGCGCAAAAGTAAACACGAACCTCATTAAAAAAAAGATATAATGAAAATAAAGTCCATCTTTCATACCTTGCCCACCGTTCGCGCATTATGAGAAAGACATTTGTTAGCAATTTGATTCTTTTGGTAGGACTCAACCTGCTCATAAAGCCGTTTTATATCCTTGGTATTGAGGCCGAAATCCAAAATCGTGTCGGTGCTGACAGTTTTGGAAGCTACTTCGCTTTGATCAACTTTTCCATTCTCCTCAACATCATTCCTGATATGGGTATCACCAACTGGAATACCCGTCGTGTGGCTCAATCTGGAAGCTTAGACTCCAAATATCTAGGTTCATTGCTTTCGCTGCGTCTTTCTTTGGCTTTGTTATATGCCCTGATTTGTCTTTTTGTCGGATTGCTTATCGGTTATAATTCCTCTCAAATTGCGGGCTTGAGCCTGCTTGTAATCAATCAGATCATATCATCACTGATATTGTTTTTCCGTTCCAACCTCTCAGGACTTCATCTTTTCAAACATGATAGCTTTCTCAGCATTCTTGACAAACTATTACTGGTCATTGGACTGGGTTGGCTGCTGTGGTTCCAAAAAGACTTTTATTTCAAAATAGAATACCTCATATATGCTCAAACGGCGGCCCTACTTACGACGTTGATTCTAGCAAGCTATTGGGTTTCTAGACATGTGCGAAAGTGGAACTGGGCAATAGACAAGTCACTCCAAAAAGAAATCCTCCTAGGAAGTCTGCCATTCGCAACGCTCACCTTATTTGCTATGGTGGTGTATAGAGCAGATAGCGTATTACTGGAACGAATTGAAGGCGCTGAGGCCTCCGGAACATATGCGCTCGGCTTTAGAATTTTTGAGTCATATGGAATGATTTCTTATCTTTTTGCTGGACTCCTCCTTCCTATTTTTTCAAAAATGCTTTCAACGGGAGAAAGCGTTCAGACACTCGTATCCCTCGCAAGTCGAATACTTTTTAGCGTTACATGGTCCTTCTGTATACTCGCCTTTATACTACCGGAATCACTTTTATTATTGATATACGACCACCCAACAGAGGAGGCCATTTCAGCTTTCAGATGGCTCATGCCTGGATGCTTCGCCTTTTCTATGCAATATGTCTATGGAACACTCTTAACTGCAGATGGAAAGCTGAAACTCCTCAACAATATTATGATCAGCGTATGTGCGCTTAATATCTTGCTTAATCTCATTTGGATTCCCTTCGAAGGCCCTGTTGCCAGCGCAAAAGTCAATGCCATTTCCCATGGAATAATTCTAATTACCGAGGTCGTTCTCGTCTGTCGGTATTACAAAATAGGCTACTTAAATCTTTTTAAGGAAACGGTAGTATTTACAATGTTGTGCACTGCAGCTGGAATTGTAATTTTATCGAATTCAATACCCAGTGCAATAAACCACTTAAGCCTATCGTATAAAGCGAGCCTGTTTATTGGAGTTTCGATTATCCTAGCGCTCATTACTAAAATGATAAGCTATAAGGGTGTTCTGCAATTGGTGCGCTCCAAAGAATAGGTATGAAAGCTTACATTTGCATTCCTAAATTTAACCAACCGTGAATAACAGCACGCTCACACCTAGCCAAGAACTTGATTCATCGAACTTACTTGTAACAATGTATCGTTGGCGGAAGACCATCATCATCTCCGTGGTTCTCGCCGGCATCATTTCAGCAGCAGCCTCATTTCTTATCACTCCTAAATATAAGAGCACGGCGACAATGTTCCCCGCGCGCGACAACTCCATTGGAGAACAATTGATGGAAGCGCCGAATCGCTCTCTTATTCAATATGGAGAGGAAGAAGATGGTGAATACTTAATGCAGCTCCTTGAATCTGCGGAAATACGAAATAAAGTAGCGGATAAATTTGATCTTTGGACTGCTTACGGCATTCAAAAAGGCGCCCCCCAGTCGAAGGGTTATTTGCAGCTTGCATACTCTGAGAATATAAACGTGGAAGCCACCAAGTTCGGATCGATAAACGTTACTGTTCTCGACAAAGACCCCGAAAAGGCCGCTGCTATTGCCAATACGATTTCTGAGCTGGCAGATTCACTTCATCTCGAAATGCGCAAAAAAAGAGCGCTCTCTGTTTTAGAAACGGCAAAACAAAGCCAAGCTAAGATTCAGGAAGAAATCAAGATGATGAAAGACTCGATTAAAACACTCGCTGATAAAGGTGTTTTTAGTTTTGAGGAGCAAATACTTGGAATGTCTAAAAGTTATGGAAAAGCACTTGCAGCGGGACAAAATGATAAGGCATCTAAAATCAAAGCAGAGATGGCGAGCATTTCCCAATTCGGAGCCGATTACTTGTCTTTACTCATTCACCTAGAATTAGCATCTGCTAGAGAAGCGCACTTATTGAAGCGAATAAATATATTTCAATCTGAATGCGATTCACAGCTGCCTGCAAGTATGATCGTCGATGTCGCCGAACCTTCTGATAAAAAAGCATATCCAATACGCTGGCTCATTGTGGCCATGAGCATTGTTTCAACGCTCATTTTTGTGCTCGCATTTGTTCTGATTTGGGAAACATTTAGCAGACTAAAAAAATCTGGTCTTATTTAAGTGAAAACCCTTTCACTAAAACATACCTTATGGCTGGGGACTGCATTATTTATAGTGCTCCAAGCATATGCCATTTCTAGAGAATTCATGTTTGTAGCATTGCTACCTGCTGCTTTGCTAATAGTATGGGCTGCATTTTTCAAAATAGAATTTGTTTTTTTTACGATTGTTTTTTTTACACCACTTTCTATAAATCTAGAGAAATTAGACATCGGTGGTGTTGGGATATATTTACCTACCGAGCCCCTTTTAATAGGGCTTTTGCTTATGTTTTTATTGAAAGTGCTTTCAGGAAAAAGCATTGATAGACGCATATACAATCACCCTATTTCCTATCTACTCTATGTCTATATAGCATGGATGATTATTACTACCGTCAATAGTCAACTGCCAGTAGTATCTCTCAAGTTTGTGGCGACACGCCTGTGGTTTATTGCTACTGCCTTCTTCCTTGCCACTCATCTTTTCAAGTCAGTTGAAAATATTCGAAAGTTCTTTATCATCTACATGATTCCTTTGTCTGTGGTCGTTATTTATACCGTGGCAAGGCATTCTACATTTGGCTTCGACAAGGATTCAGCGCACTGGGTGATGGAGCCATTTTTTAAAGACCACACAAGCTATGGTGCTGTGCTGGCGATGTTCATGCCCATATCACTCGGACTCTTATTTATAAAACGCATTCCTCTATACACTCGTATTTTTATCATCGTTGCCTTTGTAATTCTTAGCGCAGGAACTATATTATCTTATACTCGAGCCGCTTGGATTTCATTGGTGGGAGCAGCGGCCATTTTCATAATTCTGCAAACAAGAATCAAGTTCACAACACTGGTAATGTCATTCGCTGTGCTTTCCATTCTCGTGCTGCTCAACTGGACCAACATTACAATGGGACTGCAACAAAATAAACAAGAAAGTTCGGATGAATTGGGCGAGCACGTCACTTCGATTTCGAATGTATCCTCAGATGCATCCAACTTAGAAAGACTCAATCGCTGGAACTGTGCTCTCGAGATGTGGCGTCAAAAACCAATCCTCGGCTGGGGACCTGGTACTTATCAATTCTTTTACGCACCTTTTCAGCGCTCTCAAGACCTTACGATTATCAGCACGCGCCGCGGAGACGGCGGCAACGCACACTCCGAATATTTAGGCCCTCTTTGCGAACAAGGTGTGCCTGGAATGGCCTTAATGATCTTGATGCTCTTCTTTGTCAGCGCCTACGGTTTCAAACTTTATTATAAAATAAAAGATAAAGACATCAGAATTGTCGTCCTATCCGCCTACCTTGGGCTTATGACCTATTACATACACGGAATACTGAATAATTATCTAGACACAGACAAAGCTTCTATTCCATTCTGGGGATTCACCGCAATTCTTGTAGCCGCTGACCTTTATCACAGCTCAGATAAAGCGACAACTCAAGATAGCAAGGTCATCGGTGAAAGGCATTGAGCCTTTGAATAAATTAAGAGCGTCGACTATTTTTGAGTTGATGATGCCAACGGGTGCGTTAATATTCGATAAGATGATTTTCTCCAATTGTTCTGTACCAAACTCTTGGGCTGTGTCATTTTCAGTCTCTACAAGACCATCTGTATAACACACCAAAAGGCTAGCCGGGGGCACCACCAATTCGCCTACTGCAATCTTGGGAATCTCCTCAAACATTCCCAGTCCGATAGAACCCAGCTTCAATAGCTGCGTGTAACCATTATCGTCTGCAAGAATTGGAGGGTTGTGTCCACAATTGATGTACTTCAACGTTCTTGTAGACTTATTGTAAGTGCCAAGAAAAAGCGTTATGTATTTCTCTCCCATTGCACTGTGCATTACTCGATCATTGAGCTCTGTTACAATATCTTTTAACTCCCCTTTTCGGTACAAGAAAATCGACCTTAAATAGGCTTGAAAATTTGACATCAAGAATGCTGCACTCACTCCTTTGCCCGATACATCGGCCATACAAAACATAACTTCGTCGCTATTGAGCTGCACAAAGTCATAATAATCTCCTCCCACTTGTTGGTGCGCTTTATAAACAGCGCTCACTTCAAAATCACCTGTTTTCGGTAAAGAATGTGGCAATAAAATCGCCTGCATTTCTGCCGCTAGCTCTAGCTCTTTCTTTACAAGCTCTTGCCGCATTTTCTCCTGAACAAGATTTCTATTTTGAATGGCAACCACAAGCACATTCGTCAAGGTTTCTATAAACCGCATGTGTTTGATGACAGGACTCATGCGCAACTCATTTTCCCCAACATCGCCCAACAAGAGATAAGCAATGGGCTTTTCATCTTGATAGATAGGAATGATGATATCGAAAGACTCAGTTTCTTTACCAGAAACGAGAGAAATACTCTTTTGCTTAAAAAATGACTCCTCTAGAATTTGAGGTGCCATGCCTTCCGATATTCCGAACGCAAGTAAGCAAGTCCAATGACCACCTTCCGTGTAAAGCATGAGCTTTTCAATGCTCAACTCTTCCCTTAGGACTCTTTCGTATTCAGACAATAGCTCGTTTACAGAGAGGTTTGCGTTGATTGCCTTTGTAATTTCCAAAAGAGCATTCAACTTAAAGTCCCGCTGCTTAAGCTTTTCTGTAAGTCTGCTTATTCCCGCCATTACTTTTAAATGTCTGAGGCTATATTACGCCTAAATATTCAATTTCTCTATCACTTGTGGGAGTTTTCGTATCAAAGCAAGTTCTCTGTACTTCTGTCTTACCTCTTCCGCTGGACTTCCAAAATATGTCTTTCCGCCTTCCAGATCTTTGGTAATACCGCTTTGGCCCAATACAACAGCGCCTTTGCCTAGCACAACGTCTGATGGCACACCTACCTGGCCCCATAGAATAACATTATCCTCGACTACCACACAACCTGCAATACCAACTTGTGCTGCGAACAAGCAATTTTTGCCAATAACCGTATCATGACCAACGTGAACATGATTGTCTATTTTCGTTCCAGCTCCTATGCGAGTGTCTCCTGTCAATCCCCTATCAATTGCACAACCAACACCTATTTCGACTCGATTTTCAATTTCAACGCTTCCACATGTATGCATCTTTTCGCGCCCTTCGGGACGAGATTTGTAATAAAACGCATCACCACCCAAGACGGTATTTGCGTGAATGATACAATCTTCCCCGATGTTGACGTCATCATAAATCACCACCCCAGCATGGATGATGGAATTGGCACCGACACTCACTCGATTACCCATCACCACCGAAGGATGAATCTGAGCAGAGGGAGCGACTTTTACATTTTCTCCGCGATTGGACATCACCATATTCCACGGAGAAAAATGACGGTTGAGCTTATTAAAATCTCTACAGGGGTCGTCAGAAAATAGCAATGCCTTTCCTTCCGGACAAGCCACTTTTTGATTGATAAGAATGGTAGTCGCTGCGCTATTAAGTGCCTTATCATAATACTTCGGATGGTCTACAAAAACCAAATCACCTGGCACTACTTTGTGAATCTCATTGATTCCAGTGACTAGAAAATTTGGATCGCCTTCGAATTCGCAATTCAAAAGTTGCGCAATTTGGGAAAGCGTTGGTGCTGGCACGAGCTTCATAGCAAACAATTATTTGGCATCAAATGTAACATATGATTATAAAAATAGCTGTCCTCACATTGAAGACAGCTATCCTATATTCTAAAAACAAGAAATTACTTCTTAATTCTCTCGTGATATTGGCCAGTAGTAGTATCTACTTTCACCCAATCCCCTTCGTTAATAAAGAGAGGCACTCGAATCTCAACACCACAATCCAATTTTGCAGGCTTCATCGCATTGGTAGCGGTGTCTCCCTTTAAGCCAGGCTCCGTGTAAGTGATTTCACACTCAATGAAGTTTGGAAGATCACAAGACATCGGTGCGTCATCTTCGGTATTGAAAAGAACGATACACTTCATTCCTTCTTTTAAAAATTCAGGGGCACTGATCATTGGCTTTGGAATGCTGATTTGTTCAAAATCATCCAAGTTCATGAAATTATAACCACCCTCATCATTGTAGAGATATTGGTATTCGCGGGTTTCGATGCGAACAACGTCAATCTTTACTCCTGAATTGAACGTGTGATCTACGATTTTACCATTGTTAAGATTCTTGAGCTTGGTTCTCACAAACGCTGGTCCTTTGCCAGGCTTTACGTGTAAGAATTCCATTACTTTCCATACGTGGCCTTCCATCTTAAAACAAAGGCCATTTGAAATATCGGCTGTAGTAGTTGCCATGATATATAAAATTTTGGGTCGCGAAGATACAACAACAAGAGCAATTCAAAAAAAAAGCCCCCTCTCCATAGGAGAGGGGGCTTCCCTTTAATATCCTAAATATTAACGTACCACCAATTGGCTTGTAGCAACAGTGCTACCAGCTTGAATTGATACGCTATATACACCTGCATTCAAGTTGTTGAGGTCAAGTGTCAAACGCTGAGCACCTGCGCTGCGTACGCCAAAGCTTTGATTAGAAACCTGACGACCTGCAACATCACGTACAATTACGTTTACGTTTTCGCTATTCAAAAGGCTGAACTCAACTGTAGCGTTTACGTCTGCTGGGTTTGGATAAACCTTAGCACCTTCGATATTACCTACAGAGATTTCATTTGTGTTTACCAATGTTTCATCAAGAACGAGACGAACTGATGGAGTGAAGCCGAATCCTACGAACCAGTTGGTAACACCACCAGTACCATAAGGACCGAAACCAACCATACCGAGGTCATCATCTGTTGGGTTTGACCAGCAGAAGAAACGGTCAGTGCTCTCGAAGCGACGAACTTCAGCAAAGTAAATTTTACCTGCTTCGAAGTTTGCAGCATTGTCTACAAGTGGAATTCTTGTATAAACTCCAGCATCTCCATCATCCATCATTTGTTGTGTAATAGAGAATGGAAGAGACTGTGCAATGGTCTGGTTTGTTTGGATACCGTCTACTTCCTCATAGATGAAGATTTGACAAGCAGTTCCAACGTCAGAAGCAGCACCCACTAGGAATTCAACTGCACCACCGGCGTCATTCGCGTCAAATGTATAACGACAAGCGAAAGCTGTTTCAGCGTCGTTGTTCAAAGTTCTCTGTAACAATGCGTCTTCAAGATTTTGACCGTAAACATCCTCTGTTACATCAATAGATTTCACACGTGAATTACCAGATGCTACTTCGTCTTCTGGAACACTGAAGTTCACTTCATAAGTACCAGGAGTTTGTGGCAACAAGAATGGATCAGTCCAAAGAGTATCAACTGTACCAGCGAGGATAGTACCTGAAGCAGTATAATCTACACCATCGATGCTAACTGTTAATACCGCGTCTTGGTCAATACCACCGTAGTTAGCAATTTCAGCTCCCATTTGTACTTCAGTAACAGATGCTTGTGACAATGGCATAGCACCATATTCAAATGCGTTTACAATTTCTCCAACCCATGCTTTTGTTACAGTCAAGTCGTTGTCTGGAGTTTCGAAAACTTCAACATCGTCTACCATCCAAGCATAACCGAAAGTACCTTTCCAACGGAAACGCAACCAGATTTGATCTACACCAGCCTCAGAAGCAATTTGAGTCAAATTGAATACTTTGGTTGTTGGGTTTTCTACTGGATCTTGTGTTTCCATAGTTGGCCACAATTC
>JBKCOM010000097.1:0-7767 GCA_046309775.1 Flavobacteriales bacterium
GGTTCTTTGTTGGGTGTTGCCATACATCAAGGAGTGTCATTCCCGGTTGGTAAAGTGGATTTTCTTCAATTAAAGCCGTTTGATTTCATCGAATTTTTACAGGTGACAAACAATGAAAAGTGGGCAAGGCTTCTCGAAGAGGGTGATTGGGGTTTACAAGAAGTGATGTCACAGCAAATTATTCAACTATTGAAACAATACATGCTGGTAGGAGGGATGCCTGAGGTAGTGGTGAGCTTTGGAAAAACTGGAGATCTTGAACAGGTTAGAGGTATACAAGAATCTATTTTACTTGCCTACGAAAATGATTTTTCAAAGCATGCACCGATAGATCAATTACCACGCATTCGATTGGTATGGCGTTCTATTGTAGGACAGTTGGCGAAGGAAAATTCTAAATTCGTTTATAGTGTTTTGCGCAAAGGATCGCGGGCAAAAGATTTTGAACTTGCTATCGAGTGGCTAAAGGATGCTGGGCTTGTGTACAAAGTTACTCGTGTTAACAAGTCATCATGGCCTTTAGAGGCGTATGCGATTTGGGATGATTTCAAACTCTACTTGCATGATTGCGGTTTGTTAGGAGCTATGGCTCTCTTACCACCAGCAATAATCTTGGATGAAAATAGATTGTTTACAGAGTTTAAAGGGATTTTATCAGAACAATTTGCAGTGCAGCAATTGGTGTCACAAAATCTACCTCTGTATTATTGGAGGCCACAAAATGCTGAAGCAGAAGTTGATTTTTTACTACCGTTAAAAAATCAAATAATTCCTCTCGAAATAAAATCTTCTGAAAATGTACGCTCAAGGAGTTTGAATGTTTATGCAAAAACCTATGAGCCCAAAAAATGTGTTAGGGCTTCACTTCTACCTTATCGTCATCAGCAATGGTTAGAGAATATTCCTTTATTTAGTCTCGGCCCTTGGCTCCAAATAAACCGCTAGAGCGACAAGCTACAGAGCGACGGAGGGACGAATTCGGAATTCACAATTCGCAATTCGGAATTCATAACTCCAAACTCCAATTTCCAAACTCCAATTTCCAAATTTCCTCTCGTTCCCGTTCCCGTTCTCGTTCTCGTTCTCGTTCTCGTTCCTGTTCCCTACTTCATCCCTTTATTAATAAACTCAATCATCGGTTGAACGGTGGAGTAGGCTTTGAGGATTTGTTTTTCTGCTTTGCCACTGATTAGGTCGGCGTCGGGAATTTCGAGGTAGGTATAAAATCCTTTCATACGAATGTATTGATCGGCGGGATCATTGGGCTCAAAGCCCTTAGGTGCGCGCGTGAGAATTTCAGGTGCTTGCACACCTTCAGGATAGACTTTTAAAAACTGTTTGTCTTCAACAATTTTTTTCCATTCTTTCAATCCGTATTGTATCTCTTTGCGAATGTCTAAAAGATCGGGAGCTTCTGGCATATAGACGCCGCCGCCTACAAAACTGCCGCCCGGAAGAAGTTGAAAGAAGTATGATGCCAAGGGACTTTTCTTACCACCTTCACTGATGATGGCGAAGAAATTTGTCTTATAAGGTGTTTTATCTTTAGAAAAACGAATGTCGCGATTGATACGGTTCACACATTTTTTTGCATCCAATCCAGCGGCCTCAACTGCTCCATCAAACTTCGACACTCCCTTGATCAAATTCGCTACGGCTCCGGTAAAATCGGCCTTTGCCGCTTCATACAGTTCACGGTTTTTATCGAACCATTCTTTGTTATTGTTCTTTTTTAATTTGGATAAAAAATCAAACGTGCTCTTCTGAATCTCCATTTTGCCATTCATTATTTACGCCGTGAAGATAGACTTTTCTGAGCGTACAAATTGGCTTCAGATTCTTTTACTTCATTCACTGAAATACCTTGAACGTCTTCCAGAAATATTTCTTTTTTACCATGAAGTAAAACATGTGCTACTTCATGAAAAAAGATCAACCAGAATTCATCATCAGATTTTAATTTTGTTGAAAGCTGAATGATAGGTTTTTTATTAAACCATCGAGCAGCAGCGCGAATGGGTGCCTTTGCCAGTGTGGGTGTTTGTACCAAAGCAACTCCACATTCGGCGCATATTTTTTGAAGTTTCTGGAAAGATAGAGTTCTCGAGCTAGAAGCTTTTACTTTAATGTCCTCGAGTTTTTCTTTGAATTTTGTTTTGTCGAATTCAGTTAGTTCCAGTTCCAAACATTGCAACTCTCCTTTTCGGAGCCATGCGGAGATTGCAAAGGGGTTGGAGCAATATGCCAAGGTTTGATTGTCCATTGCATTTATCTCTAAATCACGATAAATTTTCTTCCACTCTTTCGAGGAGGCAATACCAAAGAACTTGAGCAAGCTCTCAACGAGATGATGAATTTCTTTGGTGTCGTCCAACCAACCCAAGCGTTTCATATTGTTGATTGGGAATTGATGGACCCATGCTGTTTGCCTTTCAAGAGATTCTTTTACTTCAATTTCATAAAGTGCTAAGCGATAGGACTTTTCTCGATTGATCCAGAATGATGCGGGTATTCCGAGAACATTTTCAAGCTGATGCGCCGTCATCATGCTGATAGGTTCTCGTCCTTTAATAATGTCATTTATTTTTTCTTTTGGTCTGCCCATTCTATCAGCAAGCTCCGCTTGAGTCATACCGATGAACTCCAGATGCTCTTGAATCGTGTCGCCTGGAGGTGAAATCAATGATCGTTCTATTTCAATTGATGGTTTCATGTTGCTTGTATTCAATGGTAATCCACGATTTCGATAATCTCAATAATTGTCACTTCTTGCCAGTTCAGCCCACCATCTTCCTTTTTTGGTAGTGGATGATGATTGACTTTAAATATTAGTCTATAGTTATCAGAAACAACGACAGCAAGCTCTCCTTTCCTTTTGCCTGTTAACTCGTGACACCTCGCAGCAGGAATGGATTTCAATACAGCAAGGTTTTCAGCAGATTTAAGTTCTGACAACCTCTGATGAATTTTTACAGCGAGCCGGCCAAAAGTTTTCAATAGCGTAACTGGATCAGTGAGCTGTTTTTCGAGTTTTCTGTTTTTAAAACTAATATTCAAGCTAATGCCAAATCATGATTAATTAACGAAAAGGGTTAACAAAAATACTAATAAAAACTCAAACCTCCAACTTCCAATCTCCAAATTCCTTAGTGCTCCTTATATTGATAGCTCTTTTATAGAAGGATTAAAACTTTTTGAGAAGAAACACCCTCTGCGTTACTCTGCACGCTCTGTGCCTTCTCGTTAAATTGATGCTTTTAGAACTTTAGGAGTTGTTACAATTACAAGTGATATGTGTATTTCGAAATCGAAAACATTTTTTACCGCCAAGGCGCCAAGGGCGCCAAGTTTCGCAAAGAAGGTTTGCTCACAATCGGAATGCTGGACTCACAATTTGTAATAATCAATTCGGAATTCAAAATAAAAAAGTCCTGACATTGTCTGGACTTTATTATTTCTAAAGTTCAAGTTCCAAATTCCAAATTCTGAATTCTGAATTCTGAATTCCGAATTGTGAATTCCGATTTCGGACTGCTCACCGAAAAATACCCCCATTTCACCGATTAAAGTAGTTCTCCCGAATTGCGAATTCTACGTTTGTATCAAATTCATCGTCTATGCAAGCAATCGTCGAAATGAAAGGGATCGTCCATGAATTCCGAAAGGGAGAGAGGGTTTTATCCAACCTCAATCTTAGCGTGCCTAAAGGAAGCATCTATGGTTTCCTAGGGCCAAACGGTGCGGGGAAAACAACCACACTCCGAATTCTCCTTGGTCTGCTCAAACATCAAACGGGTTCGGTGCGTGTCTTCAATGAAGATTTTTCTTCGCACCGTTCGAGCATTCTCGCACGCACAGGTTCGCTCATCGAGAGTCCTTCCATCTATGCACATCTTTCTGCTTCCGAAAATTTGAACGTGTGGCGCGTCATTTATCAAGTGCCGCAATATCGGATCAAGGAGGTGCTCGAATTGGTGGGATTGAGCGACACAGGCAGAAAGAAGACTGGACAGTTCAGTTTAGGAATGAAACAGCGATTGTCGATCGCTGTGGCTTTATTACATAATCCCGAATTTCTCGTTCTCGATGAACCCACCAATGGGCTCGATCCAGAGGGTATCCTCGAGATGCGCGATTTGCTCCGCAAACTCAATCGTGAGCGACAAACCTCCATCATCATTTCAAGTCACTTGCTTTCTGAAATAGAACGCATCGCATCGCACATTGGAATCATTCACAATGGGAGTATGAAGTTTGAAGGAAGTTTGGATGAACTAAAAGCGATGTCAGCGGCTTCTGCACGTTTGCATATTCGAGCCAAGGACATGGAACGTGTGGGACGTGTACTCGATGAACGTTCTATTAGCTATATGTTTCGTGATGGGAATCTTTCACTGCCCGCTGTTACCGAAGATGAGATAGCGTCAATCAATCGCATGCTGGTGCAGGCCAACTGTGATGTGCATCATCTTTCTCTTGAAAAAAATGATTTAGAAGGCATATTTATAAACTTGATACAACATGAAAAATAGTTTCTTAATCCGCAGTATTCAAAGTGAATGGCTGAAAGCAAAGAGAAGTTCTTCTTCTTGGTTCGTATGGGTAGGCGCGCTATTCGTGCCATTTATTATCACACTTATTCAAACGTTCTATCCCAACCGATTTGGTGTATCTGTGTTGAATCCTTTTTGGGTGCGGCTATTCGAACGCACATGGGAAATGACTGCTATTCTATTGTTACCAATGGGTATCGTGATTGCTTGTTCACTAATTTGTCAAATCGAGTTTCGAAACAACACATGGAAACAGGTATATGCAACTCCGCAACATGTATCGACTGTGTTCTTTGCAAAATACTTCGTGGTGCTGTTGATGTTTTTTAAATGGCTCATCATTTTCACAATGGCGTTTTTAATTTCTGCTTATTTACCTTCCTTGTTAAATGGTCGCATGATATTTACAGATGAAGCGATTCCCGTGAAATACATTTTGGAGAATGCTATTTCGTTTTATATCTCAGCACTACCAATCATTGCTTTGCAGTATCTATTGAGTATGCGTTTTCGCAATTTTATAGTACCGATTGGTGTAGGCGTAGCATTAGTCATTTGCAGCATGTTTCTCATTAGTTGGAAATATGGCTACGCATTTCCGTTTGCTTACACGAGCTATAAGTTTTTCGAACTTTCAGGTATGCCGCGATATACGGCGGGTCATTCCATAGAAGTGCTTTCTTTTATTGCTTTTTTTGGAATTTCAGTGGTTCATTATTTATTGTACATTTCTAAAAAAGAAAGGGGTTGATATGACAAGGAAAAATGTTCTAATAAGTTTGGTACATACCGGCTATTGGCTGATGTATGGTCTGCTATTCTTTTCATTTTTTGTAATGCTTTTTGCAAGCGGAAGAAGGGAGTTCGATGAGTTTTGGCCTACCGCGCGGGAGTTCGGAATATCAATGATTCCATTTTCAATTGTCACGGGTATCGTCGGTTTTTATAGCGCCTATATCGTAGGTTTTTCATTGGGTTTTTTAAAGAAAAAATGGCTGCGATTTATAGGTTGGTATAGTCTAACGAATGTCTTAGGAGTCCTTCTTGCTTATGCCACCTACTTTTTGCTATACGAAGGTTTCAGCATCTATTGGTCGTGGGAGACTCTTTTTGCGCAGGCTTTATTAATGGCGTTTATCATTACCATCAACTTTGTAATTGGAATTGTAGTCAAAGGATTTATACATTCTTTTGAAGAGATGAGAATCAGAGAGGAATTGCATCGGCGCACGACGAAGGTAGAACTTGAGTTGGTCAAAGCTCATTTACAACCTCATTTTCTGTTCAACACCATCAACAATATTGATTCAATGTTGGTCAAGAGTCCAGAACAAGCTTCAAGTTACCTGAATAAACTCAGCGACATACTGCGCTACAGTTTGTTTGAGTCTGATAAAGACAAGGTGTCTTTGAAATCGGAAGTAGAGTATCTCCATCGCTACCTTGAACTGCAGGCTATTCGAACACATATTAAAGACTACGCGGTTATGAATGTGACAGGTGATGTGGAGGCGGTTGAAGTGGCTCCGTTTGTTTTTATGCCTTTTGTAGAAAATGCTTTCAAACATTCGGCGAGGGTTTCGCAAAGAGGAGCAATTCAGATTAATTTGGAAGTGATGAATAATGATATTATTTTTTCGTGTATCAATAAGTTGGATGATAGGGGAGTGGAGAAGAGTGAAGCTTCGGGTGGAATTGGCAATGATTTGATTCGGAAACGGCTGGAGCTAGTTTATGGAGATCACCATACCTTATCTTTACAACAAACCGATTCGGAATATCAAGTTTATTTGAGAATCAGATGCGTCAATACTCTTGCGTAATTATAGAAGACGAGCCCTTGGCATTGGAGAAGGTGGAGCTTTTTATACAAAGGCATGAGCAACTCTATTGTGCTGCCAAGTTTTATCACCTCGAAGAAGGTTGGGATTATTTGTTGCATCATGCGATAGATATTGTTTTTTTGGATTTGAATGTGGGAGGGCATTTCAGTTTCGATCGTTTGGAGAGGGATTTTATTTCTTCTAAAATTGTTATTACCAGCGCCTATCCTCAGCACGCACTCAAGGGTTTTGAATTGAACGTAGTGGATTATCTGGTGAAGCCTTTCACTTACGATCGTTGGGAAGTGGCTGCGAATAGGGCTATCGCAGCATTGAGCGTTATAGGAAAGGTAGTGTCCATCAAGTCAGAAGGCCGTATCGTGCGCATTCCAGTCAAGGATATTATCTACATTGAAGGCATGGATGATTACCGCCGCGTTCATACTACCACGCATCGTTGGATGACGTTGCAAACATTCACCCAACTCGAAGAATTGCTTGCAGACACATCTATGGTCCGTATTCATCGAAGCTATATGGTGAATCGAGAACATATAAGTTCTTTTAATTCTAAAGAGGTGATTATCGAAAAAATGAGTTTCCCGATAGCAGCGGGAAGAAAAATTTAATGAAAAAAACTCACTTTTTTCGAACTTGAATCATGCGCAAAAAGAAAATCCCGATACTTGCGATAGCGTAAGCCGTTTAAATTAAATGTGTCATGAAAAACATAATCCTAATTTCAGTGGGTCTTATTTATTTAGCCCTCTGCTCTGCTGACAAAGTGGGAGTGGATCTACCTGTCTCTGCCCTCATGTTAAGCGTTCCTCTTACTATACTGGGACTTGTTTTTGCACCGAAGATTTTTAGTGTTGAGAAAAATGCGATGATGCCCTACGTTTTAGCTTGGTTTTACTCTGTTTTCTTGTTAGCGGCAGCCATAGGCGCCTATGGAGAATCTGTTGAACTCGGTAAGGCATTATACGTAGCTAGTTTAATAGTTTTCTTCCTGGGTCTGGTTGTGTGCTTTATACTGTATAAAAGGAAGAGTGTCTTAACACAGAGGGAGTTCAATAATATTTTTATCCTCTATTTTATTGGGTTTAGCTTCGCTAACTTCTATGCGGGATTTTTCTGACAGAAAAAACTCACTTTTTTCGCAAACTTATGTTTTTTCATAAAAAATTTCGGAAAATTGCACCGGAAAGGAATTTTAGTCCTCGCGACTTTTATTCTTTCTTGGGGTATATCGCGCGGGCGAATCGATGAAGCGAGAATGATTGGTGATATCGGGAATTAACTCTCTCAATTCACAATCTAAAGCAGATGCGATTTTCACAAGTGTCAGGATTTGCGGGTTGGAGCGGCCGTTCTCGATGACGCTCAGATTA
>JBKCOM010000098.1:0-3138 GCA_046309775.1 Flavobacteriales bacterium
TATTTGAATGGATTGAAATATGGTATAATAAAAACAGGAGACACGGTACATTGGACTACTTGACAATCGAAGAGTTCGAAGAATTAACGAAAATCAAAAATGCCGCTTAACTTTTTGTCCGGTTTTTTGTTGCAGGTTCATGTAGGGTGGATAGCTAACGGATGTGGAATTCTTGGTAACGGTTTTTGTGACAATTGTAACGCGAGTATAACACAATATGAACCTATAACAGAATATGGAGTATTGAAGCGATTTTCATCAAGCGTAGATCCTATTCAAATGGCAAATGGAGGATACGTGGTTTATACTAACGTTACCGAAACTACGACCTGCGAGGAAGTTCAGAATTGTGATAATGGAAGAATTGAATTCGAATATAGCATCTTCAAACCTTTAACAGTTGACCCTGTTATCCAAAATTTACCAGTTAATAAATTTTGGAGAACAGGAAACCTAATTAATGAGAGAGCTTATAATAGCTCTGGTGCTCTTGTTAGCGAAATATCATATTTCTATAATGCAAGTCCAGCGGTACAAATAAAGGGCTTAAAGGCTGGAGATAGACAATTCAATTTATACCAAACATCAAACCCGTCAAATGCTCCTTGTATGGTAAGATGGGTAGTAGATGCTGTTGTTTATAAGTATGAAAATGAAAAATTCTTCTTAGAGAGAAAAATAGAAAAGAAATTTGATCAAATTAACCCATCTAAATTCACCACTACAGAATACAATTACACCTACAATAATGCATTACAACTAGTTTTGACAGAAACAGTTCAATTAGAATCTCAGGAGTATAGCAAACAAATAATTAGATATCCTTCCAACTATCTGAGCTGTCAAAATTGTAGTTCAGGTCAAGCCGCTGCACTAAAGTTTATGAAACATGAAGATAACAGATATTGGTCTGTGCCAATTGAAGTGCTCAACTTGAAGAAGTTAAACGGTGAATATTACGTTGTCTCTGGAGAAATACAAGAGTATGAAGTTTTCAGCAACAAGTTGATCTTAATAGGAAAATCAACATTACACCTAAACGAACCTATAGCGGAATCTAACTTTCAACTTAGTAGTATTGCGGGAGAACAATTCACTAAGCACCCATCATATTTTATACAAGAAAAGGTTCATAAAGTTAATTCAAATCTAAACACAATTTCATTACAAAGAACCTACGGATTGTCCCAAACTCTTCTCCGAGACTATCCAGATGATAAGGTTGTTGCTACGGTAGTGAACGCTGAGATTGAGCAGTGCGCATTCACAAGTTTTGAAACCTCTACAGGTAACGGTTGGAATTACTCATCGAGCTCTTGTATGATTCAATCTATTACTCATCTTGACTTTCAACTCCCCAAAAGTTATACAGGAAATAAATACTTCGTTTTCAATAACAACAACGTTACAAGTCAATCAATGATGGCGGGAAGATATAAGCTCTCTTTTTGGACAATCTCATCTACCCCATTAAACATTACGATTAGCAATAATGCAAATCTTTTGAACTCCTTCGTAAATCTCAGCAATAACCATCCATATTGGAAATACAATGAATATGAAATAAACTCGGCAAGTGAATTTATAGTCACAATATCAGGCTTAAATGGTTCTCTTATTGATGAATTAAGGCTTGTTCCCTACGAGTCACAAATTAAGACTGAATGCTTCAATACAGATGGTACAGTTATATCCACCTGCGATGAAAATTCGGTTGTTAGACTGTTCACTTATGACTCATGGAAAAGAGTAGAGTGGATTTTGGATCAGAAACTTCAAGTAATTAGTAAAAGTGAATATCACTTCCAAGACCCTAGCAATCCCAATGATCATAACTGGAGTAAAACAATTATAGCTCTCGAGCCCAACTTAGCGAGAACAGCTATTTCAAATGCCAACCCTTCTAGTCCCAGTATTTCTTCCAATATCTCTTACGAAGATGGTTTTGGAAGGGTAATTCAAAATATTGGGATACGTCAAAGTCCTTCCAAGCGAGATATCGTTTCTTTCCGTATGTATGATAGTTTTGGCAGAGAAAAAATAAAATACTCACCTTTTACTCTTGGCAATGGAAATAATGGAGGATTCATTGAAGATGTCCAATTAAAGCAACTTAATTTCTACAATACCTCCCCAAAAGTAGCGAAAACTCAATTTCCATTCTCAGAATATGTTTTTGAAAGTAGTCCACAATCTAGAGTTATCGAAAAAGGAAATGTCGGAGAAACTTGGCAGATAGGGAATGGGCATACTACAAGAATGAGCTATGAACTCAACGGCGAAAATGAAGTATTACATTGGGCGCTTCTTCCGAATGGTTGCTCTGCATTGGGCGAATTTGGCCCATCACACATTCCCGTTAATTCACTATTCAAGAATTCAATAATTGACGAAAATGGAAAAGAATTTTGGGAATTCAGAAATCATCAGGGGCAATTGATTTGCAAAAGAACCAAAGTTCTAATGTCTGGTGAAGGCGCGACATCCTATTCATGGTATAATGGATTCGGGCACGACTCTGATGATAACATGTCGTATTTGCCTGGACTCGCGCCTACTTGGAGAAATATGGACACCTATTATGTCTATGATAGTTTTGGTAATTTGGCCTATGAGATTCCGCCGATAGCGATTCTCGCTATGAATGGAAATTACCAATTCTTTTCAGATACAGATGGCGTGAATTATCAAATTTTTGATGGATATATTACAGCTAATAAGTATGATAAGAATGGCAACCTAAGCGAATCTAAGAAGCCCGGTGAAGTATGGGCGAAATTTGCATATAACCGATTAGGAAGATTGGTTGCACATCAAAAACCAAGTTCTATAAGCGAAACAAACAAATGGCACTTCAATAAGTACGATACGTTTGGCAGAATCATCCAAACAGGACTATTCGAATCTAGTTTAACAAGAGCCCAAATGCAAACGATGTTGGATCTTCAAGAGTCGGGGCTATGGGAGACTAAAACAGGTAATTTGAGTAGTCCCTATACTGAACCTGCAACAAAAAACCGGACAAAAAGTTAAGCTGCATTTTTGATTTTCGTTAATTCTTCGAACTCTTCGATTGTCAAGTAGTCCAATGTACCGTGTCTCCTGTTTTTATTATACCATATTTCAATCCATTCAAAT
>JBKCOM010000099.1:0-2808 GCA_046309775.1 Flavobacteriales bacterium
TTCCTGAATGATTCTAAATGCAATTACCTCTTTAGATTTATCCAAAGTAACATCAAAATTGATAGCCTCAAAAATGACTTTGAGTTGATTGGATGTATTGATATCGGCACAGAAATTTTTGGTGGCATCCACGAGACCATATTTCACGAGAGCTTCTGGCATCATGTTGTAGGCCACTCTTCTCATTTCGGCAATTGCTGCATCCAATTGAACAATCGAACGCTCGAATGCAGTTGCCATTTCTTCACTGATTACCATGTTTCCTTTCATCGCTGATAGAGATAATTTTACTCCACTTAATAAACTTCCTACACCGTCGTGCAGATCTTGAGCGACCCTCGATCGCTCATTTTGTTCGCCTCGAATGATCGCATCCATGACCACCATCTGAGCTTGCTGCTCTAATTCACGTATTCGCGCTTCGTTGATCTGAATTTGTTGCTTTGTAATCGCCAGATTACGCTTTGCAATATTTCTCCAAACAAAGAATAATGTCAGCGCCAATAGCAACAACAAAACAAGAAAGACAATCCAATAAAGACGATTAGAGGTTTGAAGCTTCAAGATTTCCTCATTTGTCTTGAGTGCTTTGATTTCATTTAATCTTTGCGTTTTTTGATAAGACGCATCCATTTTTGCCGCAAGTACTTTCTGATCAGAAGATTCTACTGAGTCTTTGTATGCAGCGTAGTATTCGTGATACAAAAGTGCATTCTTAAAATCTCCTTTTGCTCGAGAACATTCGGAAAGCGACAGATAAACTTCTGCCAACGTTGAATAGTCATCGATGTCTGAGGCAAGCTTTTCGCTTCTTTTATAATAATCAAAAGCGGCATCAATGTTTCCTTTGCCTTCAAGTGCGCGACCTTTGGTCAGAAAAATACTCGCAGCGTAAAGGCCGCCCTCATCCTCGACCAAATATTTTAATGCGCTATCGGCAAATTGATTTCCAAGTTCATAGTTGCCTAGGTCATTATATATACCGCTCAATCCTTGATATGTGGAGGAACTAAAATAATCACTTTCAATGCGCACTGCCGTTTGAGCAGCTAGTTCAAGACGTCGATAAGCTTCGGTGGTGTCACCAAACGCCACCGCGCTCTGCGCTCCTGCAATGCATAATCTCGCTTTTGAAATAGGATCGTTAATATTCTCAGCCAATAACAATCCTTTATCCACCCAATACATGCACTCGTTGTGGAGTTTCGCTTCTTCATAATAACTGCTTAAATTGGAAATACTCAGCAGAGCCAAAGCCGAATCTCCACCTTTTAAATATAATTCATAAGAACGCAATCCATAATAAAGCGCGCTATCGTAATCATAAATTTCATAATGCGAATTTGCAAGATTGGTGAAAGCCTTCGCCTTTCTAATCTCATGTTTACCCTGCTCGGCGTGAAAAGCAGATTGATGATAATAAGTGAGAGCAAGTCTATAATTTGAAAAATTGAAGTAAACACTTCCTTTATCCAGACACGCTGCACTTTTCCATTCATTGTTATTTACTTTCTCGGCAAGTTTAAATGCCTGACGATAATAGGCCAGTGCTTTTGATGAGTCGCTGAACTCATAGATATAACCTAAATCCCGAAGAATACTAAATTTCTCGGAATCATCCTTTGATGCATTCAGCTTTGAAAGCAGCACTTGCTCCTCTTCCGATTGAGCAAAAGAAAAGAGGAAGCTTATTGTAAAAAATACAAAAAGGGTCAGGCGCTTCATTTCAACGAAGGTATTTGAATCTAATGAATTTAAATACGATTTTATAAAAATCCCCTAAAAAGGGGAGAGAAAAACTGACCGAACAAGGGATTGATAAAAAAACTCTGATTTTGAAACCTTTGACCACCAAAATTAAATCAAATGAAAACAATCTTACACCTATGCATTTTGAGTTTTCTTTCCTTGGGAATGAATGCACAAAGTTTGAACTTATCGTGGGCAAAACAATTTGCCGGTCCTTCCAATCAAAAACCAGAAAACAGCACTGTCGATAATGCTGGAAACATTATTTCTGTTGGTTTTTTCGAAGGCATTACTGATTTTGATCCCAATGCGGGCAGCGCAGTTCTCAGCAGCCAAGGCGTGAAGGATGGCTACATTTCCAAGCTCACCGCAAACGGCGATTACATTTTTGCCATTGCATTAGGATCTACGTTGGATGACATCGTGTACGACGTTTCTGTTGATGGTGCGAACAATATTTATGTGACGGGTGAATTTAGAGGAACGGTAAATTTTGATCCAACAGGAACCGGCACGGGCAGTCCTACAACCCTCACTGCATTTTCTGGAGTCAATGCATTTGTGGCGAAATACAATCCAACGGGTGGACTAATGTGGGTTCGTAAAATTGCCAATAATACTTCGACGGGATATGAAACTGGTCGTTCTATACACGCTGATATCGATGGCAATGTGGTATCCACAGGTATTTATTATGGAATAGTAGACTATGATCCTGGAGCGGCTGTAGCAGAATTGGGCACTACTTCCCAATATGGCGCATACATACAAAAACTTACCACAGATGGCAGTTATATTTGGGCAAGGGTGTTTTCAAATTATTATGCCGGACCCAATAATATTGTTCAAGATGAAGCAGGTAACATCTTTACAACAGGAATCTTTTATGGTGCTATGGACTTTGATCCTGGAGTTGGAGCCTTTACCTTAAATGGACAATATTATGATTCTTACATTCTCAAACTAAACAATGCAGGGAACTTCGTTTGGGCCAAGCAATTATCATCAAACTATTACGTATATGCGGATGATCTGCAATTCGACTCACAGGGCAACATC
>JBKCOM010000100.1:0-9882 GCA_046309775.1 Flavobacteriales bacterium
TTTCGACGTAAACGGATACGCTGATGCTTCTTTCACTATCGAAGTTCCTGCTTCTATCGTGATCGAAACTGCAGGTGGCGCAGAACAAATGACTGTAGACAACTTCGTATCTAGCCTCGGTGCTGATTCAGTACTTGACGCTAACGGTGAAGCTACTCTTCAAGTTGGTGCTACTTTGAACGTATCAGCTCAACAAGCAGCTGGTCTTTACAGCGGAAGCTTCGACGTGATCGTAGCGTATAACTAATTCGAAATTCAGAATTCGGAATTCGCAATTCAGAATGAATAACAAAAAGTCCTGACGATGTCGGGACTTTTTTTTTTAAAAAAATTCTGCACTTGATGAATTGAATTTGCATTTTTTCGTGGCTCCATTGTTCGACCCCTGACGGAATCGGGAATACGTCGCGCATTTTCTGGGGCTACAGATATGTTACGCCTAGCGCGGTCCTTGGCACTAGACAATTTTCAATTTCCAAATTGATCAATGGCCTGCCCATTCATGGGCTGGCGGGGACAAGGGAACAAGGCGACAAAGGGGATGAGAATTACGAAATGAATTTTATAGGAGCTGTTAAAGGATCAATTCGTAATTTCTTGTATCAACTTTCTTAAGGAAGGTATTTCCTTCCATCTCTCCAAAAAAGCAATTGCCTGTGGTGAAATAGTGAAATTCGTCTTAATCTTTACGTCTGCAAAACTTTCCAAGAGTTTCTTAAACCCAGAGGGTAAATTTTCATTTATAACTAGATGAACTAGCATACTATCAAAAATTTGCGCAAGTGCTGAATTGTGTTTTGAGGATGCATCTTTGATGGTCAAAATCCCATCTAATAAGCGCTGGAAAACACCATATTCTGCATCTATCGACAGCGCAGCCTTTTTACCAAAATCTACCGTATCTAACTTTTCTAGCTCGATAAATTGAAATAGCGCTTCTGATGCATTCAAACGCAGGCTTTTGTCATCGTTAAAAAAACTGATTGCTAAAACGAGATTAGAGGAGGGGTCAACTTTTTGGTCCGGCTGGGTCAACAATTTTAAAAATATTGATATCGCTTCTTCCGGAATTCTATAATGTTTGTTGCATCGTGATAACAATTTACTCGCGACTCTTTCTGAATCTCTGGGAGCCTCGTATAGCGTTGCCTTTAGGCATGACTCTGTAACAATGCCTCCTTTCCAATCTTTGTGCGAGCCTTCTCGAGCTGAATATTCATCTGAATAAATTAACGTGGGTGGGATATATTTATCATGTGGGTATTTCAGGTGAGGCTTCAAACCAAAAAAAACTGTTTTCAATTGATTGGTTTCATGAGAGATGTATGAACTCATTTCTTTATCGAATATCCACTCAGGGTAATAAGGTTTTGTTACGTTAGGAATCTCACCAATCTCCGTATCTTCAAATGCTGGAAAATAGCCTTCCCGATCAAATGTTCTGGCTGCTACTGCCCACAAAAGCAATAATTCATCTGAATTTTGATTCCCCGTGATCTTTGAGAATATCTTAGTTATATGATTTTTAGTGTCCACCTCGATATTGCTGGTGAGTCCCAAACAATAACTCATTAATGTCCTATACTTTTTAGGTATATCCGACAGCAATGCTGAAGCCTCTTCTATGTTTGTCCTCACCATTCTTCCTATAGCCAAGGCCAAGTCAAAGGTGTGTATGGGTTCATTAAACTTTTCATGCTCTATTAATCTTATCATTAAGGTGACTGGCTCTATGAAGCAAGGATAATGCGTAGGGATACTCAATAAGCTCAGCTTAATCCCTCTCTGCATGCGGTATTCAATCAATTCATACAAATTTTTGGGCTCCCCTTCTACAACCTCGTATTGATCCAATTTTTTTTGAGGATCAAACATGCTTTTGGGCAAACCAGCCTTAATGCGTAGAATTTTGAATGTAATATCCGTAAAACTCCTATCACCAAATGTAGAATACATAGAGGTTCTATAGGGCTCGAGTTCCTTATTCAAATTAGAGGGAAAAAGATCTTGTCTCGTTAAAAATAGAA
Organism: Flavobacteriales bacterium; assembly: GCA_046309775.1. Classification (GTDB taxonomy): domain Bacteria; phylum Bacteroidota; class Bacteroidia; order Flavobacteriales_D; family Sanyastnellaceae; genus JAIXWP01. The sequence continues at coordinate 2,028 of JBKCOM010000100.1, forward strand.
GCCATAAAACTTCAGCATCAACTCTATCCCTGGTCTTTTTGAACTTACCGATTAGTTTTAGAATTTCATTCCAATTGTTAGGAATTAGAATTGGATCGCCTAATGAATAGTTCGGAGAAAAATCGTATTTATAACTAACTGTTTTCTGAGACTCATCTACCTCAACAGACAATTCAAGATGATTCATCAGCAGCTTCTTCGAGTTACTTTGAATGAGATTCGAATAGGAAGTAACTTTCTCCCTCAATTCATTCAGGTTAAAATTACCATATTTCGCTAGGACAGTTGCTGCTTTTTCTTGGATGGAAGCATCGGACTGAGAAAAGCAATCACATAACATAAGGCAAATTTGCCCTTTCATGGGGCTATCCTTTTTCAAGAAATACTCTAGAATGGTGATTGTTGATTTTATCGACGTCTTTATGTCATTCCTAATTAGAATCGGAGCTGCCGAAACCACGAAGTTGGTAATGTCAAAGCTGCCTTCTGTATAAATTCTCTTACATAAATTAATAGCTAAATTGACCACACTGAAATGCGCGTCGCTCAATAGCGAAAAGACTATGTGCTGAAAACGAATCAACTCTTGGCTTGTTGGACTCATAGCTTCAAAGAGGTCCCGAAAAGAAGATCGAACTAAATTATCCCAATTCTTCGTTTGAATAAGAAGACAGTTTTCTAATACAAAGTCGCGCTGAATGAAGTCTGACTCAATTAGCTTTTGCATCAAAATCGGCCAATTTGAATCTTTGTTATAAGTGTAAGTTCCCCTGCTAATATTGATGGGCGTCTCGTAATTGAATATTTCTACCAGATCTCGTTTTGTAGTTTCCTCAGTATTAATCAAAAAAGACCATGTATCATGTGAGGCATTGTCTTCCCAATAATTGAGGTACTTGCCAAACTCAGCAATACTTCTAGCAAATAGGTGTGGATGATACAGTACTATTTCTTTTTTCTCTAGGGATAAGAGAAAAGGATAACTCAGATGTAAGTTAGAGTTTTTGTTATTACTTATTTCATTCAAAGTTTCAGCCAACCATTCAGATTTGATTGACATCAAAACAACTTCAATAATAGGCTCATTTTTGTAGTGGGTTATCAATTGCACTATATGTTGTTGCCACGGTCTGATTTGTGACTTTTCGAGCAATGCAATAGCTGATAGTGTAACCATTACTCTTTGATCCATGGAAGGATTGAAACCTAAATTTACATGAGGAGAAGGTGTAAACTCGATATCGTGATTCCATGAAAGCCAAGCCGTTCTATATTTTGTAATGTGTTTTTTGAACTCCTTTGCATATCCAGCGGTCTTTTCCCTCAGAAAAGAGTCTAGTTCTGATTTTTTGGTCTGTTTAATTATTTCATCAAACTCCGCAAGCCGTGCGGCGAGCTTTTGCGTTTTATCCGAATTACGTGACTCAGAATTCGACAATTCTTTTGAATTCAAGTTATTTTCACTCATCAGTTAAATTTCAATTAGTGTTTTCATAAATCTTCACGGCCAAGATATGTTTACAGATGCCTCTGGAACCCTCGTATTCGCTCCACCACCGACAGGTGCACCAAGGCTTTTCATTATCAATGATGACCTTATGCCAAACATCCGTTCCTCTTACTTTGGCTTCCACATAATTCCTTCGTTTCTCTATAATCTCAACCTTGCTATTTTCAATGATTTTTTTAGCATTTTTTAATCGTGGATTCAAACTAAGGATACGTTCCATTTTAAAAGGAAGTCGTCTATAAAAATGCTCTTGGGCGAGCAGATCATACCCCAGTAAACCCATTGAAGACAAGGATGAAGTGAGATGATCCATTACTCCAAAAGAAATATCATTTTCAATCGAAAGAAGTGAAGGATTGAATGTTTCATTTGTCTTTAAAATACTGCCTAATCCGTAAACATATTGAAGTGGAATATCTTGAATCAGATTTTCGAGCGCTTTCCCCTCACCAGAAAAACCGCGATTCACCTCAGGAGAAAATGCAAGTAGTAGTTGCATACTACCAAACTCACAAACAAAGGCTGCAGATGACTGATCTATGCTTGAATAGATATATAACTTTTCAGAGAAAGCAATTACGCTTTCTAGCAATCTTATTCGCTGAATGCCGTTGATGCGGACGCCTTCTTTAGATGGAACGCTATTGAATACATATTTTCCTGCGCGGTAAATGATGTGTAAGTCATCTTTAACAGCTCCCTTGGGTAACGTTTGAAACAACTGTAAAATCTGTATTTTATTTAATTCAAAGCGCAAATCCATGTCCGCTAAGTATAATTGGACACTGGACAAACCCTTAATCCAACGTTCAGGCAAGCTCACCTTTCGTTCGATTTGTTTTGATTTTTCAGTTATAACCTGCATGTTCGTTTGACCAACAGAAAGAACCACTTTTTCATTTTTCTGAATTGCATTTATAGCATTTAGCATTGGCTCATTAAAGTCGACATTCGTTGTACCCGATGCAATAAACTCGCCATCTATGGCTTCAGGATTCATATCTAGCCGAGCGTAAACTCCATTATCTGATGAGAACGCTTCAAATCTCATTCTGGATGTTCCCGCTGTGATAATTGGATCTTTAAATTTTGGAGTAACAGGCATAAAAGTGCTCCGTACCACACGAGACAATAACATCCAACATCGAGCAGTAATGTAGGGATCAGTAAGGCTTCCCCAAAAGAAACAGGGAATACTATTAAGTTCGTCCAACTCTGATTGATGAGATAGAATAAGCCTGCTTCCATCTCCTTTTTTCTCGAATGTGGTAATTGTAGAATATTGATAGCTTAATTCAGCCATATTTAATCAATTAGAGCTAATCATTTTTTCAAATGTATTATAAAATCGTAATCCCCCCTGTTCCCATTCCCTCCTTTGTAGTTTTTTGTTTTATTAACTTCGAAAAAATTGATAATTTAAATTTAAAATCTGAAAATATTGAAAAATATGCGATTGACGCTCCATAAATTGAAGACATTGACGATAGAAGAGCTTCAAAAGGACAGAGACTAGCGTGTCCCTGACGCACCCGGAGCTGACTTTTTCGATCGTTTGATCACGCTTCTTTTGTATGCTGTTTATATGGGCGCAATCGAAAGCTTCTTCAACGAAACGTAGAACGATAAGTATAATAGCTACATTGAATTCGAAATTCAGAATTCGCAATTCACAATTCAGAATGAATAACAAAAAGTCCCGAAGATTTCGGGACTTTTTTTATTTCCAAACTCCAAATTCCAAATTCCAATTTCCAAACTCCAAACTCCAAATTCCCGTTCTCGTTCTTTATTCCTGTTCTCTAAAACCGCTTCGTGTGTTTTTCGATTAGGGCGAGGTATTCTTCTTCCTTGCATGGCTGGAGTTTGATGGCAATAATAGCGTTCGGTGTGATCTTCATCTCTTGACTATCCATTGCCATTTCTCCTTTATCGTGAGTTATGGCAATCATTTGAACAACCTCTCCGACAGGAAGTGAAAACTCAAAAGGGCCGCGTGTCCATAATGTGTTTTCAACTCTATGAGTGATGATCGAATTTCTGTTTTTCAAAATGAAATAGATTTCTATTTTTTTTGAATTTTCTACTTCTACGAAACATGGAGTTAATTGGGTTTGAATGAATCGATCGCAATTAATGAAACCCATTCCCCCTACATTAAGTGCATAGTTGATACGCATTTGTTGCAGTTGTTTGTCTTGTCTTTCTTTTTCAGCTTGTAAAAATCTCTTTCGTTCCTCCTTTGACATCAATGCTATTTTCTTCGCTGTGGCAATAGAATCTTCTCTATTTCTTTTTTTAATTTGACGCTCGAGTTCTTCTTGATTTTTACGTTCAAGAGCATCCGTTTCTTCTTTCCACTTTTTAATCAATTCAATATCGGCATTGGTGCGTTGACGCTCGGTCTTGTTCATAATGCGCTTTACTTGTTCGCGATTTTTTGAATTTACCAGGATGGTTACATATCCAATTCTTGAATCAGAAAAAACGACAAGGGATCCTTCATAAGCATCGATATTACGCATCGCGAGCTGCGACTGCCAATTACCAGATGTGGCCGAGGCAACAGGTAGGGTAGGAGTGTCGCCCCAATTCATAACACCGTTTTCAATGGTTCCGTAGAATAGTCGCATTCCTTCTTTTTGCTCTGCATTATCTCGAAATGAAACGGCAACGGATTCAGCATTGAGAGGAGTTAGTTCTTCACCAGTTTCGGCATCAAAGGCCCGAAGTTCAATCATTCCACCGCTTTCCAAGATTTGATCCTTGTATTGGGTGGAAATATTATATTTCATACAAGATTTAAAATCATAGAATTCGCGCAATTCTACCCTCACGTTTTCTGCCACTTCTCCTTTCGCGTTTACCAGTGTTTTTGCAGGTATGGAAACAAGCGTCCCTTCTTTTCCTTCTATGTAATTGTCTTTATCAGTTGGGATAAAATTCACTTGAGGAATATTATCCAAGAGAGCACGAGCCCATTTTTCTTTTTCATCTTCAAGAAGTAATATTTCTACGCGACGATTTTGAGACATACACGCTTCATCTTTCGCTTGACATATAGGCCAGCTTTCACCGAAATCTTCATATTTAATATCAGAGAATCCATACATTTTTAGTAGTGTAAATACTGTCTGATTGCGACGAGCCGATAGGTCGATGTTGAATTTAGAATCTGCGTCTTCATCCGTGTGGCCACGCAGAAGTAGCGGTTCGTGTTTGAAGTGCAGATGCGAAGAAGCCCAAATTTCTAATTCTCTTTGTTCATTTTGAAGGAGCTTGTCGGAGCCTTTGTCAAAATGCAGGGTAAAATCAATGGTTTGTGAGGCAAGATTTAGGCAATAGAACATTGCCACTCCCAGTAGGGTGTTTTTTCGATTCATGGTTCAAAATAAATTGCGGTTTACAGTGGGGATAACAGTAATCTGTGAAGAAAAATTGTAAAGGTTGTATATTCGTTTTAATTATGAAGTTAGAACATCGAAAACAAAAAGTAGTTTCGATTCAGACCTTTTTGGTGAGGATGGGACGTTACGGCTTTTTTGCGTCAGGTCTCATTGTATTTTCGGTTTTTGGAGGGATGTGCGGTTATCACTATCTGGGTGATTTGTCGTGGTTGGATAGTTTCCACATGGCCTGCATGATTCTAACTGGAATGGGGCCAGTGGCTGAAATGCATACGAGTGCTGCAAAGATTTTTTCATCACTATATGCTCTTTATAGTGGCGTAGCATTCTTAAGTGTCACAGCAGTATTCTTCGCCCCCATCATCCACCGTCTGCTTCATATTTTACACGTCGAAGAAGAAACGAGCGATTAGTATCCTATACGCAGACATCCAGTCCACAGCCCGACCAGGGGCAGGCTAGTGTGGATAATTCTGAATTCGCAATTCTGAATTCCGAATTCCGAATTCTGAATTCAGAATCTCTCGTTCTCGTTCTCGTTCTCGTTCTAATTTGGGACGCGGCGTCCCACGGGGGGACAAATTTCCATCTGGCACAAAAACTACATTTTTCTGAAATCCTTGATAGACGGGAGTTTTAATGATTTGTGGCATGAGTTGGCACGGCCATTGGCAATGGAGGAGCAACTCAATAAACAAATTTTTAAATAACAAATTAAATCATTAAAATCATGAAAAAGTTTTTAGTTTTCACTGCTGCAATCGTTGTTTCAGTTTCTTCTTTCGCTCAAGGTAACCCAACAGCTTCTGCTACTGCTACCGCTTCTGCTAACATTATCCAACCTTTGGAAATCGTTAAGACTGCTGACCTCGCTTTCGGTAACATCGCTTCTGGTACTTCTGAAGGTACTGTAGTTATCGCTACTGACGGAGCTCGCACTTCAACTGGTGGTGTAACATTGATCGAAGCTGGTAACGTTAGCAACGCTGCTTCTTTCGACGTAAACGGATACGCTGATGCTTCTTTCACTATCGAAGTTCCTGCTTCTATCGTGATCGAAACAGCTGGTGGTGCAGAACAAATGACTGTAGACAACTTCGTATCTAGCCTCGGTGCTGATTCAGTACTTGACGCTAACGGTGAAGCTACTTTGAATGTAGGTGCTACTTTGAACGTATCAGCTCAACAAGCAGCTGGTCTTTACAGCGGAAGCTTCGACGTGATCGTAGCTTACAACTAATTCGAAATTCGGAATTCGGAATTCGGAATGAATAACAAAAAGTCCTGACCATGTCAGGACTTTTTGCAATTATAATGAGCCTTTCAATTTTTTGTGTTTATTAAGTATTGTACTCTATTTTCGCCATTCAATACTTAAAAGAGAAATCGTGAATACAAAGAAGCTTATTTTAATTTTGTTATGTGCTTTTTCTTCTCAATTACTCCACGGACAGTGGAATATGGAGATGAACTTACATTTTTACGGACCAATAGCAGAAGAAACAAATGGCTTTAAGGACAGCGTGCTCTTTTTTTATGATGTCTATAAATCTAAGGTAGTCAATAGAATTCCCGAAATCTATATTATTAGAGAAGATTACTCTTCAGAGCCCAAAAAACAGCCTTTCGTTCTTAGAAATCAGACAGAAACAAATAGAAAGTTGATTGAGCCAGAGGTACGAGACGAATCATTGAGGAATCAGGCAAAGGCAATAAGTTATTTGCACCAAAAGCGGGGAAAGAGAAAGTACTTCAAACCAAATGATGGACAAGAGATAGTGTTTTACTTGGGTGACAAACATTTACCACATGATCGTCAATATAAGAGTTTGAAGGTCTTAAAAGAAGCAATAGCAGATTTTATTAAAAGTAACCCCGAAGTAGTTCAAATTGATATTTACTTTTTCAGTGAAAGCAAGCATGGGAGTGATAGCTTTTATCAGGGCGAAGCGCGCAGAGGTGTTTCTCAAAAAGACGATGATAGTTTTTATTTATCTTACGCTGACAGAGGTTTTTGGTCATCAAAATATTTGGAGTATATCAAAAGGATCAATGAAAATGAATTGAATTTTTTATTCTCTATTTCATTGCTGAATATCCAAGGTGAAAAAGTGGATAATACTGAATTTCATTCTCAAGTTAAAACGAATGGTTTATTGTATCTCGACGAATCTGGTATAATTGATAGCACAGTGGTGAATGGTTTGGGAGAGGTTTCCCAATTTATTCAACTCGATTTGAGGAGAATACTTGGGCCTGAGACTATTTTCAGCCGAGCTAAAGTAAAAGTAATGTATAATCGAAATGCAGAACTCATTTCAGCACAGTTAAACGAGCTGAAAGATATTACACGGCTTGACGTTATGATCGACAGCTATCGAACCTATGGCGATAGTTTGAAAGGTATAGAAAAAGCTCCCAATATGATAGAACCAGTGTATCCCACGGGAATCGAGGGGTTATATGAAGATATATATAAGAATATTCAATATCCGGAGTACGAATTGACCAAGGGAATCATGGGGACTGTGTACGTTAGCTTCGTTGTCACTAAGACAGGTGAGATCACGGACATTAAAGAGGACAGGGGCGTAAATGGAGGACCAGGTTTATCACTAGCGGCTATCAAAGCAACTAGGAGACTTAAGAACTTTCAGCCAGCGATGGTTAATGGTAGGCCCTCCAACTATAGGTTTCGAGTGCCAATTAAATTTAAGCTGAAGGATTAATGCGCAATTCACAATTCGTAAAGAATAATTCGGAATTCACAATTCACAATTCATAATTCGACATTCCAAATCACTAGTGTCCGGGAAAAATAAAAGCGAGCTGACGATTCAGCTCGCTTTTTTGTTTGGTATTTTTGCTTTACGACAAACACAAATACCATGGGCAAAAATGCACTTTTTTCCGGACAGCCGATCTTTAGTCAAATAAT